>JBJXED010000103.1:0-11957 GCA_046155225.1 Burkholderiaceae bacterium
ACCCGGTAGGGCACCGGCGAGCCCATGGGGAACAAGTCGATCAAGCCGCCGCGCACGGCATATTCGCCGGGACTAACCACCTGTGTGACGTGGTTGTAACCGGCCAAAGTGAGCTGCGAGCGCAGGCCCGCTTCGTCGAGCTTTTGTTTGACCTTGAAGTGAAACGTGGTGCCAGCCATAAAGCTCGGCGGCGCGAGCCGGTAGAGCGCGGTGGTGGCGGGCATCAGCACCACATCGGCCTGGCCCTGGCTGATGCGCCAGAGCGTGGCAAGCCGCTCGGAGATCAAGTCCTGGTGCGGCGAAAAGCTGTCGTAGGGCAAGGTTTCCCAATCAGGAAACAGCACGCAGCGCAGAGCCGGGGCGAAAAACGCCATCTCGTCGAGCAGGCGCTGGGCGTCACCTGCGTTGGCCGTAATGATGGCGGTGCAGTGGCCGGCGGCTTGCTCGCGCAAGCCAAGCTCGGCCAGCAGCAGGGCGTCGGCAGAAGTGGGCGGGAGCGGCGCGGTATGGCGTTTGCCGAGAGCGAGTTTGGGGAGTTGCATGGGCACCAGAAAAGCAAATACCCTGCGCCGAATCGGTGGCAGGGTTTGCCGGGATTTTAGAATGGCGCAGCATGACCTTCACAACGCCTGGCGCATCGCCTGATGCTGCAACATACCCACCCCGCTTTTTCGCCTTGATTCCCTGTGCGGGCAGCGGCAGCCGGGCACTGCTCGCCGGGCAGGGCACTCTCGCCAAACAATACCGTCATCTTGCGGGCCAGGCGATGGTCTGGCACACCGTGCAAGCCTTTGCAGAAGTGCCGCGCGTTGCGGCCTGCTGGGTGGTAGTGGCACCAGAAGACACTTTTTTTGCCGATCAAGCGGCGTCAGGTTGGCCCTGCCATGTTGCGCGCTGCGGCGGCAGCAGCCGAGCGCATTCGGTCGCACAAGGCTTGCAGCATTTGCTGTCCCATGGCGCGGCATCCAGCGACTGGGCACTGGTCCATGATGCTGCGCGCTGTTTGGTAACGCCTGCGCAAATCAATGCGGTCATCGACGCTTGCCAACACGATTCTGTGGGCGGGCTGCTGGCCATACCCCTGCCCGACACCCTGAAGGTGGCGCAAAACGGCCGCGTTGCGGGCACTTTGCCGCGCGAGGACAAGTGGCTCGCGCAAACCCCGCAAATGTTCCGCATTGGCCCACTGTTGGCGGCTTTGCTACAAGCGGGTATCCAAGTCACTGACGAAGCCAGCGCCATGGAAATGCTGGGCCACGCACCGCTGCTAGTGACGGGGAGTGCGCAGAATTTCAAAGTCACCTATGCCGAGGACTTCGCTTTGGCCGAGGCGTTATTGAGGAGCCGCATGACATGAGCGAACACACCGACCTGCTTCCTTTCAGAATCGGCGAGGGCTGGGACACCCATGCCCTGGTGCCGGGCCGCCCGCTCATCATTGGCGGCGTGCATGTGCCCTACGAACGCGGCCTGCTCGGCCATTCCGATGCCGATGTGCTGCTGCACGCCATCACAGACGCCCTGCTGGGAGCGGTTGCCTTGGGCGACATTGGCCGCCATTTCCCTGACACCGATCGGGCCTACCAAGGTGCGGACTCGCTCGTGCTACTCGGGCATGCCGCCGAGCGTGTCCGCGCGGCGGGATATGAATTGGGCAATATAGACAGCACGGTAGTTGCCCAGGCCCCTCGCCTGGCGCCGTACTTGCCTGCGATGGCACAGCGTATTGCTGCTGCCTTGGGCTTGCCAGTTGGCCATGTCAATGTGAAGGCCAAAACTGCCGAGAAGATGGGGCCAGTGGGCGAGGGCTTGGCAATGGAAGCGCGTGCCGTGGTGTTGCTCTACCGCAGTCCGGTTGCCACCGCTTAAAGTTTTGCCGCCCGCTGCAATTTGATGTGTGCTGCCAGCCCACCAGAATTGGTGTTGGCCAGTGTGAATGCGCCGCCCAGCCGCTGGATGGTTTTTTCCACGATCGACAGCCCCAAACCCGCACCAGTGGCGGCAGTGCGAGCGGCATCGCCACGGTAGAACGGTTTGGTCAAGTTGGAGAGTGACTCCTCCGATACACCCATGCCGTGGTCGCGGACTTTTAGCAAAACCCAGTTGCCACGGCCTTTCGCGGCGATATCGATCACGGCAATACCGGTGGTCGGTGTTTTGCCGTAGCGGCGTGCATTCTCCAGCAAATTGGCGATCACCCGGCTGAGTTCGACCTCGTCGGCCAGGACGCGAAGGTCAGGCTCAATGTCCAGGTTGATGCGCAGCGCGTTGTCGTCTTCCACCGCGTAAACGCAAGCCTGGATGACCTGGTTGAGCGAGACGACGCGCAGCTCCACATGGTCGGGCCGCGCATAGTCGAGAAACTTGTCAATGATGGCGTCAAGCTGCGCGATATCGGCAGCCATGTGGTCGCGCGCATCGATGTCGGCGACGCTGAGTTCGGTTTCCAGCCGCAGGCGTGCCAAGGGGGTGCGCAAGTCATGCGAAATACCTGCCAACATGACAGCGCGGTCTTGTTCTATTTTGGAGAGCTGCTGCGCCATGCGGTTGAACCCGATGTTGACCTCGCGAATCTCGCTGGTGGCGGCCTGCTCGTCGAGCCGGCTGGCATCAAAGTCACCGTCGCGCACACGGCTGGCGGCAAACGACAATTGTTTGATCGGGCGGTTGATCAGGCCTGCAATCACCGCTGCACCAGCGACTGAAAATGCCGCCGCAATCAGCAACCAGATCAGCCAGGAGCGGCCCTCCACCGGTTGAAAGCGTGCGCGGTCCATCTGCAGCCAGTAGGACGCTTGGCCCGCTTGGAAGCCCACCCACAGCCCAGACACTTTATTGACTTTCCCCGCCACAATCGTTCCGGTGCCCAGCCGCGCGACGACCTCATCGGTGACGCGCACCTCAGCCGCGTCGCTGAGCAGTAATTCGTAGGTGTCGCGGGCCATGCGTGGCATGACCCGCACGCCTTCCTGCTCGGCCATGGTGTTGATGAGTGCTGCGCGGGCGGCTGCGTCCGAATGCGCCAGTGCGGCGCGGCTGATGTTCACAAGCGAGGCGATTTGCTGTGCATTTTGTGCCGAACGCGGGTCAAATTCGAGCGACCGGAAGGTTTGCAGCCACGCCACAATGCTGCCAATCAGCAGCAGTGTCAGCATGAAAAAAGTTCGCCAAAAAAGGCTCAGACCTACTTTGGGCCGCACTTCCAGCGGCGCAGGTGCCGTCTCCAGAGGGACCGGGCCGGTCATTTCGACCTGGCTCTGGTAGGAGGTAATCAATCGCGCTCGCTAAAAAGGGTGAGATGGGGCAGTGTGCGGCTTAGTTCGTGCCGTCCGGCACGAACATATAGCCCACGCCCCACACCGTCTGGATGTAGCGCGGCGTGGCGGCGTCGAGCTCAATCATTTTGCGCAGGCGCGAGATTTGCACATCCAAACTGCGGTCAAAGGGTTCAAAATCACGGCCGCGTGCCAGTTGGGCGAGTTTTTCACGCGAGAGCGGTTGCCGGGGGTGGCGCACCAGCGTTTTGAGCATGGCAAATTCGCCTGTGGTCAGCGGCAAGTCCTCGTCGTTTTTGCGCAAGGTACGCGCACCCAGGTCGAACGAAAAAGGGCCAAACTTGACCATCTCGTTTTCGCTTGACGGTGCGCCTGGCGCTTCAAAAGCCGGGCGGCGGCGCAGCACGGCGTGCACGCGTGCCAGCAATTCACGCGGATTGAAGGGTTTGCTTAGGTAGTCGTCAGCGCCGACTTCAAGGCCCACGATGCGGTCCACGTCTTCGCTTTTGGCGGTGAGCATGATGATGGGCGTGCGGTCGTTGGCTGCGCGCAGGCGGCGGCAGATCGACAGGCCGTCTTCGCCGGGCATCATCAGGTCCAGCACGATCAAATCGACGCTGTCGCGCAGCATGATGCGGTTGAGGGCCTTGCCGTCTTCGGCGACGATGACTTCAAAGCCTTCTTGCGTGAGGTAACGCCTGAGCAAATCGCGGATGCGAACGTCATCGTCCAGGACCAAAATTTTGTCGACGCGGGTAGTGTTGGCGGTCATGATGATGAGTCTATAAATATGTAACAGAGCCGATTCTGTTACGGATTGAACGCGAAACCACCCCTAATCGTCAACCCTGACAGTTGCTTACATCTGTTGCGCCGACTTTATGGCGCGGGCGTAAGGCATAAAGGCTGCAGCGTGGATGCTTGTGTTGTGCATTCAAAACGCTTGACCCATGCCATGGGCCGACCGATTCGCAAAGGAAAAACATGCTGCCATTGATTCGACTGTTTGTGCTTGCAACGCTGGCGGCCACCCCGTTGCTGCAAGCCGCGCCTGCAATGCTCGACGCCGCTGCGGCGCGCCACCTGCTGGTACGCACGGGTTTTGCACCGACCCAGCAGGAAGTGGACGCGCTCACCGGCCAAAGCGCCCAGCGCGCGGTCGGTGAACTGCTGGTCCGTGCGCAAGCCGCCAAGCCGCGCCAGCCGCCGCCCGCGTTTGTCTCGCAGCCGCCGCCCGGCCGCATTGCCGACCTGAAAGACCGCGATGCCATCATTGCCGCGCGGCGTGAGCAGCTGCGCGAGGGGCTTGAGCTGAAAAACTGGTGGCTGGGTGAAATGCTCACCACGCCGACGCCGCTAGCCGAGCGCATGACGCTGTTTTGGCACAACCACTTTGCTACTTCGCAGCAAAAAGTGGTGCGCTCGCAAGTCATGTGGCAGCAGCACCAGTTGCTGCGCACCAACGCGCTGGGCAATTTCCGCACCTTGCTGCATGCTGTGGCGAAAGACCCGGCGCTGCTGGTGTACCTGGACGCCGCCAACAGCCGCAAAGACGCGCCGAACGAGAACTTCGCCCGTGAAGTCATGGAGCTGTTTACCCTGGGCGAGGCGACCCAGGGCCAGGGCGCTACGGCGGCCTACAGCGAGCGAGATGTCAAAGAAGTGGCGCGCGCCCTAACGGGCTGGAGTATTGACCGTGACACCTTCACCTTCAAATTCCGCCCGTTCTTCCATGACAGCGGCAGCAAAACCGTGCTCGGCCGCACTGGTAATTTTGATGGTGACGCCGTGCTCGACGTGCTGCTTGACCAGCCCACCGCCGCACGCTTTATCACCACCAAACTCTGGCGCGAATTTGTCTCTCCGCAGCCCCAGCCGCAGGCGGCCGAGCGGATAGCAGCGCGCTTTAAGCAAAGCGGCTGGGACATTTCCGTGGTGATGCGCGAGCTGCTGCTCTGTGATGAATTCTGGGCCGAGGCCAACCGCGGCAGCCTGATCAAGTCGCCGGTGGACCTGGTGGTCGGCACCGTACGGCAATTTGGCTTTGTCAGCCCCAACACGCTGCCGTTCACCCTGAAGACTGCGCAACTGGGCCAAAACCTGCTAGTGCCGCCCAACGTCAAGGGCTGGCCCGGCCAGAACGACTGGATCAACTCGACCACGCTGCTGGGGCGCAAGCAATTTACCGAGCAACTCCTCAAGGCCACGCCCGACACCCTGGCCGCCCGCGAAGGCATGATGCGCCGCATGAAAGAGGAGTTCGCCTCGGGCGGTGGCAGGGGCAGCCCCCAGCAGGCCGTGGCGATGCT
The DNA here is from genome assembly GCA_046155225.1 of Burkholderiaceae bacterium. Taxonomy (GTDB): domain Bacteria; phylum Pseudomonadota; class Gammaproteobacteria; order Burkholderiales; family Burkholderiaceae_C; genus JAKFVA01. The sequence goes on from JBJXED010000103.1 coordinate 5,585, forward strand.
GGGCAAAGAGGGCGCTTTGCTACTGGCTGACAGTATTGCGAAAACAAATTTCGATGCCGCGGCGTGGCTGGCCGCCTACGGTGCCAAGCCCGATAGCGTGCCCAGCGACGACGCGCAAACCCGCATGGCCCAGGCGCTGCTGGCAGTGCCGCCGACCCAAACCATTGCGGCGGGCACCGTGGGCCTGGCCTACCTGCGCGGGCTCACGCAAGACCCGGCCTACCAGCTCAAGTAAAGCAAACCTTGCAAGGCATCCCCATGAACACACTGCACAGCCACACCTGCCTCAGCCGCCGCCAGGCGCTGAGCCTGTTCTCCAGCGTCAGCGGCGCAGCCTTGCTGGCGGCCCATGCGCCAAGCTGGGCGCAGGCGCTTGATTCGCGCGCGGCCAGCGCCAACAACCGCATCCTGATTCTGGTCGAGCTCAAAGGCGGCAACGACGGCCTCAACACCGTGGTGCCGTATGCCGACAGCAGCTACTACGCCTTGCGCCCCGGCATTGCCATCAAAGTGGGAGATGTTCTCAAACTCGACGCCAAAACCGGCCTGCACCCAGAGCTCAAGGCCGCGCTGCCGCTGTGGGAGAAGGGCGAGCTGGCCATCGTGCAAGGGGTGGGCTACCCGCAGGCAAACCTGTCGCATTTCCGCTCCATCGAGATATGGGAAACCGCCTCCTCCGCCACCGAGTACCTGGACGATGGCTGGGTCGGCAGAGCCATGAAAACCGGCTACGGCAGCCGCGCCAAGTTCACCGCCGAGGGCGTGCTGATTGGCAACAATGACTTTGGCCCGTTGGCGGGCGCGCGTGCGGTCTCGCTGAACAACCCCGAGGCGTTTTTGAGCCAGTCGCGTCTGGCCGCCCCGGCGGCTGTGCGCGGCAACGCCGCCTTGCAACACATTCTGGCGGTGGAAAACGGCACCGCGCAAGCGGCTGAAGGCTTGCGCGGCGACAAGTTTGCCTTCAACACCGCTTTTCCCGGCGGCGCGTTTGGCAATGGCGTGCGCGCCGCCTGCCAGGTGGTGGCCTCGCAGCGCGGCAAGGACGGCGGCGTGCCGGTGCTGGCGCTGACGCTGGGCAGCTTTGACACGCACCAAAACCAGCCGGGCTTGCATGCCAACTTGCTGCGCCAGTTGGCCGAAGGGCTCGCTGCGCTCAAGGGCGGCTTGATGGAAATTGGCGCGTGGGACCGCACCGTGGTGATGACGTATTCCGAATTTGGCCGCCGCCCCAGGCAAAACGGCACCAACGGCACCGACCACGGCACGGCAGCGCCGCACTTTGTGACCGGCGGCGCGGTGCGTGGCGGGCTGTATGGCCAGCCGCCCGATCTGACGCGGCTGGACGGCACGCAAAATCTCATCCACACCACCGATTTCCGCCAGCTCTATGCCACCATCGCGCAGCAGTGGTGGGGCGTGAATGCGCAAAGTGTGGTGCGCGGCAATTTTGAGCCGCTGAAGTTTCTGCGCGCGTAAAGTGCAGGCTGGGCAACGCAGCCGATGTTGCCCCGCAACCCACCGCAGGACCACACCATGAACTCTCGCAAGACCTTCCAGGCTATATCAAAAATCATAGCGGCAACGGCAATATATACCTTGGCTAGCAGTGTATTTGGTCAAAATTTTGACAAATTGGAGCCGAAAAACCACCTCCAGCTGTCGGCCAGCGGTCAGGTCGAGGTGGCGCAAGATTATTTGACGCTGAGCCTGGCCACCACCCGCGAAGCCGCTGATGCTGCGGCGGTGCAAAGCCAGCTTAAAGCCGCCGTTGACGCTGCGCTGCAGGAGGCCAAAAAAACCGCACTGGCCGGGCAAATGGAGGTGCGTACCGGCAACTTCAGCCTCTACCCACGCTACGGCAAAGACGGCAAAATCACCGCCTGGCAAGGCAGCGCCGAACTGGTGCTGGAGGGGCGCGACTTTGCCCGCATCAGCGCGGCGGCGGGCAAAGTCGCCGCGCTCACCGTCAGCGGCGTGGCCTTCAGCCTCAGCCGTGAGCAGCGCCTCAAAGTCGAGGGGGAGGCGCAGGCGCAAGCCATTGAGCGTTTCAAAGCCAAAGCCAGTGAGATTGCCAAGGGCTTTGGCTTTGGCGGCTACACCCTGCGCGAGTTGAATGTCAGCAGCAGTGACCAGAGTTTCGTTGGCCGCCCCCGCTTGGCCGCCGCCGAAGCCCGCTTTTCCAGCGCCGATGCGCCGGTGCCGGTCGAGGCAGGCAAAGCGGCTGTGGTGGTCACGGTGAGCGGGTCGGTGCAGATGAAATGAGCAGGCGGCGGATAATTCTTCGCATGGTTTTCTCACCTCGCTCGCCTTTGCAAAGTCAAACTCCCAGCCCCTGGCGCCTGTCTGTCGCGCCGATGATGGACTGGACGGATCGCCATTGCCGCTTTTTCCACCGCCTGCTGACGAAAAAAACGCGGCTCTACACCGAGATGGTGACCACCGGCGCGCTCTTGCACGGCGACGTGGCGCGCCACCTGCGTTTGAATGCCGAGGAGCAGCCGCTGGCGCTGCAACTGGGCGGCAGCGAGCCGTTGGAGCTGGCGCGCTGCGCGCAACTGGGCGAGCAGTGGGGCTACCGCGAGATCAACCTCAACTGCGGCTGCCCCAGCGAGCGGGTGCAGCGCGGCGCTTTCGGCGCGTGTCTGATGGCCGAGCCGCAGCTGGTGGCTGACTGCGTCAAGGCGATGGTCGATACGGTTCAGATCCCCGTCACGGTCAAGCACCGCATCGGCATCGACAAGACCGAAAGCTATGCCTTTGTGCGCGACTTTGTGGGCACGCTGAGCCAGGCGGGTTGCCAAGTCTTCATCGTGCATGCCCGCAACGCCTGGCTCAGCGGCCTGAGCCCCAAGGAAAACCGCGACATCCCGCCGCTGCGTTATGCGCTGGTGCACCAGCTCAAAAAAGACTTTCCGCAGCTGACCATTGGCATCAATGGCGGCATCACCACCGAGGCGCAAGTGACCGAGCAATTACAGCAGGTGGATGGCGTCATGGTCGGCCGCGAGGCCTACCACAACCCCTGGTGGCTGGCGTCGTGGGACGCGGCTTTTTTTGGCACCGCCCCCGTAGCGCTGAACCACTGCGCAATCCACACGCGCGAACACATTGAAGAAAAAATGTGCGACTACATGGCCCGCGAGGCCGCCGCGCACGGCACGCCCTGGAGCGCCATCGCCCGCCACATGCTGGGTCTGCGCAACGGCCTGCCCGGTGCGCGCCGCTGGCGCCAGGTCTGGAGCGACCACCGCCTGAAAACGCTGGGGCCGCACGAGGTCATGGCGCTGGCGCATGGGGCGGTGCATGAGGCGGCGTAGATTGCCGCCTGTGGGGCTTTTTGGCTCCTAGGGTATGTTTTTTTAAGTGTTTCTGGCTTGTAGCCAAGGGTTTTCTTGTCCTCGTCGCTACTTAATTAATAGCAATTAAGCTGCAGTGCCCTGCGATGACCAGTGGGTCGTCGCCATATTCGGCACGATTCACCCCGCCGCTTCCAACCCACTGGCGAAGTGCGCGCGCATGCAACGCACGGCGGCATCCGCGTCTCGCGCTGCCAATGCCGCCATGATGGCGCGGTGCTCTTGGAGCGACTCTTCCAGCCGTCCGGTTTTCAGCAGCGAGTGCTGGCGGTTGAGTTTCATGACCTTGCGCAGATCGCAGGCCATTTGGCAGCTGAAGCGGTTGTCGGCAATCTCCAGCAGGCGGATATGAAACGCCTCATTCAGCGTGAAAAACGCTACTCTGTCAGGCGCTGCGGCTTCCAGGGCGGCGTGCAGGCTTTGAAGTTCGGCCAGTTGCACGGGGCTAGCACGCTCGGCCACGGCACCAGCCGCGTCGGACTCCAGCAGGGCCAGCAGGTGGTACACGTCGTGCAGGTCTTTCTCGTTCACCTCGGTCACGTAGGCACCGCGCCGCACTTTCATGGTGACCAGCCCCTCGGCGGCCAGCACTTTCAGCGCCTCACGCAGGGGGGTGCGGCTGATGCCGTATTGCTCGGCAAGACGCAACTCGTCGATCCAATCGCCAGGGGCCAGTTCGCGCTTGTAGATGCGCTGGCGCAGCAGCTCGGCCACGTCTTCATACAGGGCGCGGGGGGATAAAAGCTGGGCAGACATCGCGCCAGTGTAAGCGGCTTGGTGAATTTTGAATTCATAATTACAAAACTGCGCCGTAGCATAATGGTTCACTCTATGAAGCGGTAACCCGACCATGACCCCCAGCCCAGCCACTGCCCCCGTCAAACCCGAACAACCTGCGGACGCCGCTGGCCCGGCTTACCCCAGCGCCAGTTTGGAGGCTTGGGCCAAGGCGGCAGCCAAGTCCGCCCCGGGCGGCGATGTGTCGGCGCTGGACTGGCACACGCCCGAGGGCTTGGTCGTCAAGCCGCTGTACACGGCGCAGGACACGGCCGATTTGCCGCACGCCAACACCTTGCCCGGTTTCGAGCCCTACCTGCGCGGCCCGCAGGCCACCATGTACACGGTGCGGCCCTGGACGATTCGGCAATACGCGGGCTTTTCCACCGCACAAGAATCCAATGCCTTCTACCGCAAGGCACTGGCCGCTGGCGGGCAGGGCGTGTCCGTGGCGTTTGACTTGGCCACGCACCGCGGCTACGACTCTGACCATCCGCGCGTCACGGGCGACGTGGGCAAAGCGGGTGTGGCTATTGATTCGGTCGAAGATATGAAAGTCCTCTTCGACCAAATTCCGCTGGACAAGGTCAGCGTCAGCATGACGATGAACGGCGCGGTGCTGCCAGTGCTGGCGGGCTATGTGGTGGCAGGTGAGGAGCAGGGCGTCTCACAAGCGCAGCTTAGCGGCACGATCCAAAACGACATCCTCAAAGAGTTCATGGTGCGCAACACCTATATCTACCCGCCCCAGCCTTCCATGCGCATCATTGGCGACATCATTGAATACACGGCCAAGTTCATGCCGAAATTCAATTCCATCTCGATTTCTGGCTACCACATGCAAGAGGCCGGGGCCAATCAGGCTCTTGAGCTGGCCTTTACCCTCGCCGATGGCCGCGAATACGTGAAAACCGCGCTGGCCAAGGGCCTGGATGTGGACGAATTTGCCGGGCGCCTGAGCTTTTTCTGGGCCATTGGCATGAATTTCTACCTGGAAATTGCCAAGATGCGCGCCGCCCGCTTGCTGTGGTGGCGCATCATGAAAAGCTTTGCGCCAAAGAACCCCAAGAGCCTGATGCTGCGCACGCACTGCCAAACCTCAGGCTGGAGCCTGACCGAGCAAGACCCCTACAACAACGTGGTGCGCACCACGGTAGAAGCCATGGCGGCGGTGTTTGGCGGCACGCAGAGCCTGCACACCAACTCGTTCGACGAAGCGATTGCACTGCCCACCGAAACCTCGTCGCGCATCGCTCGCAACACCCAGCTCATCTTGCAGGAAGAAACCCACATCACCAGCGTGATCGACCCTTGGGCCGGCAGCTACATGATGGAAAAGCTGACCCAAGACATGGCCGACAAAGCCTGGGAAATCATGGAAGAAGTAGAAGCCTTGGGCGGCATGACCAAGGCCGTGGACAGCGGCTGGGCTAAGCTGAAGATTGAGGCGGCGGCGGCTGAAAAGCAGGCCCGTATTGATTCGGGCAAAGACGTGATTGTGGGCGTCAACAAATACAAGCTCAAGACTGAGGACGCGATAGAAGCGCGCGATATCGACAATGTGGCGGTGCGTGATAGTCAGATCGCTCTTTTGCAAAAAATCAAGTCAAATCGTGATGTAGCCAATGTAAATGCTGCCTTGGCTGCTATTACTTTGGCAGCGGAAAACAACACGGGCAATTTGCTGGACTTGTCGATCCAGGCCATGCGACTGCGCGCCACAGTCGGCGAAGTCAGCGACGCGCTGGAAAAGGTCTTTGGCAGGCACCGCGCCGACACGCAGAAAGTTACCGGCGTCTATGCCGCTGCCTACGATGCCGAGCAGGGCGACACCATGGCGTTCTGGAATGCACTCAAGCAAGAAATCGCCGACTTTGGCGTGCAGCAGGGCCGCCGCCCGCGCGTGATGATCGCCAAGCTCGGCCAGGACGGCCACGACCGCGGGGCCAAAGTGGTGGCTACCGCCTTCGCCGACTTGGGCTTTGATGTTGACATGGGCCCGCTATTCCAAACCCCAGAAGAATGCGCCCGCCAAGCGATTGAAAACGACGTTCACGCCCTCGGTGTCAGCACCTTGGCGGCAGGCCACAAAACCCTGGTACCCGCCATCATCGCCGAGCTGCGCAAGCAGGGCGCTGACGACATCATTGTGTTTGTAGGCGGCGTCATTCCCAAGCAGGACTACGACTTTTTGTACGCCGCGGGCGTCAAAGGCATCTATGGGCCGGGCACGCCGATTC
>JBJXED010000104.1:0-9838 GCA_046155225.1 Burkholderiaceae bacterium
GCCACCGGCAGCACGCCGCCTTCTTGCAGCGCCGGGTGCGAGTAGCGGCCCACATGCCACAGCTGCAGGATGATGCGGCCGCCCTTGGCGTGTACCGCGTCGGTGGTGAGCTGCCAGCCGGCCACCTGCGCATCGCTATATATACCCGGCGTGAAAGCGTAGCCGCGGCCTTGCGGCGAGATGTTGGTCGCCTCGGCAATGATCAGCCCGGCGCTGGCGCGCTGGGCGTAGTACTCGGCGTGCAGTGCACCGGGCACGCCCGCCGAGCTCGCGCGGCTGCGCGTGAGCGGGGCCATGACGATGCGGTTGGCCAGGGTATAGGGGCCAAGGGCCACAGGTTCAAACAAGTCGGTGGTGGCGGTGGAGGGCAAAGCTGTCGTCATGGGAACTCCAAAAGAGGGCAAATTGAACTGAGCAGGCCTAGGGTAATTACTGGCTGGCAAGCTGACTGTACGCAAGCGGGAATAGCCCGGCGCACTTTCTGGCATTCAGCTGGGGGCGGCGCGGGCTAATTTTTGTGTCGCGGCCTTGGCTTTGCATCTGCGGTGTTCTGCGCGCCGTAATGTTGAATAACCGGTAGCGCACAGACGCCGCTTGTTGTGGCGTTGACAGTTGTGCCCGGCATGTTTTCAGTGTTTGGCTTCCTCTATTTTTAACCCGGAGAATTTTTATGTTTCGCAAATCCGCTTTGTCTTGCGCCGTTCTGGCATTGACCCTGGGCCTGGCCGCGTGCGGCGGCAATGATGACAACACCTCCGTGGCTGTTGGCGACACCGTCGCACTGACGGTCACTGGCCGCTTGATCTCCTTTAACCGCGTCACGCCGGGCACGCTGGTCGGCGACATCAACGTCACAGGCCTGGCCAGCGGCGAAACCCTGCTGGGCATTGACGTGCGCCCCGCCACCAACACCTTGTACGGCCTGGGCAGTGCCGGCGGCATCTACACCATCGAGCCGTCAACAGGCGTGGCCACCCGCATCACGGGCCTGGTCAACGCAGCAGCCAACGCTGTGGCGTTCACCGCCTTGTCGGGCACCAGCTTTGGCGTGGACTTCAACCCCGCCGCCGACCGCCTGCGCGTCATCAGCAACACCGGCCAGAACCTGCGCATCAACGTCACCACCGGCGAGACCTTCAATGACCTGCCGATTTCGCCCGCCGTTGCGTCGGTGTCGGCCTCGGGCTACACCAACGCTTTCCCTGGCGCGGCCAGCACCCGCTTGTTCAACCTGAACCTCACCACCAACACGGTCGACCTGCAAGACCCGCCGAACAACGGCACCCTGGTCACCGGGCCGACGCTTGGCGTGACCGCCACCGCCGTCAACGGCTTTGACATTGACGCGCGCGACAACACCGGCTACGCCGCGCTCACGGTGGGCTCCACTACATCGCTCTACCGCATCAACCTGACCGCTGCGGCGAATGCCGCCACCCTGGTCGCCGCGATTGGCGGCGGCGAGCAAATCCGCGGCCTGGCACTCATGCAGCCGCTGACCGTGGCGGGCCTGACCAATGACAACCGCATCGTCACCTTCAACCCGCGCACCCCCAACACCCTGGCCAGCAACGTCGCCATCACCGGCCTGAACACCGGCGAAAACATCCTGGGCATGGACGTGCGCCCGGCCGACGGCCTGCTCTGGGCGCTCTCCAGCACCGGCCGCCTGTTCACGCTGAACGCCAGCACCGGCGCGGCCACCTTCGTAGCCAGCCTCTTTGCCGACCCTGCCGACGTGACCGCCCCGACGTTTACCGCGCTCGACGGCAGCACGGCCCTCAGCGTGGACTTCAACCCCGTGCCCGACCGCATGCGCGTGATTACCCCTGCCGGGCAAAACCTGCGCATCAACATGTTGACTGGTGCCACCAATGCCGACCTGCCGATCAACCGGGCCAGCGCAGCCCCCACCGTACTCGCCGCCGCCTACACCAACAACTTCCCCGGCGTGACCACCACCACGCTGTACAACCTGGAAGGCAACACCGACATCCTGACTCTTCAAAATCCGCCGAATGACGGCACCCTGACCAATGTCGGAACCGGCTTGGTCGCCGGGCTGGACCTCTCCACCTTTGCCGGCCTCGACATCGCTGGCGGTGACAACGGCCTGGTGCTGGCGGCCTTGCGCAGCGGCACCACCGGCCCGCTGTCGCTGTATTCCGTCAACCTGACCACGGGCGCAGCCGCTCTGTACTTCAATACCAGCGGCAACACCGCGTTGTCGCAAATCGGCGGCGCAACCGGCCCGGTGCTGCGCGACATTGCCATCCTGCGCAACTGATGCCAATGCAGCCGGGTCGTGCGGCGCTGGCCTGCGCGGCCCGGCTTTTTTATGTGCTGCGCAAGGCAGCGCCTGGTTTTTTTGCTACGCTTATCCTGTTTTGACACTGCCGCCGCGACATTCGCCATGACACACGCTCCACCCAATTTTGACTATGAGGCCGCACTCGAAGCCTGCGCCCGGGGCGAGCGCTTTGCCTTGCGCAGCCTCTACGAGCGCGAAGCGCGCTGGCTGCTCGGCGTGGCGCTGCGCATTGTGCGCAACCGCGAAGTCGCGCAAGAAGTCTTGCAAGAGTCTTTTTTGTTGATCTGGCAACGGGCCGGCACCTACCAGCGCTCGCTCGGCTCAGGCCGGGGCTGGATGTACACCGTGGTGCGTCACAAGGCGCTGGACGAAGTGCGGCGCACCGAGCGCCTGGTGCCGATGGACGACGACGCGCTGGCTTTGCTGCAAGCGCCGGACACCGCCGAGATGTTGCCCGGCCTGGGTGATGCCCAGTCCCTGCACCGCTGCATGGACACCCTCGATGCGCACAAACGCGAATGTCTGGTCTATGCCTTTGTCGAAGGCTATACCCACGAACAAATCGCCCAGCGGCTGGCCACGCCGCTGGGCACCGTCAAGTCGTGGATCCGGCGCAGCCTGCTGGCGCTCAAGGAGTGCATGCAATGAACTGGCAGGCACCCGAAGACCGTGTGGTGGCCAGCGGCGAGTACGTGCTGGGCACCCTGGACGCAGCCGAGCTGGCCGCTTTTGAAGCGCAATTGGCCAACGACATTGAACTCCAGGCCGAGGTCTACCGCTGGCAAGACAGGCTGCTCGGCCTGGGCGGGCAGGACTTGCCCACCTCCATCACGCCGCCGCCGTGGGCCGACATTGAATCGCGCTTGCGGCAGTCCCTTGATATGGCGCAAACCGCCGCAGCGGTGGGCCAGCCATTGCGTCTTTCAGCGATGGCGGCAGCGTCGGCAGCCAATGACGCCCTGTTTGCCCGCCTGCGCCTGTGGCAAACCACCGGCAGCCTGGCCCTTGCGGCTTGTGCGGTGCTGGCCAGCCTGCTGGTCTTCAAAGGGTCTGCACCCACGCCGCCGGCCGCCCAGATCAGTGCCAGCGGCAATGTGCGCTACGTCACGATGCTGCAAGGCCCGGACCAGCCCAGCGGTTGGCTGGTGGAAGTCATTGCCAACGACCGGCTGCGCCTCGTGCCGGTGGGCCCCGCCATGGCCGTGCCTAGCGGCAAGGCCTTGCAGTTCTGGACCAAGCTCGACGGCGCTGCAGGCCCGACTTCGCTGGGCTTGGTCAAGCCCGGCCAGGCCATCGAAATCCCGCTAAGCAAGCTGCCCGGCGTGGGCGAGAAACAATTGTTTGAGCTGACGCTGGAGCCGGAGGCCGGCTCGCCGATCGACAAACCCACGGGGCCGATTTTGTTTGTCGGGCGCTCGGTGCGCTTGTAATTGCCCGCCGCGGCACCAGCGCTTTTAGACGCCGGTAACGCTCCTTATAATGTAGCGTTACCGGCAGTATTTGATTAGGCTAGCGCCTAATTTGATTATATTTTGCAGCCCAACTGGCCTTTTTTGGCATTTTCAAAGTAACTCAGGTCACCCGGGCAGTTTTGGCGCTCGGCAGGCAAGGCCGTGCCAGGCTTGGCAGTGCAGGTGTAGGCGCCGGTCTTTTTAACCACGCTCTTCTTGCTGAGCGTCCAGCCTGCCGGACACACGGGACCTGTGGCTTGCGCTACGGTTGCCAGCGCAGGCGCCTTGGGCGGAGGTGTCACCACCACCGGGGCCAGCACGCGAACGGTGGCGGTCTGGTTGCGGCCGCCACATTTGAAATGCGACGTGACCTTGCCCGGCTCAATCACCACGGCATAGTCACCCGGCTTGGCATAGGTGTGGGTCATGACCAGCGGCAGCGCCGCCGGGTTGACCACTTTCACATCGTCACGCACGCCGTCGCCCCAGCGCACGCGCAGGCCGCAGTTGGGGTTGTCGGTGTTCTCCAGTGCGATGCGGGCGGTGACGCTCTGGCCCAGCTGGACTTGCGCGGGCTCCAGCGTGACGCCGGTGAGCGTTTGGGCGGCCACTGGCAGGACAGGCAGTGCCATCAACGTCAGGGCCACACAGGTAAAAAGCGGTGTTTTCATCAAATCTCCTCCATGCATTAGGGATTTGTTTATACCAGCGCTGGCCCTGTGGGCGCGTGACAATTTAGCAACGGCCACTGCCGCGCCACTGCTGCGCTACGGCGGCGTCAAAAGCAGTGCCCGTGCCCGCAACAAGTCGCTGCCCGAGAACTGCGCGGCCAGCGCAGCTTCTTGCGCGGCCTGGCGCTGCAGCGCAGACAACTCGGGGGCCCGCGCAAGAGTTTGCACCTGCTGGCGCGCTTGCGCCAGGCGCTGCTCCCACTGCAAGCGCAGGGCATCTTCCTCGCGCAAGCGCTGCGCTGCCTCTGGGCCAAACTGGGCCACGCGCTGGGCTTGCAGATCGCTGGCTTGGGCGGGTGTCAAACCCTCGCTGGGCGGCACCAGCAATGCCCCTTGCGAAGGTATAAACCCGGCGGGCGGCTTGTTTTGCGCGGCACTGCGTGCGCTTGCCTCTACGCCTTCTGAGCCTGCTTGTGATCCCGCCGCCCGGCGCTCCAGCAAGGCCTTCAGTGCCTGCTCTTCCTCGGCGTAAAAGGCTTCGGCCCATTGCGGCCCGAGCAGACTGCGCCGCAGTTGCGCGCGTTCGGCGGCCGCGCGCTGGGCCGCCGCCGGGTCATTCAGATTGGCACTCCCCAGGCCAGTGCTTTGCTGCAAGGCCAGGTACTGGTCCCACAAAGCCAGCACCTGGCTGGCGTGTTCGCTGCCCACATCCATCCGGGCCTGTTGCGCCAGCCAGTAGCGCAACTCGGCCGGGGTGACTTCGCCATGCAGTGTCAGCAAGTAATCAAAGCGTTGCCGCAGCGCGAGACTGGGTTGCAATTGCCCCGCAGACCAAGTGCCCCAGCTTCCGTCGAGCACCGTGCCCTGCAGTGAACCGCGTTGCAAGGCGTCGGCCACGCGCCGCACAGCTTCAAGTTCGCGCAGGCTGCTTGCAGCTTGCTGGTTAGCACGGGCACTGGGCACACCGCTGGCAAACGGATTGGCGTCCCAGGCACCCAGCAGTCCCGGCCTGGCATCCGGCGCCGCAGGTGCCGCATCGCCAAAACGCAGCCCGCTGCCCGGCCCAAACCAGGCCAACAGCAGGCCAGCCGCAAGCAAAGCCACCAGCACAGCGGTGCGCCGTTGACCCCTCAAGTTCATGTGAAAGCCAATGCAATCCGGGTGCCGGGGTGTCCCGCTACAGCCCCAGGTTTTTCAGGCGGTTGGCATGGCTGCGGTAGAACGCCACCGGGTCTTGCGAGAAGAGGCCGCGAAAGCCAAAGCCTTGGTTGACTTCGTCCAGGTGGTTCCAGTCGTAGTTGTCGCGCAGCGTCACGCCCAGATGGCTGGAGCAGCGGCTGACCAGCCCGTCATTGGCCTCAAAGCCGAACAGCACGCTGGTCAATCCCAAGAGCGCATCGGTCGGGTCGAAGACATTGGTCAGCACACTGGTGCCGCTGGCCGAGTAGTAGCGCACGCCGCCCACGACCGCCTGTCCTTGGCCACACTGGACACTGGGCACCGCTTGCGGAAAGCGGCGGCTGAAATCGGCTGCACCGGCAGTGGTCAAGGAGCGCAGCGCACCCTCGGAGTTTTGCGGCAAACGGGGCGCACCCGACAAGTAGGAAATCACCGAGCCAAACGCATTCACGATGGCGGCCACCGCGGGTGTGGTTCCGGTGGCAGAGGTGCCGGCCAGCACCGTATCGGCCACTTTGCTGCCGCCATTGACGCCGCCGACCGTGAGCACCGAAGCCACCAAGCCCGGCTCGACCCCGGCCACATAACGCACGGTTTGGGCGCCGTGGCTGTGGCCGATCAGGTTGAATTTTTGGTACCCATACGCCGCGCGCAGCGCCCGCAACTGCGCGCGCAATTGCTCGCCGCGTACTTCGGAGGTATTGGCCGCCGAGGTGCTGGGCGTGACGACTTTGGCTCCGCTGCGCGTCAAGGCAGCGGGTACGCCGTAGAAATAATCCGCCGGACCAATTGAGTCAAAACCAAACAGGCCGTGCACGAGCACGACAGGGTATTTGGTCTGGGTGTAGGTGTCGGCATGCGCGGCAGTGCACAGGCCTGCACCCAGGCTCACTGTGAAAGCGAATGCGGCCATCGCCTTGGCGGCTTGATTTTTGCGGGGTTTTGCCACGTTGTCTCCTGGGAAGTGTTGTGCGTTTTGGGGCGCGATTTTTAGGGGCCAAGCCCAGACCTCCCGTGCGGAAGCGAGCCGTGGCACGCGCAAGTTTAAAAACGAACGGTCGTACTTTTAATAGTAGATACCCGCATCAACCTGCGCGCGGTCCATACCGCGGCGGGTCAGGAGAGCAGGGGCACCAAACCGCTGTGCAACTGCGCACTGTGCACGCGCTTCATGCTGCTGAATTGGCCTTCATCCATCTCGAAAGCATCGTGGTGGACGGCGATTTCGAGAAACTGCAACTGCGGGTGGCGGCTGGCCAGTTCCTGTCGGAACTCTTCAAAAAGCGGGTCGCGCAAGCGCTCGTCAATGAGCACCATCTGGGGCAACTCGGCATAACAGGCCGACATCGCCATCAGTGTGGTGGAGACGCATTCATGGCTCCAGCCCATCTCCCAGATGACTTTTTTGACCTTGAAATTCAGCTGCTCGTCGCCGGTAATCAGCAGCAGGTGCTTGGCATCGCCGGTCGACGCTTCTTGGCGGCGCAGGGGCTTCGCAGGCGCGTGCCCCACAGGGGCTGCCGTGCGCGGGCGCTCCGGGTGGTCCAGTGGACGCGAGAACTCGAGCATCAAGATATCGTCATCACCGTCGCTGATTTTTTCCATTTTCAGTTGCATAGCCTGCGCGACTTGCGCGGTGAGGTACCAGCTCAGGCGGTGCGCCTCGATCGCCAAGCCTTGCGGCGCATAGGCCGGGTCCAACGCCGTGACTTTGACAAACAACACCGCGCGCTTGGGCCAATTTTTATTCTCCAGCACCACTTTGATGCGGCCGTCAGGACGGGCTACGCCCAGTTGGTTGTAGACCGTGTTGACCTCCCGCGCGCTGTCAAAGGCCCAGCCCAGCGCGGCTTCGAGCAGGCTGGTCAAGAGACCGGGGTCGACCATTACGTCCACAGCCTTGATGTCTTGCACCAAGCCGATGGAGTGGCCCTGCAGCATGGCGGCGTAGTCACCCAATGCTTGTGTCAGCACTTCGTCCAGACCCAATTGCTCATAACGTTGGCGCGACTTGAAGGTCGCCAGCCGTGCGATCTGCTGGCTTTGCCGGGCGACTTTGCGGGCACCTTCCACTGCGGCCAGCAGTTCGTCGATCTGGCTTGGCGAAGCCATGGGTCTTTTGGCCAGCGCCTGGGCCAGCTCGTAAAGCGCTGTGAGGGGCTCTGCGAGTTCGCTCCCGATAGCGCCGCAAAGCTCGGTATGCGTTGGCGCGGCGGCAGGCGCAGGATGAAGGGGGTTGACCATGTATCGCAGTACAGCGGCAAGTTGGCTGAAGGCAAACAGCCTGTTGGGTACAAGGAGAAATCATACGCGAATGAATACCAAAGACCTATAGGCCATTCGGCCATGTCGCAGGGCATACACCGATGCGTGATGGCGGGTTTGTGCCGGACACTGATCTGCTGCGTAATTTTGATGTGAGCCATTTGGGGTTCGGCGCTCGATCAAGTTGCGCGGACCTGTTCACATTGCTTTGGACACAACAACAATTTGGAGACCCGCAATGACTTTCACCCTATTTCGCAGTGCCGCCGCCGTACTCGCGTTGACTTCCGGCCTGGCCAGTGCCGCTGTCAATTTGCCGCAACTCAAAATCGACAAAACCCAGACCACGGTGTCGGGCCTGTCATCAGGCGGCTATATGGCGGTGCAACTGCATGTGGCGTACTCGGGCACCTTCAAAAAGGGCGTGGGTGTGGTCGCGGGCGGGCCGTTTAATTGTGCTGAGAATTCCATCGTGAATGCCACCGGGCGCTGCCTGTCGGGCTCGGGCATTCCCACCAGCAACCTGGTCGCCACCACCAACAACTATGCCGCTGCCGGCACCATTGATCCCGTCGCCAACATGGCCGAGTCGAAGGTGTATTTGTTCTCTGGCACGCTCGACAGCACGGTGCGCCCGGCCGTGATGAACGCGCTGCAAACCTACTACCAGAGCTTTGTGCCGGGTGCCAATGTGGTCTACAAAAAAGACCTCGCTGCCGAGCACGCGATGATCACCGACGACTATGGCAGCGGCTGCTCGGTCAATGGCTCACCGTTCATCAACGACTGCAATTTCGACCTGGCCGGCACCATGCTGGCGCATTTCTATGGCGCGCTCAACCCGCGCAACAACGCCGTACTGCCCGCCGGCAATTTTGTCGAGTTCAACCAAAGCCAGTTCGTCACTGGCCACGGCATGGCCACCACCGGCTGGGCCTATATCCCGCAAGCCTGCGCTGCCGGCGGCAGCGCCACCTGCCGCCTGCATGTGGTGTTCCACGGCTGCCGCCAAAACGTCAGCAACGTGAGCCAGCAGTACGTGCGCAACACCGGCTACAACCGCTGGGCCGACAGCAACAACATCGTCGTGCTGTACCCGCAAACCAGCACCGCCGCTACGAACAGCTGCTGGGACTGGTGGGGTTATGACAACGCCAACTACGCACGCAAGTCCGGCCCGCAAATGGCCGCGATCAAAGCCATGGTGGACCAGGTCTCGGCTGGCGGCGGCACGCCCCCGCCACCCCCACCGCCCGGCACCACCACCCTGGCGGCACCGACCCCGGTGAGCACCTCCAATATCGGCACCAGCAGTGTGCAAATCAACTGGGGCGCCGTCAGCGGCGCGGCGGGCTACAACGTGTACCGCGCGGGCAACAAGGTCAACGCTTTGCAAGTCACGGGCACCAGTTACACCAACACCGGCCTGACACCGGCCACCGCCTACAGCTGGACCGTGCGGGCGGTGAACGGCAGCGGTGCTGAAGGCACGGCATCGGCCGCCACCAATGCCACCACGCTGGCGTACACGCCGCCGCCAGCGGCTACCTGCTTTACCGCCAGCAACTACACGCACACCATTGCCGGGCGCGCCACCGCGCTGTACGGCTACACCTATGCGCGCGGCTCTAACCAGAACATGGGCTTGTGGAACATCTACATCACCACCACACTGCGCCAGACGGGCACCAACTACTACGTGATTGGCACCTGCCCTTAAGCGGGGCGCTGCAGGCTCAGGCGGAGGTGCTGGATACGGCATGAAGTGCCTCCTCCAGCGCGCCCACAAATAGCGCCGCTACGTCGCAGCCGGTCTGGTCGGTGATTTCCTGAAAACACGTCGGGCTGGTGACGTTGATCTCCGTCAGGCTGTCGCCGATCACGTCCAGCCCCACCAGCAGCAGGCCACGCGCCGCCAGCACTGGGCCAAGCGCATTGGCGATCTCCCAATCACGCGGCGA
>JBJXED010000105.1:0-24074 GCA_046155225.1 Burkholderiaceae bacterium
GCCACCGGCACGATGTCGCCGCGCTGCGGCTCGCTGGGCAGGCGGCTGAGCAGGTAGATGTCCTTGGGCAGAAAGCTGGCATGGAAGGCTTGCTCCAGCGCGGGTACCAGGGTGTCGATATTGAACGCAACGCCCAGGCCCAGCAGCAGCCCCGCGAGCGTGCCGATCACGCCCACCAGCGCGCCCTGCACCACAAAAATGCCCATGATGCTGTGCGGGCTGGCCCCCAGCGTGCGCAGGATGGCGATGTCGGCGCGCTTGTCCTGCACCGTCATCACCAGCGTGCTGACCAGGTTGAACGCCGCCACCGCGACGATCAGCGTGAGGATGATGAACATCATGCGTTTTTCGAGTTGCACCGCCGCAAACCAGGTACGGTTTTGCCGCGTCCAGTCGCGCACCGAGACATTGCCGGTCAGGTTGCCGGCCAGTTGCTGCGCCACCGCCCGCGCCTGGTGCAAATCGCTGAGTTTGAGCCGTACACCCGACGGCCCCTCGAGCCGGAAGATGCGCGCCGCGTCGTCAATGTGCATCAGCGCCAGCGCCGAGTCGTACTCATAGTGGCCCGAGTCGAAGGTGCCGACCACCGTCATTTGCTTCAGGCGCGGCACCACCCCGGCGGGGGTGACCTGGCCGCTGGGCGCGACCAGCGTGACCGGGTCGCCGACGCGCACGCCCAGGTTGCGCGCCAGCTCGCCGCCCAGTACCACGCCAAAAGCGCCCGGCTTGAGCGCATCGAGTTGCATGGCGCTGCCTTTTTTCAGCGCCGCTTCAAGGTCAGTGACCTGGCCCTCCAGCGCCGGGTCAATGCCGCGCACCACCGTGCCTTTCATGTCCTCGCCGCGCGCCACCAGCGCCTGCGTGGCAATGAAAGGTGCTGCGCCCACCACCAGGGGCGTGCGCCGCGCCTCGGCCAGCGTGCGGGCCACATCGGGCAAGGCCTGGCCATCACCCGCATAAATCTCGATGTGCGAGACCACGCTCAGCATGCGGTCGCGCACCTCTTTCTGGAAGCCGTTCATCACCGACAGCACGATGATGAGCGCCGCCACGCCCAGGGCAATGCCGAGCATCGACACGCCCGAGATGAACGAGATAAAACCATTGCGCCGGGTGCTGCGGCCCGCCCGGGTATAGCGCCAGCCGAGGGTGAGTTCATAGGGAAATTGCATGGGAGCATTGTTGCATTGGCCCGGGCCTGCTGCGCAGGGCAGCCAGGCAAGCCCGTAGCTTGCCGCAGGCTGCCCGCCGGCCGCAATGCAGCCGACAATGCCGCCATGCATTTGCTGATTCCCTACGCCGCCTGCAGCGCGCCCGAAAGCCGCGCCCTGCTCGCCACTTTGCCACTGCCGCATGTAAAGCAGCTGCTGGCGCGCCTGCAGGCCGCGCCGTGCCCACCGGGCGCTGCGGCGGGCAGCGCGTCCAGCCTGTCGGCCCCGCATGAAGTGGCGCTGGCCCAGCGGCTGGGCTTGCCGGCTGCCGACGGGCAGATCGCATGGGCCGCCCACCATGCCCGCGCCCAGGTGGAACCGGCACGGGCCGCCGCGCCCGCTGACAGTCAAGCCTGGGCTTTCATCACGCCCTGCCACTGGCAGGTCGGCACCGACCAGATCACCCTGGCCGACCCGGCCGCGCTGGCGCTCTCGGCGGACGACCTGCTGGCCTTGCACGCCGCACTGCAGCCCTACTTTGCCGAGGACGGCATTGAGCTGCTGGCAGAGCCGGTGACGCTGGCGTCAGGCGCAGCCTGGCTGGCCCGCAGCGCTGTGTTCGGCGGCTTGGCCACGGCCAGCCTGGACCGGGTGATCGGCCGCAGCATCAACGCCTGGATGACCGAAGGCGTGCAAGCCGCACCGCTGCGCCGCCTGCAAAACGAAATGCAAATGCTGCTCTATACCCACCCGCTGAATGACGCGAGGTCGCAGCGCAACTTGCCGCCGGTGAATTCATTCTGGGTGCACGGGACTGGGGCGCTGGATCCGCTGGCCGCAGTCGCCACCGCCGCTCCCGAGGTCGTCGTCGCCAGCGCCTTGCGCACGCCGGCACTGCAGGGCGATTGGTCCGCCTGGGGCCAAGCCTGGCAGGAGATCGACCGCAGCCACGGTGCGGCACTGCTGGCTGCGCTGCGCCAAAGCGCGGATAGCGCAGCCAGCGCGAACAGCCTGACGCTGTGCGGCGAGTTGTCTTCGCAAGGCTTTGAACCTGCCCAAAACCGCCTCAAAGCCTATTTTTCAAGCCTTTTTTACCGCTTGCCAATACAAAACCTGCCTGTATAGCTATGAAAATAAGAGTACGCGATGTGCCGCCGCGCACGGCTTGGGCGCTGGAGCAAGCCGGCATTCACCCGCTGCTGGCGCGCCTGTATGCCGCCCGCGGTATCCGTAATGCCGCTGAACTGGACGACGCGCTCGCGCAGTTGCTGCCGCCAGCCGACATGCTCGGTACCGCCGCTGCAGCGACCTTGCTGGCCGACGCCATCGCCCAAAACAAGAAGCTCTGCGTCGTGGCCGACTACGACTGCGACGGTGCCACCGCCTGCGCGGTGGCCGTGCGCGGCCTGCGCTTGCTCGGCGCGCAGCACGTCAGCTTCCTGGTGCCCGACCGCGTGCACGATGGCTACGGCCTGACGCCGGGCATTGCACAGCGCGTGGCGGCTACCGGCGCCGACGTGCTGATCACCGTGGACAACGGCATTGCCAGCTTGGGCGGTGTGGCTGCCGCGCGCGCGCTGGGCTTGCAGGTTCTGGTGACCGACCACCACCTGCCGCTGCTGGCCAACGGCCAGGTGCAATTGCCGCAGGACTGCACGCTGGTCAACCCGAACCAGCCCGGCTGCGGCTTTGCCAGCAAAAGCATCGCCGGGGTTGGCGTGATGTTTTATGTGCTGCTGGCGCTGCGGGCCGAGTTGCGCCAGCGCGGCAATTTCAGCAACCAACTTCAGCCAAAGCTGGACAATTTATTGCCATTGGTCGCCCTGGGCACGGTGGCCGATGTGGTGGCGCTGGACGCCAACAACCGCCGCCTGGTGGCGCAGGGCCTGAGGCGTTTGCGTACGGGCACCTGCCCGCCCGGCATGGCGGCGCTATTTGCCGCAGCAGGCCGCCAGGTCGCGCAGGCCAGCACGGCAGATTTTGGTTTTGCCCTGGGCCCGCGCATCAACGCCGCCGGTCGCCTGGCCGACATGACGTTGGGCATCGAATGCCTGCTGACCGACGACCCGGCGCGCGCCGCCGAGCTGGCGGCGGCGCTGGACACGATCAACCGCCAGCGGCGCGACATTGCGCAAGACATGCGCGAGCAAGCCGAATCGGCCGCAGATGCTTTGACGGGCGACGACGAAGAGCCGCCGCCCGCCGTGGTGCTGTTCGACCCGGACTTTCATGAAGGTGTGGTCGGCATCACCGCCTCGCGCATCAAGGACAAACTGCACCGGCCGACCTTTGTATTTGCCACCAGCGGTGCCGAAGGGCAGGATCATCTGCTCAAAGGCTCAGGCCGCTCGATCCCCGGTTTTCACCTGCGTGACGCGCTCGACCTGGTCGCCAAACGCCACCCCGGCGTGCTGCTGCGTTTTGGCGGCCACGCGATGGCGGCAGGCTGCACGGTGGAAGAAGAGCGGCTTGATGAATTTGACCAGGCGCTGCAGCAAGTCGCCAGCGAATGGCTCGACGCGCACGCCTTGACACGCCAACTCGCCAGCGACGGCCCGCTCAACCCCGAATACCGCCGCGCCGACATGGTGGACATGCTGCACCAGGGCGTCTGGGGCCAGGGCTTTGCGCCGCCGCTGTTTTCCGAAGAAGTGCAGGTGCTGTCGCAGCGCCTGGTCGGCGAGCGGCATCTGGCGCTGAAGCTCAAGCACCAGGGCCAGCCGGTTGACGGCATCTGGTTTGGCCGCACCGAAACCCTGCCCGCCACCGTGACGCTGGCGTTCCGGCTGGAGGCGGATGAATGGCAGGGGCAGCGGCGGGTGCGGTTTTTGGTGGAGGGGATGGCCTGAGGCGGCCAAGCCCGCAGCCCGGCCCTAAACCACCGCGATTCCGCAGAGCGAAGGCGTCAAGCCCTTCAATACTCCTGCGTCGCGCCGCGTTGCATCAGCCGCTGCATGGCCTGTGGCGGCGCAATGTCGCCGTCCAGCAGCGCCACCACGGCGCTGGCAATCGGCATCTCGACGCTGAGCAAGCCGGCGCGCTGCACCACGGTGCGGGCGCAGTGCACGCCCTCGGCGACATGGCCCAGCTGCGACAGGATGTCCGGCAGGCGCAGGCCCTGCGCCAGCAGCAGGCCAACGCGGCGGTTGCGGCTCAAATCGCCAGTGGCTGTGAGCACCAAATCGCCCAGGCCCGACAAGCCCATGAAGGTATCGGCCCGGGCCCCTAGCGCCGCGCCCAGACGCGCCATTTCGGCCAGACCGCGGGTGATCAGCGCGGCGCGGGCGTTCAGCCCCAGGCCCAGGCCGTCGCACAGGCCGGTGGCAATCGCCAGTACGTTTTTCACCGCACCGCCGACTTCGACGCCGACCACATCGTCATTGGCGTAAATACGCATCGGCCCGCCATGAAAAGCCTCAACGACGCGTTGCCGGACCAAGGCATGCGCGCTGGCCACCACCAGCGCCGTCGGCTGACCGCGCGCGACTTCGCTCGCAAAGCTCGGGCCGCTGAGCACACCCGCTATGATATCAGGAGCAATCAGGGATTGAATTTCATGGGCCAGAAGGCCAAAAGGCTTTGAGTTGGGGGTTTCAAAGCCTTTGCAGAGCCACACCACCGGCACCGGGCTGCCGCAAAGCCGCGCAAGCCATTCGCGCAGACCGGCAATCGGCGTGGCCAGCACGACCAGGTCCTGCGTGCCGGCCCATTGCAAATCCTGGCCGCCCAGGGCGTCGGTGCAAAGCAGTCGGAGCGCGGGCGGCAAGGCAACACCAGGCAAATAGCGTGTGTTCTCCGATTGCGCTTGCATGGCCCGAACATGGGCTGCGTCGCGCGCCAGCAAAGTGACGCTGTGCCGGGCATTGGCCGAGATGGCCAGTGCCGTACCCCAAGCGCCGCCGCCGATGACCGCCAGCTTCATGGCGCTGGCCTGCCGTGGCCACGGCCCGCATGGGGCAAGCGGCTGCGGGGGCTGGGGTCAGGCCTGCTGCACTGCGCCGGACTGGGTGTCAGCGAGCTGCTTTTCATACATCGCCTGGAAATTGATTTCCACCAGGTGCACTGGCGGAAAACTGGCACGGGTCACGATGTCGGCCACGTTGGCGCGCAAGTACGGGTAGACGATTTGCGGGCAGGCAATGCCCAGAATCGGCCCCATCTGCTCTTGCGGTACATGGCGGATTTCAAAAATGCCGGCTTGCTTGGCTTCGACCAGAAACACGGTTTTGTCATTTACCGTGGTGGTCACGGTGGCGGTGACGCTGACTTCAAACACGCCGTCGGCCACTTGCTCGCTGGCCACCGCCAATTGGATGTCCACGCCGGGCTGCGCTTGCTCCAGCAAGATGGCGGGCGAGTTGGGTTGCTCCAGCGACGCTTCTTTGAGGTACAGGCGCTGAATCTGAAATATGGGCGAGGCACCCGCGTCGGCAATGCCATTGGAGACGCCGTTGGATGCGCCGTTCGGTGCGCCATTTGCGGGGGAGAGGGAGTCTTCGGCCATGGGAGTCTTTCGTGGGCAAGTTTGGAGTAAAACAAAGCCTGCTGCGCGGGTTGCCGCAGCAGGCCGGGGTGCAGCGGCGGATTATGTCAGGCGGCCAAGGCCAGCAAAGGCATCAAACCGCCGCGCTGGTCGAGCGCTACCAGGTCGTCGCAACCGCCGACATGGGTGTTGCCAATGAATATTTGCGGCACCGTGCGGCGGCCGGTGAGCTGCGTCATTTCGGCGCGCAAGGCGGGCTGCAGGTCCACCCGGATTTCTTCGATCTGCGCCACTCCCCGGCTGGCCAGCAACTGCTTGGCGCGAATACAAAAAGGGCAGGAAGCGGTGCTGTACATCTTGACGGCTTGCATACGAAGGGAACACTTTCTCTAACTAAATTAAATTAAAGGCCGGGTACCGCGCCTGGGTCGATTGACAGCGAGGCGTCAAGCCACTTTGTCGGCGATTTTTTCTTCGGTGGGCTCCGGGCGTTTGCCTGGCGGCTTGGCTGTCGGTTTGTCGGCAGACTTGGCGGCCGCAGGCGGCGCGCTGCTTTCTACCGGCAGGTTGTCGGCGCGCCAGGATTTGAGGCCGCCCTCGAGTACCAGGGCCTGGGTGTAGCCTAAGGCGGTCGCCATGCCACTGCCGCGCTGCGCCCTGGCGCCGGTGGGGCAGATGAAGATCAGCGGCAAAGCCTTGTTTTTTTGCTGCCCGGCCAGCTTGGCGTCGAGTTGGCCCAGCGGAATGTTTTTCGCACCCACGGCATGCGCCAGGGCAAACTCTTCGGGCTCGCTCACGTCAATCAGCTGGCCTTTTTCGCGGTTGATCAGCATCACCGCGGCATTGGTGGTCAGGCCCTTGGCCGTGGCGCTTTTGACCAGAGGGTAGAGCAACAGCCCGCCCGAAGTGATGGCTGTGGTCAGCAGCATCCAGTTGTCAATAAAAAAATTCAAGGTGGGCTCTCTTGGGGGCTGGGTGGGCGTGCAGACGTGGCAAACAACTGCGCATTTTAGAATCATTGGCTTTTCTCCCCCAGCCCAAGGGCTACCGCAAGAAAGACCCCATGTACAAACTCGTGCTTTTGCGCCACGGCGAATCGCTCTGGAACCTGGAAAACCGCTTCACTGGCTGGGTCGATGTGGACTTGACGCCCACCGGGGTGGAGCAAGCCAAGAACGCCGGCCGGCTGCTCAAGGCGCACGGCTTTGACTTTGACGTGACCTACACCAGCGTGCTGGTGCGCGCCATCCGCACGCTGTGGCACACGCTGGACGAGATGGACCGTACCTGGTTGCCGATGGTGCACGCCTGGCGGCTCAACGAGCGCCACTATGGCGCGTTGCAAGGCCTGAACAAGGCCGAGACGGCCGAGAAGTACGGCGAAGCGCAAGTCATGGCCTGGCGGCGCAGCTACGACGTGCCGCCGCCCTCGCTGGCCGAAGGCGACCCGCGCAGCGAGCGTGGTGACATCCGCTACGCCAAGCTCCAGCCATCCCAGATTCCG
The DNA here is from genome assembly GCA_046155225.1 of Burkholderiaceae bacterium. Lineage (GTDB taxonomy): Bacteria > Pseudomonadota > Gammaproteobacteria > Burkholderiales > Burkholderiaceae_C > JAKFVA01. Next base: position 7,139 of record JBJXED010000105.1, read on the forward strand.
CTGACCGAATGCCTCAAAGACACGGTGGAGCGCGTCATGCCGCTGTGGAATGAAGCGCTGGCGCCGGCCATCATGGCGGGCAAACGGGTGGTGGTGGCCGCGCACGGCAACTCGATCCGGGCGCTGGTGAAATACCTTGACGACATCTCCGACTCAGATATTGTGGGCGTCAACATTCCCAATGGGGTGCCGCTGGTGTATGAACTCGACGCGCAGCTAAAGCCGCTGCGCCACTATTACCTGGAGGGCGATGCTGCCGCGTAATGCTGCTCTGGCGCGTCTTTACAAGCCAGATACCGTAGCGCTATGCAAGTGCATTTTTGCCGGTTTTGCCCCAGGTTTGAGCAGGTGTATATTGCGGCGGTAAGGGGACACTATGACTAGTAAATTGAAGATTGCCGGCTGGGTTTCGATTGGCGTGGTTGCCGGCGCGCTGACCACCGTGTCGCTGCAAACGGTAGCGCGCGGCTCGCTGGCGCCGCTGCCGCTGGAAGAGCTGCAGCAACTCGCGGCCGTGTTTGGCATGGTCAAGACCGACTATGTCGAGGCGGTGGACGAGAAAAAACTCATCACTGACGCGATCTCGGGCATGGTCGCCAGCCTGGACCCGCATTCGCAGTATTTCGACAAGAAATCCTTCAAGGAATTTCGCGAGGGCACGACGGGCCGCTTTGTCGGCGTCGGCATCGAGATTTCGCAGGAAGACGGCCTGGTCAAAGTCGTCTCGCCGATTGAAGGCTCACCGGCCTTTCGCGCCGGCCTCAAACCCAATGACTTGATCACAAAGATTGACGACAGCCTGGTCAAGGGCCTGACACTGTCGGAAGCCGTCAAGCGCATGCGCGGCGAGCCCGGCACCCGCGTGGTGCTGATGATCTTCCGCAAGGACGAAAACCGCAGCTTCCCGGTGACCATCACGCGCGAAGAAATCAAGACCGTCAGCGTCAAGGGCAAAGTGATCGAGCCCGGATACGGCTGGATCCGTGTCAGCCAGTTTCAGGACCGCACGGTGGACGACTTTGTCCGCAAGATTGACGAGCTCTACAAGGCTGAGCCCAACATGAAGGGCCTGGTGCTGGACTTGCGCAACGACCCTGGCGGTCTGCTCGATGCGGCGGTGGCGATTTCCGCTGCCTTCCTGCCCGAGAACGTGACCGTGGTGTCCACCAACGGTCAGCTTGCCGAGAGCAAATTCACTTACAAAGCCTCGCCCGAGTTCTACAACCAGCGGCGCAGCAGCATCGACCCGCTGCGCCGCCTGCCCGCCGCCTTAAAAAACGTGCCGCTGGTGGTGCTGGTTAATGAAGGCTCGGCCTCGGCCAGCGAAATCGTCGCCGGTGCGCTGCAAGACCACAAACGTGCTGTGCTGATGGGCAGCCAGACTTTCGGCAAGGGTTCGGTGCAAACCGTGCGCCCGCTGGGGCCTGACGCGGGTCTCAAACTTACCACGGCGCGTTACTTCACCCCGAGCGGCAAGAGCATCCAGGCCAAGGGCATCGTGCCCGACGTGATGCTCGACGAAACCGCCGAGGGCAATTTGTTTGCGATTCTGCGCACCCGCGAGGCCGATCTGGAAAAGCATCTGGGCAGCGGCCAGGACGCTGCAACCGCTGCCGAGAAAAAAGACGACAGCCGCGAAAAAGCGCGTGACGAAGCTCGCGTGAAGCTCGAAGCCGAGTCGAAAAAACCGCTGTCCGAGCGCAAGGTGCCCGAGTTCGGTGCCGAGTCGGACTTCCAGCTGGCGCAGGCCATCAAGCAGCTCAAAGGCCAGCCCGTGCTGATCAGCAAAACCCAGACCGAGCGCAAAGACGAGAAAAAAGAGAATTGAGCCCGCCCGCCGCCGCGTTGCCCCCTGCGGCGGCGGACCTCACCGACGCGCAGTTGCTGCGCTATTCACGCCACATCCTGCTGGGTGAATTCGGGCCCGAAGCCCAGCAAAAATTCTTGAGCGCCCATGTGCTGGTCGTTGGCGCTGGCGGCTTGGGTTCGCCGGTGGCGCTGTATTTGGGCGCGGCAGGCATCGGCCAGCTCACGCTGGTTGACGATGACGCGGTCGACCTGACCAACCTGCAGCGCCAGATTGCCCACAGCCAGGCCCGCATCGGCCAGCCCAAGGTTCATTCTGCCGCGCAGGCGGTCGCCGCACTCAACCCTGAAACGCAAGTCACAGCCATCGCCCGCCGCGCCGATGCCGCGCTGCTGCGCACCCTGATCGCGCAGGCCGACGTGGTGGTCGACTGCTGCGACAACTTTGCCACCCGCCAGGCCATCAACGCCGCCTGTGTGGCGCTGCAAAAACCGCTGGTCAGCGGCGCGGCGCTGCGCTTTGACGGGCAGCTGGCGGTGTACGACCCGCGCGTCTCCGCCTCGCCCTGCTACGCCTGCGTGTTCGCGCCCGATGCACCGGTGGAAGAAACCCGTTGCAGCGTGATGGGTGTGCTGGCACCGCTGGTCGGCATCATCGGCAGCATGCAGGCGGCGGAAGTGCTGAAACTGCTGGCGCATGGCCGTTCGGCGCTGACCGGGCGGCTGCTGATGCTGAACGCGCTGGACATGGCCTGGAGCGATTTACGGACACCCCGCAACCCCGCATGCCGGGTTTGCAGCGCCACCCAAAATGCTATTAATTAAATAGCTATAAAGGCAGGATTTACCTTGGCTAGAGGCTGATTTTATTTAAAATCAGTGGTGTTGACGGCAAAAACGGCTTTTCAAGCCTGCTCCAGATCGGCCAGCAGCCGCGCCAGCCGGTCGGCCAGTTTCTCGGTGCTGAGCTTCTCGCGCAGCCGCTCGACCAGCAGCGGCAAGGAAAGCGGGCTGGGGTGCTGCAAAACCGCCTGCTGGATGCGCCGCGTGGCCAAGCCCTCCAGCACGCTGCGCAGCCGGTCTATGTCGAGCTCTTGGCTGAGTACCTCGCGCTCGGCCTGGCCGAGCAGCAAGTTGCCGCTGTCGTACTTTTTGAAAACCTCAAAAAACAGGCTGCTCGACGCCTGCAACTGGCGCGCGCTTTTTTGCGCCCCGGCAAAACCGGTAAAGACCAGCCCCGAGATGCGCGCAATTTCCCGAAAGCGCCGCTGCGCCAGTTCGGATGAATTGAGCGACGCCAGCACGTCTTGCAGCAAGTTCGCGCTGCTGAATACACTTTTGTCCAGCACCGGCAGCACGTCGAACGCCAGCGTGCTTTGCAGCTCCAGGCCGTAGTCGTTGATGGCCAGGCTGAAGGTGTTGGGCTGGTGTTTAGACAAGCGCCAGGCCAGCAAACTCGCCAGCCCCAGGTGCACATGGCGCCCGGCAAACGGGTAGAGGTACAGGTGCTGGCCTTCACGCGAAGGGTATTGCTCGACCAGCAGTGTCTGCGGTGTGGGCAAATAGGAGCGCCGCGCCTGGGTTTGCAGCAGGGGTTGCAAGGCGCGCAGTTCGGGCTCGCTGAAGTCTTTGTCAACACCGTGCAGCGCAGCTTCTTGCAGCAGCGCCAGCACCGCCTCGCCCATCTCGGTGGACAGCGGCATCTTGCCGCCTTGCCAGCTCGGCACGCTGCCTTTTTTCTTCAGTGCCTTGCGCACGTACGCCGTCATGTCCTGCACGCGGATGAATTCGAGCAGCCGTCCGGCAAACACAAAGCAGTCGCCCTTGCGCAGGCGCGCGACAAAACCTTCTTCTACCGTGCCGATGTGGGCACCGCCCAGATACTGGACACGCACCGAGCCGTCACTGACGATGGTGCCAATGCCCATGCGGTGACGCCGCGCCAGCCTTGCGTCGGGCACGCGAAAAAGGCCGTCGTTATCGGGCGCAATGCGGTGGTAGTCGGGGTAGGCCGCCAGGCTGTCGCCACCGCCGGTGCAAAAAGCCAGCGCCCAGTTGAAGTCGGCGCGGCTGAGGTGGCGGTAGGCGTAGGCGCTGCAGATTTCGGCATAGAGCGTATCGGCCCTGAATCCGCCCCCTAAAGCGACCGTCACGATGTGCTGCACCAGCACGTCCAGCGGCTGCTCGGGTGAGTTGCGCTTTTCAATGTGCCCGGCTAGCGCAGCCCGGCGGGCGGCGGCGGCCTCGGCCATCTCCAGCGTGTGCGTCGGCACCAGTGTGATACGCGAGGGCCGCCCCGGCGCATGGCCGCTGCGGCCGGCGCGTTGCAACAGCCGCGCCACGCCCTTGGCCGAGCCGATTTGCAAGACCCGCTCGACGGGTAAAAAATCCACGCCCAGGTCGAGTGACGAGGTGGCCACTACCGCGCGCAACTTGCCGTTTTTGAGCGCCAGCTCGACCCATTCGCGCACATCCTTATGAAGGCTGGCGTGGTGCAGCGCAATCTCGCCCGCCCACTCGGGTTTGGCCTCGAGCAACAACTGGTACCAGATTTCTGCCTGCGAACGGGTGTTGGTGAACACCAGCGTCGGGCCCGACGCAGCGATTTCTGCCACCACCGGGTCCACCATGCGCGCCCCCAGGTGGCCAGCCCAGGCGTAGGTGCCGGGGTTGCTGGGGATCAGCGTGTCGATGATGAGTGTTTTGTCCACCCGGCCTTGCACCCGCGTGCCCAGGGCGTGGCCTAGCAAGGTGTGCATGGCCTCATCGACATTGCCCAGCGTGGCCGACAAGCCCCAGGTCAACAAGCCGGGGCAGAAGTGGCGCAGCCGCGCCAGCGCCAGCTGCAACTGCACGCCGCGCTTGTTGCCCAGCAGCTCGTGCCATTCGTCCACCACCACGCCGGTCACTGTGGCCAGGCGTTGCGGCGCATCGGTGCGCGAGAGCATGACCGTCAGAGATTCGGGCGTGGTCACGAGCACCGTGGGCAAGCGCCGGTCTTGCCGGGCGCGTTCGGCGCTGGGTGTGTCGGACGAGCGCAGGCCCAGCGTCCAGTGCGGGGCCAGGTCGGACAGCGGCGCTTGCAAGGCGCGCAGGGTGTCGGCGGCGAGTGCGCGCATGGGCGTGACCCACAGCAGGCTGATTTCGGGTGCAGCACGTGTTGGCGGCAAAGTTGCCAACCCGTGCTGCACAAAGCCCAGCGCCACCGCCAGGGTTTTGCCTGAGCCGGTGCTGGCGTGCAGCAAACCGCTTTGGCCCGCCGCGATGGCCGCCCAGACCTCGCGCTGAAAATCAAACGCCTGCCAACCGCGTGCTTGCAGCCACTGGCTGGCCGGGCTATTCCTTGTGTTGCGCGGGGCGGTAGGCATCGCGGCATGATAGGGGCCGCCTCAGCCCACCGATGCCAACCCTACAATCGCCCCATGATTTCACGTGAACCCACTATCGAGCGCTTGGCCATTGCCCAGCAGCTTTTGCTGACCCCGTTTGGCCTGGACGAGTCGCACCTGACGCGTGCGCTGGCCGAGATCACGGCGCACCAGGTCGATGACGCCGACCTGTACTTCCAGTACACCCGCAGCGAAGGCTGGAGCCTGGAAGAAGGCATTGTCAAAACCGGCAGCTTCAGCATTGACCAGGGCGTTGGCGTTCGCGCGGTCAGCGGCGAGAAAACCGCGTTTGCCTACTCGGACGATATTTCCTGGGCCAGCCTGCTTGACGCCGCGCACAACGTGCGCTCGATTTCCGCCGCCGGGCAAAACCGCCGTGCCAAAGTCAAACCGCGCAACATCGCCAAAAGCCGGGTGCTCTATGGCCAGAATGACCCGATTGCCAGCCTCGACTCGGCCCAAAAAGTGGCGCTGCTCGGCGAAGTCGAGCAACGTGCCCGCGCCAAAGACCCGCGCATCGTGCAAGTCATGGCCGGCCTGGCGAGTGAATACGACGTGGTGCTGGTGGCGCGCGCCGACGGCACGCTGGCCGCCGACGTGCGGCCGCTGGTGCGCCTGTCGGTCACCGTGATTGCCGAGCAAACCATCGGCGGCAGTGTCCGCCGCGAGATGGGTTCGAGCGGCGGCGGTGGCCGTTTTGCGCTGGCGTATTTTGATTCTGCGCGGCTGCAGGAGTATGTGGATGACGCGGTCAAGGCGGCGCTCACCAATCTGGAAGCCCGCCCCGCACCCGCGGGTGAGATGACGGTCGTGCTCGGCCCTGGCTGGCCCGGCATCTTGTTGCACGAGGCGATTGGCCATGGGCTGGAGGGCGACTTCAACCGCAAGGGTTCGAGCGCGTTTGCCGGTCGCATTGGCCAGCGCGTCGCGGCCAAAGGCGTCACCGTGCTCGACGACGGCACCCTCAAGGACCGGCGCGGCTCGCTCAACGTCGACGACGAGGGCAACGCCAGCCAGCGCAATGTGCTGATTGAAGACGGCATCCTGCGCAGCTATATCCAGGACTCGATGAACGCGCGTTTGATGGGCGTCAAAGCCACCGGCAACGGCCGCCGCGAAAGCTACGCCCACATTCCGATGCCGCGCATGACCAATACCTACATGCTGGGCGGCAGCACGCCGCCGCAAGAGATCATTGCCAGCATCAAAAAAGGCCTGTACGCGAGCAACTTTGGCGGTGGCCAGGTGGACATCACCTCGGGCAAATTTGTCTTCTCTGCAAGTGAAGCCTTCTGGGTCGAAAACGGCAAGATTCAATACCCTGTCAAGGGGGCCACGCTGGTCGGCAATGGCCCCGACGCGCTCACCCGGGTGAGCATGATCGGCAACGACATGGCACTCGACTCTGGCGTCGGCACCTGCGGCAAAGAAGGCCAGAGCGTGCCGGTGGGCGTGGGCCAGCCGACCCTGCGCATCGACGGCTTGACGGTGGGCGGCACCGCCTGACCAGGCGCACCAGCACGGTTGATGCCCATGTCTGACCTGCGCTCCGACCTGCACAGCATCAACAGCTTCTCGCAGCTCAGCGAGTTTCTGCGCTCGGCCGTGGCCGATGAAGAGTCGCTGCAAATGGGCGAGAGCATCGGCCTTTTGGCCTCGCATGTCGAAGCCATGACGGCACAGATCAAAGGCGGCGTGAACCGCCACAACTGGGCCGCGCTGCTGATGGATTTCCTGACCGTGGTGCGCCAGCACAAGGCGTTTGTGGTGGCCCTCAGCCCGGGTTGGCGCGGCCTCTATGAGTACCCCAGTTACCTGAACGCGCTGAACAATTTTCGTGTGCTGATCGGCCAGTGGCTGATGCTGATGGCCGACCGCAGCGCGCAAGACCCTGCCGCAGCGCGCGCCACCTGGCCCGGCATCAGCGACTTTGAGGCCATGGCCTGGCGCACCATTGGTGAGGGCATGCTCATGATCGACATGTACCAGGAACTCACGCAAAGGCAGGAGGAGGGCGCGGACCCTGGCTCGGCGCTCGGCGATCTGGACGACTCCCGGCTGGAACTCGCCCGCCATTGGTGGGAACGCCTGGGCAGCTAGCCCAGGCCACTGGCCGCAGCAGGCAGCGCAAGGCCTGTGCTACATTCAAGCGCATGCACACCGCCGTTTTTTACTTTTATTTTGACTTCGCTGTCCGCGGCGGACGAGCGGCTTTTGCATAGCTAAGCCCCCCTCGAAACAACCGCCGCAGCATCCGCCCGGCGGTTTTTTTATGCCTGTTTTGTTTTCTACCCTTGCCTTGACCCGGAGCCACCGCCATGAACACGCCGACCCGCACCACCACCCCGCCTTGGTATCCCGCCTCGTCGCAGCCCGCCGACCGCACCAGCCAGACCGACGACGAACGCATCAAGGACATCACCGTGTTGCCCCCACCCGAACATTTGATCCGCTTTTTCCCGATTCGCGGCACGCCCGTCGAGTCGCTCATTGCCAGCACCCGCGCCCACATCCAGCACATCCTGCACGGGCAGGACGACCGGCTGCTCGTCATCATCGGCCCCTGCTCGATCCATGACCCTGCTGCCGCGCTCGACTACGCCCGCAAACTCAAAGCCCAGCGCGACCGCTATGCGGGGACGCTGGAGATCGTGATGCGGGTGTATTTTGAAAAGCCGCGCACCACCGTCGGCTGGAAAGGCCTGATCAACGACCCGTACCTGGACGAGAGTTTCCGCATTGACGAGGGCCTGCGCATGGCGCGCCAGCTCTTGATCGACATCAACCGCCTGGGCTTGCCGGCCGGCAGCGAGTTTCTGGACGTGATCTCGCCGCAGTACATTGGCGACCTCATCAGCTGGGGCGCGATTGGCGCGCGCACCACCGAAAGCCAGGTCCACCGCGAGCTGGCCTCGGGCCTGTCGGCACCGATTGGCTTCAAGAATGGCACCGACGGCAATATCCGCATCGCCACCGACGCTATCCAGGCGGCGGCGCGCGGCCACCACTTTTTGTCGGTCCACAAGAACGGCCAGGTGGCGATTGTGCAAACCGCCGGCAACCCCGATTGCCACGTGATTTTGCGCGGCGGCAAAGCACCCAATTACGACGCCGCCAGTGTGGCCGCCGCGTGCAATGACCTGCAGGCCGCCAAGATGCCCGCGACGCTGATGGTCGATCTGAGCCACGCCAACAGCAGCAAGCAGCACCAGAAACAAATCGATGTGGCCGGCGACATTGCCGGCCAAATCAGCGGCGGTTCGCGCCAGATTTTTGGTGTGATGGTCGAGAGCCACCTGCATGCTGGCGCTCAAAAATTCACCCCCGGCAAAGACGACCAGCACGCCCTGACCTACGGCCAGAGCATCACCGACGCCTGCCTGGGCTGGGACGATTCGCTGCAAGTCCTGCAAACGCTGTCGGATGCGGTGGAGGCCCGCCGCAGCGCCAGGGCGGTATAGGCCACTGCTCGCCTGGGCTTGCGCCCAAAGCGTTGTGAATGGCGGCTTGTGAAGGCGCGGTTTCCGGCTTGTTGGCGCTGCCAATCTTTAGGCCGGCTCAAAAGGGCTCAAAAGCGATTTTTAGCCGATTTTTAGATGTTTCAGGCCGATAGCCAAGGTATTTACTGCCCATAAAGCTATTATTTTTGTAGTGCTTGCAACAGCTTGAGGTGCACACCGCCAAAGCCGCCGTTGCTCATGCACAGTAGCTGGTCGCCGGGTTGCACGGCTTGCAAGACCTGCTGCACCAACTCGCCTATCGAATCAGCGACTTGCGCCCGCGCACCCAGCGGGGCCAGCGCGTCGCGTGCGTCCCAACCCAGGCCGCCTGCGTGGCAAAACGCCAGGTCGGCCTGCGCCAGGCTCCACGGCAGTTGGGCTTTCATGTTGCCGAGTTTCATGGTGTTGCTGCGCGGCTCGAAGATGGCGAGGATGCGTTGGCCGGGTTTCAGCTGCCGCCTTAAGCCGTCGATGGTCGTGCGCATGGCGGTGGGATGGTGCGCAAAGTCGTCGTAGACGGTGACGCTGCCGCTGGTGCCATTGCCCCGCCACTGCACCTCACCGCGCACTTCCATGCGGCGCTTGACGTTTTCAAAGCTGGCCAGCGCCTGGGCCGCTTGTGCTGGCGGTACGCCCACATGCTCTGCTGCAGCAATCGCTGCCAGCGCGTTGAACTGGTTGTGCACGCCGCCCAGCGCCCAGTGCACCTGGCCCACGCGCTCACCGCGCCGCAGCACCGCAAAATGATCTGGCTCGCCCTCGGCAGTGAAGTCGCAAATGGCGCTGCCAAAGCTCGTCACCCCGCTCCAGCAGCCGGCGTGCAGCACGCGCGTGAGGCTTTCTTCCAGCCCGTTGACCACTACCCGGCCACTCGGCGGGACGGTGCGCACCAAGTGGTGGAACTGCCGCTCGATGGCGGGCAAGTCGTCAAAAATATCGGCGTGGTCAAACTCCAGGTTGTTCAGGACGGCCGTGCGCGGGCGGTAGTGGACGAATTTGCTGCGCTTGTCAAAGAACGCGGTGTCGTATTCGTCGGCTTCAATCACAAATGGAGCCTGCTTTCCCAGTCTTGCCGACACCCCAAAATTCAGCGGCACGCCGCCGACCAAAAATCCCGGCGCCAGCCCGGCCTGTTCCAGCACCCAAACCAGCATGGCCGTGGTGGTGGTTTTGCCATGGGTGCCGGCCACCGCCAGCACATGGCGGCCGTGCAAGACGTTCTCTGCCAGCCATTGCGGGCCGCTGGTGTAGCGCTGGCCGCTGTCCAAGATCGCCTCCATCAGCGGAAATTTGGGCGTGCCGTCAGGCAGCCGGGCGCGCGAGACCACATTGCCCACCACCCATATATCGGGCTGCAAAGCCATCTGGTCGGCGTCAAAACCCTCGATCAACTCAATCCCCAGGGCGCGCAATTGGTCGCTCATGGGCGGGTACACCCCGGCATCGCAACCGGTAACTTTGTGGCCGGCCTCGCGCGCCAGTGCGGCCACGCCACCCATAAAGGTGCCGCAAATGCCTAATAAATGAATGTGCATGCTGCGATTCTAGGCAGGCGCGCCGCGCGTACCGGAGGGCACAATGCAGCCATGGACGATGTGAAAACCGAGATTGCCGCGCACGCCGCCCGCCTGGTCGTGGAAGAAGGCCTGCCCTACGGCGCGGCCAAACAGCGTGCCGCCAAGCAACTGGGCCTGGCACGCCCCGAATGGCCAGGCAACGAGGCAGTGGAGGCCGCGGTGCGCGAGTACATCGAGCTGTTTTGCGGCGATACCCAACCCGCAGAACTGCGCACGCTGCGCCAAATTGCCGTGCGCTGGATGCAGCGCCTCGAGGCGTTCCGCCCGCATTTGGCGGGCGCGGTCTGGCACGGCACCGCCACCAAGTTGACCGACATTGACCTGCACCTGTTTTGCGACGACAGCAAAGCCGCTGAAATTGCGCTGATCGACCACGGCGTGCGTTATCAACCCCGCATCCAGACCGGCTTTCAGGGCAAACCAGTGGATTGCCTGAGCCTGAACCAGCCCAGCACGGAGCTGCAATGCCAAGTGGGCATCCACTTGCATATCTACGACCATGATGATTTTCGGGGTGCCTTGAAGCCCGATGCCCAAGGCCGCACGCCGCGTGGCAATATGGCGGCAGTGCAAGCCCTGCTCGAGAAAGCTGCCCATGACGCCTGATGACTTCGCTGGAAATTTCAAGCTGCCAAGCCGCCGCCGCTGGCTCACGGCCGGCATTGCGGTCGCCGCCGGTACCGCTGGACTCGGCACGGCCTGGTGGCAACTCCAGGCGCGTGCGCAAGCGCCCGCCAAAGGGGCTGCCGATGGCGAACTCTGGAAACTCAAATTTGATGCCCCCAGCGGTCCGGCGCTGGACATGACGCGCTTTCAAGGCAAACCCTTGCTGGTCAACTTTTGGGCCACCTGGTGCCCGCCTTGTATTGAAGAATTGCCATTAATTGATGCCTTCTATCGCGAAAATAGGAGTAAAGGCTGGCAAGTGATTGGATTGGCGGCAGACCAGCCCAATGCGGTGAGGCAGTTTCTGGCCAAAAAACCGCTCGGCTTTCCCATTGGCATCATTGGCCTCAAAGGCATTGAGCTGAGCAAAAGTCTGGGCAACCTGACGGGCGGTCTGCCTTATTCGGTTGCATTCAGTGCCGACGGCAACGTGGCACAACGTAAAATCGGCAAGCTCAGCGAAGCTGATCTGGCGCGCTGGAGCGACATAAAGTGAGTTTGTCAAGCTTCGGCTGGGGCGTCGGTTTGCAAATAAATAAAAGATATTTCCCTGAATTAAGCAAAGTTAAGTTGAATTTAAAGTAAATTCACGCTTCTTTCATGAAGCCAGCCTTGCCGCAAGTGCAAGGGTGCATTACCGCTGGAGATATCCCATGGATTTACGCAAACTCAAGACCCTGATTGACCTGGTGTCCGAATCCAACGTCTCGGAGCTGGAAATCACCGAGGCCGAGGGCAAGGTGCGCATCGTCAAAGGGGGCAATGCCCAAGCCCAGCAGGTCCAGTATGTGCAAGCGCCCGGCCAGATGATGGCCCCCGCCTACATGCCCTCCCCGGCACAAGCTGGGTCGGCAGCAGCTCCCGCCGCCGCTGTGCCCGAAGGCCCGCCGCGCCACTATGTCAAGTCGCCGATGGTCGGCACCTTCTACCGCTCACCCAGCCCCGGCGCGGCGGCGTTCGTCGAACTCGGCGCACAAGTCAAGCAGGGCGACACCATCGCCATCATCGAAGCCATGAAAATTTTGAACGAGATCGAAGCCGACAAAACGGGCACCATTACGCAAATTCTGGGTGAAAACGGTCAGGCGGTGGAATACGGCCAACATTTGTTTGTGATTGAGTAAGTTGGTCGATGTTTAAAAAAATACTGGTTGCCAACCGCGGTGAAATCGCCCTGCGGATTCAGCGCGCCTGCCGCGAGCTCGGCATCCGCGCCGTGATGGTCTATTCCGAGGCCGACCGCGATGCCAAGTACGTCAAGTTGGCCGAAGAAGCCGTGTGCATTGGCCCGGCGCCGTCGGCGCTCAGCTACCTCAACATGCCGGCCATTATTTCGGCCGCGGAAGTCACCGATGCCGAAGCCATTCATCCCGGTTACGGCTTTTTGAGCGAAAACGCCGACTTTGCCGAGCGGGTGGAGTCCAGCGGCTTTCAGTTCATTGGCCCGACGCCGGAATCCATCCGCATCATGGGCGACAAGGTCTCGGCCAAGCAAGCCATGATCAAAGCAGGCGTGCCCTGCGTGCCGGGCTCGGAAGGCGAATTGCCAGACGACCCCATCGCCATCAAGCGGATCGCCCGCAGCGTCGGCTACCCGGTCATCATCAAGGCCGCAGGCGGCGGCGGCGGCCGCGGCATGCGGGTGGTGCACACCGAGGCGGCGCTGATTGCGGCAGTGCAACTCACCAAAGCCGAGGCCGGCGCGGCCTTCAACAACCCGGCGGTGTATTTAGAGAAGTTTTTGCAAAACCCGCGCCACATCGAAATCCAGGTGATGGCCGACAAATACAAGAATGCCGTGTATTTGGGCGAGCGCGACTGCTCAATGCAGCGGCGGCACCAAAAAGTGATCGAGGAAGCGCCCGCGCCGGGCATCTTGCGCAAAAACATTGAGCGGGTGGGCGAGCGCTGCGTGGCGGCCTGCAAGCGCATTGGCTACCGGGGCGCTGGCACCTTTGAGTTCTTGTACGAAAACGGCGAGTTCTACTTTATCGAGATGAACACGCGGGTGCAGGTCGAGCATCCGGTGACGGAAATGATCACCGGCATCGACATCGTGAAGACGCAAATCATGGTCGCGGCCGGCGAAAAGCTGCCCTTTGTGCAGCGCCAGATCGAGTTGCGCGGCCACGCCATCGAATGCCGCATCAACGCCGAAGACGCGTACAACTTCATGCCCTCGCCGGGCCGCATCACCACCTGGCACGCGCCCGGCGGGCCAGGTGTGCGGGTGGACTCGCATGTCTACAACAACTATTTTGTGCCGCCCAATTACGACTCGATGATCGGCAAAATCATCTGCCACGGCGACACCCGCGAGCAAGCCCTGGCCCGCATGCGCACGGCACTGGCCGAGATGGTGGTCGAAGGCATCAACTGCAATATCCCGCTGCACCGCGAGCTGGTGGTGGATGCTAAATTCATGGCGGGGGGGACGAATATTCACTACCTCGAAGAGTGGTTGTCGCACAGAAGTCGGTGAACACATTGCCTCACGCCCTTCCCTTGCATGTTTGAACTCAGCCTGCTCTGCCCCGAGGGTGCCGTAGAAACCATCAGCGACGCGCTAGATTCGCTGGATGCCTTGAGCGTATCGGTCGAAGACGCCGATGCCGATACCGACGCCGAGCAAGCCCTTTTTGGCGAGCCGGGTTTGCCGCCGCCCAGGGCCGGATGGCAGCACTCGCGCGTCGTTGCACTGTTCAGCAACGAGGCATTGGCGCGCGAAGCCGCGCAGTTGCTGCAAGCGCAAGATTTTTTCGCCCATTGCGAAGTCGCGGGCATCAACCCAGTACCCGAGCAAGACTGGGTACGCCTGACGCAATCGCAATTCACGCCGGTGCCGATCACGCCGAGTTTCTGGATCGTTCCCACCTGGCACGAGCCGCCTCAGGAGGCCAAGGTGAGCATCCGGCTCGACCCCGGCCTGGCCTTTGGTACGGGTCAGCATCCGACCACGCGCATGTGCCTGCGCTGGCTGGCTGCTCACCCGCCGCAAGGCCAGCGGGTGCTGGACTACGGCTGCGGTTCGGGCATTTTGGCGGTGGGCGCAGCCAAATTCGGTGCCGTGCAGGTTGACGCGGTGGACATTGACCCGGCCGCCGTGCAAGCAACCGAAGACAACGCAAAAGCCAATAGCGTAGACATACAGGCCGGTTTACCTGACCGGGTAGACCCGGCCGACAGCCGTTACCAAACGGTGCTGGCCAATATTCTGGCCAGTCCGCTCACCGTGCTGGCGCCGCTTCTGTGCGCTCATGTTGCACCAGGTGGCAAGTTGGTTCTGGCCGGCATTCTGGAGCGCCAAATCGGGCAATTGCAATTGGCCTACTCGCCCTGGCTGGACTTGGCGGTCAGTGACGCCGAGGACGGCTGGGTGCTGATGACCGGCTGCAAACCGCTGCCGTCCGGCTGAGTGCGCCAAAATACGCGCATGACGCTCTCCACCCGCTGCCCCGCTTGCCGTACGCGCTTTGTGGTCACGCCGCAGCAGTTGGCGCTCTCTCAGGGCTGGGTGCGCTGCGGTACTTGCGCCGAGATTTTTGACGCGAGCGCGCACCTGCAGGACGCCGGTGACTGGCTCGCTGATGCCCCCGCCATCGCGCCGCCCGCTGGAAGTGGTTCGCCGACCAGCAGCGCCGGACAAATCATCATGCCCGCGCCAGCCGCTGCCGAGAGCCTTGTCTCCGCCAGCCGTATCTTCAAGGCCGGCACTGCCGCCGCGCCGCCGCGCGACTTCGCACAAGATAATGTGTTCGGTGCACCGCCCCAGCCAGCTCCGGAAAGCGAAGCAGAAACTGAAGAAAAGGCTCTGCAAAAGCTGGGTTTCGTGCGGCAAGCACAGCGCCAGGCGTTTTGGCGCAAACCGGGCGTCATCGCGCTCTCACTGCTGTTGTGCCTCATGTTGGTTGGCGTGCTGGGCTTGCAGGTGGCCGTGCACGAGCGGGACCGGATTGCCGCACTCGACCCGCGTACCCGCCCCTGGCTGGTGCAGTTGTGCGGGCACTTGAACTGCACGTTGGCACCTTACCGGCAGATCGAATCGCTGGTGATTGACAGCTCGTCGTTCAATAAAGCCCCTGGCGATGTGTACCGCTTCAACCTTTCCATCAAAAACACCAGCGCGCTGGACTTGGCCATGCCCGCCGTTGAGCTGGTGCTCACAGACACCCAAGACCAGCCCCAAGTGCGCCGCGTGTTGTTGCCCGCTGAATTGGGTGCGCCCGAGCAGCTGGCGGCCAGCAGCGAATGGAGCGCTTCGCTGCCCGTTGCGGTCAAAGGCGACGTCCGCGTGGCGGGTTACCGCGCCCTTGTTTTCTACCCCTGATTTCCTTTTCTACGATTGCACCTATGGCAGCTTTGATATGCGGTTCTCTGGCCTTTGACACCATCATGAATTTCGAGGGCCGCTTCAGCGACCAGATACTGCCGGACCAGTTGCACAACTTGAATGTGTCTTTCCTGGTGCCCGCCTTGCAGCGCGACTTTGGCGGCTGCGCCGGCAATATTGCCTACAGCCTCAAAGCGCTGGGCGGCGTGCCGCTGCCGATGGCGACTTTGGGCAGTGACGGCACGCCTTATCTGGAGCGGCTGCACACCTTAAGCATCGGCACCGAGTTCGTGCGCCAAGTGCAAGATGCCTACACCGCGCAAGCCATGATCATGACCGACTTGGCCAACAACCAGATCACCGCCTTCCACCCCGGCGCGATGATGCAGGCGCACCTGACGCACATTGCACCGCACACCACAGGAAGCGCCGACATTCGCATCGGCATCATCTCGCCCGATGGGCGTGCTGCCATGCTGGACCACGCGGCGCAGTTCAAGGCGGCTGATATCCCGTTTGTGTTTGACCCTGGCCAGGGTTTGCCTATGTTTGACGGTTCGGAGTTGCTGCGCTTTATAGAGCAAGCCACTTGGGTCGCGGTGAACGATTACGAAGGCAAGATGCTGAGTGACCGCACGGGCCTCTCGCCCGCCGAGATCTCGCAGCGCGTGCAGGGGCTGGTCATTACGCTGGGTGCTGAAGGCTGCGAGGTGTGGGTCGAGGGCCAAAAAACCCATGTGCCGGCAGAAGTGCCCACGGCCGTGGTGGACCCCACGGGCTGCGGTGACGCTTTCCGCGGCGCGCTGCTGTTCGGGCTGGAGCAGGGTTGGCCGCTGGCTCAATGCGCGGCGCTGGGCAATCGGGTTGGTGCGCTCAAAATTGCACAAAAAGGGCCGCAAAACTACCGGCTCGGCGGCGTGCTGACTTGACCGGGCTGGCCTAGCCAGGCCAAGACTGGCAGGCTACCCGGCAGTACCGGTGCCACCGCGACCGGCAGCCTTTGCCAGGCGAATTGCTGGCCTTCGTGCATGTGCAATTCGCCTTGCCAGGTGAAGACCTTGCAAAAATGCAGCCGCACCAGTGCGTGCGGGTAGTCGACCAGGCTGGTGTGCCATACCGTTGCGGGGCCGATCGTCACGCCGATTTCTTCTTGCAGCTCACGGCGCAGCGCCTGCTCGACCGACTCGCCGGCCTCAATCTTGCCGCCGGGGAATTCCCAGTAGCCCGCATACACCTTGCCCGGCGGACGGCTGGTCATGAGAAATTCGCCGTGCGGGCTCAGCAGAATGCCCACCGCCACATCGATGATCTTTCGCGGCGCATCGCTACCTTCCGACCTCACGTCGTCGCGCGGACGGTCGCCATCTGCCACCAATACTGACGCGTGAGCGCTTGCCGTCATGCGGCGGCTTGCCCCGGCTGCCCACCTACAAAATCCCGCGCAAATTGCCACGCCACCCGGCCACTGCGCGAGCCGCGCTCCAGCGCCCACACCAGCGCCTGCCCGCGTGCCGCCTCAATCTGCGGCTGCGCCACGCCAAAAGAGTGCAGCCACTGCGCCGTAATGGCCAAATATTCGTCCTGGCTGAACGGGTAGAAACTCACCCACAATCCAAAGCGCTCAGATAGCGAAATTTTTTCTTCCACACCTTCGCCGGGGTGTACCTC
>JBJXED010000106.1:0-22778 GCA_046155225.1 Burkholderiaceae bacterium
TGCGCGCCAGTTCAATGCCGCTTGCGCCGTCACGCGCCGTCAGCAGGCGAATATCGGGTCGGCGCGCGATCAGGTCTTCCACCAGCATGAGATTGGCCGGGTTGTCTTCCACATAGAGCAGGGTGCGTTGCGTGGTGTCGGGATGCAGGGCGGCAACGCGCTCGCCCTCGGCGGCGCCCAGGTCATTGACGACGGGTCGCCTTTCATCGGTCAGGCTTAGCTCGATCCAGAAAGTGCTCCCCAGCCCAACGGTGCTTTCCACGCCAATCACGCCGCCCATTAACTCAACCAGACGCTTGGTCATGACCAGGCCAATGCCGGTGCCCTCTTCGGCATTGGCTTCTTGCCCGAGCCGGTTGAAGGGCTGGAACAGTTGGGCAATTTGCGCCGGTTGCAAACCATTGCCGCTGTCTTCAACGCTGATGCGCAGGCGTTGCTCCGGCACTTCTTTGACGCTCAACGCCACCCGACCCAGCGGCCCGTTGTACTTGATTGCGTTGGAGAGCAAATTGATCAAAACCTGCTTGAGGCGCGTGCGGTCTGCATTCACGAAATACGGCACTTCAATGTCTGGAAAGCTCACCGAAATACCGCGCTTGTGCGCTTGCGGCCCGATCATGGCCTCGCACTCCTGCATCACCGCCCCCAGCGACACCGGCTCAAGAGAGAGCGACAACTTGCCCGATTCGATCAAAGCCAGATCCAGAATTTCGTTGATGAGCTTGAGCAGGTACCAGCCCGCCAGCAGGATCTGGTCGACACTGCGTTTTTGTGAGGGCGTGGGTTTGGGCGAGCCCGATTCGATCAGCTGTGCAAAGCCCAAAATGGCACTCAGTGGTGTACGCAGTTCATGGCTCATGCTGGACAGGAAATCCGACTTGGCCAAATTGGCCTTTTCGGCGGCCGACATCGCGTTTTGCAACTCGACGTTATTTTCTTGCAGCACCTGGTCGAGCAGTTTGCGTTCGGTAATGTCACGCGCGGCGGCAAACACGCCTTGCAGGGTACGGTCGCGGTCATAAAACGTGGTGGCGTTGTAGGACACCACGGTTTCCCGGCCGTCGCGTGCGCGGGCAGTCAACTCGTAGTTGGTGACCTTGTTCTGATTGAGCACGCGCTTGATACCGGCTTCAGCGCGGTCAGGGTCGGTGAAATAGTTTTTAAACGGTGCGCCGATCAGTTCATCCCGCGTGCAGCCGGTGAGTGCCTCCATCTGCCGGTTCACATCCGAGATGATGCCGGCCGGGTCGGTGGTCATCAGGGCGTCGATGTTCGACTCAATCAGCGAGCGGGTATAGAACTGCTGGTCGCGCAGGCGCTGGTCGAGCTTCTTGCGTTCGGTGATGTCGCGGGCGGCGGCGAACACGCCGAGCACTTTGCCCTGCACATCCTTGTAGACCGAGGCGTTATAGAGTACGTCGGTGAGACGACCGTTCTCGTGCCGGATGGTGAGCGGGTAGTCGGTGACGAAGCCTTTGGCGAAGACCTGCTGGTAGCCCTCGCGGGCCATGTCGGGCTCGGTGAAGTAGTTGGAGAAGTCGGTTCCGATGAGAGCCTCTCGTGCCACACCGGTCACCTTGACCGAGCCCGCGTTGACGTCGGTGATCTTGCCCTCGGGACTGATGGTGACCAGCGGGTCCAGGCTGGCTTCGATGAGGCTGCGCGCATATTGCGACGCTGTGCGTAGCTTATCGTCGGCCTGCTGGCGGGCGGTGTTGTCGGTGCCAATCAGCAAGTAGCCAATGATGATGTTTTGGTCATCGCGCAAGGCGGTGACCGACACAATGGCCGGGAAGCGGCTGCCGTCCTGGCGGATATAAGTCAGCTCGTAAATGTCTTCTATACCGCGCGATGCTTTGAACACCAAGGCTTCAAAGCCCGGCGTAATAGGTGTGCCCAGCTCAACGCTCAATGCCGTAGCCCGAGCAATCACTTCTTGCGGGTCCGAGATGTCGGCGGGTGTGATCCTGTTCACCACGTCCGCCGCTGCATAGCCCAGCATACGCTCGGCACCGACGTTGAAGATCTGGATCACGCCTTTTTCGTCGGTGGCGATGCTGGAAAAGTTGGCGCTGTTGAGAATGGCGTTTTGCAGCGCCCCGGTCTTGAGCAGCGACTCCTGCCGCCTGACTTCTGAAATCCTGTCCGCCTTGACCGAGTCTTCGTTTGGGGTCGCGACTTCCGCAATGTTTGGCATCAGCAAGCTTCTGCGATTCCTCTGGGCTGTGTCTGTTCGCTAACGAACATCAGAAGCTGGACAAACCCAGCGTCGCCACGAGGCTTGGGGACCAGGGGCAGGGCGGGACCAGGCTGGGGTAGTGGTGTGAAGGTGGCTGCCAGGGTGTTTGGCAGCGTTTTGGGCGAATTTTTATATCAAATCGGGTTGTGGCCAAGGCAAATATTGCACATAACGCTATTGATTTAATAGTAATTGATAAGCCCGAAGGGCATTCTGATTTGCATGCTCGGGCGATTTGCGCTGGGGCGGCGACTTACTAGGGCAATCCTAGGGGTGAAAATGGTGCAGCGCATCTAAAATCGCGCCACTTTCACTTGTGAAGACAACATGACCGGTGCCGATGTCCTGCTAGAAACCCGTGGCCTGACCAAAGAATTCAAAGGGTTCGTCGCGGTGAGCGATGTCAATTTGCAAGTCCAGCGCGGCCATATCCACGCGCTGATCGGCCCCAACGGTGCCGGCAAAACCACTTGCTTTAATTTGCTCACCAAGTTTTTGACGCCCACGCGCGGCAGCATCACGTACAACGGGCGCGACATCACCGCCGAGTCCCCGGCCAACTTGGCGCGCCAGGGCATGGTCCGCTCGTTCCAGATATCCGCGGTGTTCCCGCACCTGACGCTGCTGGAGAACGTGCGCGTGGGCTTGCAGCGCACCACCGGCTGGTCTTTCCACTTCTGGCGCGGCGAGCGCATTCTGGAGCAGCTCAATGCCCAGGCCATGGCGTTGCTTGAGCAAGTGGGGCTGGCCGAATACGCCGACACGGTGGCGGTCGAGCTGCCCTACGGCCGCAAACGCGCGCTGGAGATTGCCACCACCCTGGCGATGGAACCTGAGTTGATGCTGCTCGACGAGCCGACCCAGGGCATGGGCCATGAAGATGTCGAGCGCATGACGGCGCTGATCAAGAAAGTCTCGGCCGGCCGCACCGTGCTGATGGTCGAGCACAACATGAACGTGGTCTCTTCCATTGCAGACCGCATCACCGTCTTGCAGCGCGGCGCGATTCTGGCCGAAGGGCCGTACGCCGAGGTCTCGCGCGACCCGCGGGTGCTGGAAGCCTACATGGGCACCGGCGAACACGAACTCGAAGGGGCGCACTGATGAATGCCGCAACCGCAGCGTTGGCCGCCGCGCCGGGCCGCCCCAAGCAAGGCGCGGCCCCCTCGGGGGGCAGGGAGCCACATGCAATGGGCGATCGTGGGGGCAACTTGGTGATCGACATCCAAAACCTGCACGCCTGGTATGACGAAAGCCACGTGCTGCACGGCGTGAACCTGCATGTGCAAGAGGGCGAAGTGGTCACCCTGCTGGGCCGCAACGGCGCGGGCCGCACCACCACGCTGCGCGCCATCATGGGGCTGGTGGGGCGCAGCACGGGCTCGATCAAGGTCAACGGCCACGAGGCGCTGGGCCAGCCGCCGCACCGGGTGGCGCACATGGGCGTGGGCTACTGCCCCGAAGAGCGCGGGATTTTCGCCTCGCTCACCGCCGAGGAAAACCTGCTGCTGCCGCCGCAAGTCAAGGTGCGCGGCGAGCCGATGAGCGTGGCCGAGATCTACCAGATGTTCCCCAACCTCAAGGAGCGCGCCAGCAGCCCCGGCACCCGCCTGTCGGGCGGCGAGCAGCAAATGCTGGCGATCGCGCGCATCCTGCGCACCGGCGCGCGGCTGCTCTTGCTCGACGAGATTTCCGAGGGTTTGGCCCCGGTCATTGTGCAAACGCTCAGTGGCATGATCAAAGCGCTCAAAGCCAAGGGCTACACCATCGTCATGGTGGAGCAGAACTTCCGCTTTGCCGCGCCGCTGGCCGACCGTTTCTACGTCATGGAGCACGGCCAGGTCGTCGAGCATTTTGCCGCTGCCGAACTGGTGGCCAAGCAAGCCCTGCTCAAGGAACTGCTGGGTATCTGACACGTTTTACTTTTGCCTTGAGATTTGTTTTCCCCCTTTTTAATCCCTAGGAGACACTGCGTATGAAAACCACACTGACCCACAAGCTGGGCGCCATCGCTGCCGCCAGCCTGCTGGCCCTGGGCCTGGCCACTTCGGCCCAGGCCCAATCCAAAATCAGCGGCGACACCATCAAGATCGGCATCATTACCGACATCGGCGGTCTGTACTCTGACATCGGCGGCAACGGCAGCGTCGAGGCGATTCGCCTGGCCATTGCCGACGCGGGCGGCAATATCGGCGGCAAGAAAATCGAGCTGCTGTTTGCCGACCATCAAAACAAGGCCGACGTGGCCTCCAGCAAAGCCCGCGAGTGGTTTGACACGCAGGGCGTGGACATGCTGATTGGCGGCACCAACTCCGCCACCGCACTGGCGATGGCCAAAGTCGCTGAAGAAAAAAAGAAAATCTTCATCCCCATCGGCGCTGGCTCGGCCCGCCTGACCAATGAAGCCTGCTCGCCCTACACCATCCACTATGCCTACGACACCGTGGCCATGGCCAAGGGCACCGGCGCGACGATGGTGAAAACCGTGGGCAAAAACTGGTACTTCCTGACGGCCGACTACGCCTTCGGCCAATCGCTTCAAGACGACACCGCGACCGTGGTCAAAGGCAATGGCGGCACGGTGGTCGGCTCGGTCAAACACCCGCTGTCGGCGAGCGACTTCTCTTCTTTCCTGCTGCAAGCGCAAAACAGCAAGGCGCAGGTTCTGGGCCTGGCCAATGCCGGCGGCGACCTGATCAATTCCATCAAGGCGGCCAATGAGTTTGGCATCACCAAGACCATGAAAATGGCGGCGCTCTTGATGTTCATCAACGACATCCACGCGCTCGGCCTCAAAAACACCGAAGGCCTGTACCTGACCGATGCCTGGTACTGGAACCAGTCGCCCGAGTCGCGCGAGTGGGCGCGCCGCTTCTTCGAGAAAGTCAAGCGCATGCCGTCGATGGTGCAGGCGGGTGACTACTCGGCCACGGCCTTCTACCTCAAAGGCGTCAAGGCCACCGGCACCGACGACGCTGACACCGTGATGAAGTGGCTCAAGTCCAACAAGATCAATGACATGTTCGCCAAAGGCGGCTACGTCCGCGAAGACGGCCGCATGATTCACGACATGTATTTGATGCAGGTCAAAAGCCAGGCCGACTCCAAAGAGCCGTGGGACTATATGAAACTGGTGTCGACCATCCCCGGCGAGCAGGCCTTCACCACGCGTGCCGAATCGCGTTGCAGCCTGATGAAGAAGTAAGCTGTTTTTTTGCTGCTGGCATGCTGAAGGTACGGGCCAAATGGCACCGGCCTTCAACAGTCTGGTGCTTTGGCCTTTTGTTTAGTTTGCTTTTGCCATGACCGAAATATTTGGTATTCCGCTGCAAGCCTTCCTCAGCCAGTTGTTGCTGGGGCTGGTCAACGGCTCGTTCTACGCCATCTTGTCGCTGGGTCTGGCGGTGATTTTTGGCCTGCTCAACGTGGTGAACTTTGCCCACGGCGCGGTTTACATGATGGGTGCCTTCATTACCTGGATGGGGCTGGAATACGCCGGCATCTCCTACTGGTGGATGCTGTTCCTCGCTCCCTTGGTCGTGGGTATTCTGGGCATGGTGTTTGAGCGCACCATGCTGCGGCGCATCTACAAGCTCGACCATATTTACGGCCTGCTGCTGACCTTTGGCATGACGCTGATGATCGAGGGCTTGTTCCGCTCGTTTTACGGCTCGTCGGGTCTGCCGTATTCGGTGCCCGAGGCGCTGTCGGGCGCCACCAACCTGGGCTTCATGATTTTGCCCAACTACCGCGCCTGGATTGTGCTGGCGTCGCTGGTGGTGTGCTTTTTGACCTGGTACATGATCGAGCGCACCAAGCTCGGCGCGCTGCTGCGGGCGGGCACCGAAAACTCCAAGCTGGTGCAGGCCTTTGGCGTGAATGTGCCGCTGATGGTCACGGCCACCTACGGTTTTGGCGTGGCGCTGGCCGCGTTTGCGGGTGTGCTGGCCGCGCCAGTGCTGCAAATCTCGCCGCTGATGGGCTCCAACCTCATCATTGTGGTGTTTGCCGTGGTGGTGATCGGCGGCATGGGCTCGATTGCAGGCTCCATCATCACCGGCCTGGGGCTGGGGCTGGTCGAGGGCTTGACGCGTGTGTTCTACCCCGAGGCGTCGAACACCGTGGTGTTTGTGGTGATGGCAATTGTCTTGCTGCTGCGTCCCGCAGGCCTGTTCGGCAAGGAAAAATAAGATGACTGACCACTCTCCTGCCGCTGCCCCAGCGGTCACCGCGCCGCGCAAATCCGCATCGGGCATTCCGCAGCGCTTTTATGTGTACCTGGCCTTGCTGGGCCTGTTTCTGGTGTTGCCCATGCTGGGCGCGTACCCGGTACTGGTGCTCAAGGGCCTGTGCTTTGCGCTGTTTGCCTGCGCCTTCAATTTGCTGCTGGGCTATACCGGCTTGTTGTCGTTTGGCCATGCGGCATTTTTTGGGCTGGCCACCTACAGCACCGGCCATGCGATGAAAGTGTTTGAGCTGCCGATGCCGCTGGGCTTGCTGGCGGGCGTAGTGGCAGCGGCCTTGCTGGGCTTGCTCACGGGCTGGTTGGCGATTCGCCGCAGCGGCATTTATTTCTCCATGATCACGCTGGCGCTGGCGCAAATGCTGTACTTCATCTTCCTGCAAGCGCCTTTTACCGGCGGCGAAGACGGTTTGCAGGGCGTGCCGCGCGGCAGCTTTTTTGGCATTTCCCTGGTGGACGACCTCACGCTGTACTACGTCGTCGTGGGTATTTTCAGCGCCGCGTTTTTGCTGATCGACCGCACCCTGCACTCTCCCTTTGGCCAGGTGCTCAAAGCCATCCGCGAGAACGAGCCGCGCGCCATATCGCTGGGCTACGACGTCGACCGTTTCAAACTGCTGGCGTTTGTCATGTCTGCCGCCTTGAGTGGTCTGGCGGGTTCGCTCAAAACCGTGGTGCTGGGCTTTGCCACCTTGTCGGACGCGTTGTGGACGACTTCGGGCGCGGTGATTTTGATGACGCTGCTGGGCGGCCTGGCCACCATGACCGGCCCCATTTTGGGTGCGTTTCTGGTCGTGGCGCTGGAGAACAAGGTCGGTGAGATGGGCCGCTGGCTGGCCGACCTCACCGGCATCCAGTGGTTTGGCACGCTCGGCGAATCGGTCACCATCGTCACCGGGCTGATTTTTGTCGTCGTCGTGCTGGCGTTCCGGCGCGGGCTGGTGGGTGAGTTCACGGCCTGGTGGGACCGCATGCAGGAGCGGCGAAAGCAGGCCTGAAAAGGTCATTTGCGCGTATTTTTGAATCAAATTGGCCTCTAGCCAAGGTGTTTCCTGCCGGGAGCGCTATAAATTTTGATAAACACTGACGCCGGCATCAGCGCTTAAACCGCCAGCGGCGCTTCGTCCATCGCTTCAATTTGCTCTTTGAGCATGACCACCTGCCCGGCCCAATAGTCGCGGCTGCCAAACCACGGGAAATTGACCGGAAAGCTGGGGTCATCCCAGCGCCGCGCCAGCCAGGCGCTGTAGTGGATCAGCCGCAGGGTGCGCAGCGGCTCGATCAGCGCCAGCTCGCGCCGGTCAAATTCGCGGAACTGCTCGTAGCCGTCCAGCAGCGTGCCCAAAGCGCGGCTGCGCTGGTGCCGGTCGCCTGAAAGCAGCATCCACAGGTCTTGCACCGCCGGGCCGCTGCGGGCGTCGTCCATGTCGACAAAGTGAGGACCAGGGGGTTGTGGCCCCCACGGTTGCTCACTGCGTGTAACGCCCTGCCCCCCGTGGGGGCCGCTGCCTTGCTTGGGGCGGCCCGGCGCGGCGGCATGGTGCCCGCTGCCTTCTGGCGTCCACAAAATATTGCCGGGGTGGCAGTCGCCGTGCAGGCGCAGGGTGGTGGCTTGGGCCAGGCCGCTGGCCTGGATGCGCTCAATCGCCGTGCTGCAGGCGCTGGCCCATTCGCTTTGGACTTCGGGCGCAACCCGCTGGTGGGTGAGCAACCACTCGCGTGGTTCGATGGCGAATTGCTGCACATCCAGCGCAGGCCGGTGCGCAAAGGGCTGGCGTGCGCCGACATTATGGATGCGTGCCAGCAGGCGGCCAATCCATTCCAGGTGGGTGTCGTCGTCGAGTTCGGGGGCGCGTCCGCCCCGGCGCGGGCTGACGCTGAAGTCAAAGCCTGCGTGCTGGTGCAGTGTGGCGGGCGCAGCAGCGCTGCCCTCGCCCTGCAAAAGCAAAGGCCCGACCACCGGGATTTCGCCTTCCATCAATTCGGCGCTGAAGGCGTGCTCTTCCAGAATCTGTGCGCGGCTCCAGCGGCCGGGCCGGTAGAACTTGACGACCACCGCAGGCAAAGCCGTATCGCCGGGTTCCAGGTGCACCAGGTAGACGCGGTTCTCGTACGAGTTGAGCGCCAGCAAACGGCCGTCGCCCTGCAGGCCCACGCTGGACAGGGCATCGAGCACCACGTCGGGCGTGAGTGCGGAAAAGGGGTGCTGGCTGGCGCTGGATTCTGGCGGCGGGTTTGTCATGCCTGCATTGTCGGCTGCGCTGGCCCGCCGCCATGAAAAAAACCCGTGACCGCCAGCGGGCACGGGGTGGGGCCGGGGTCAGCTCAAACCAGGTTCAGCGTGACTTCAATGTTGCCGCGGGTGGCGTTGGAGTAGGGGCAGACCTGGTGGGCTTTGTTCACCAGGTCTTGCGCCACGGCGCGGTCCATGCCGGGCAGCGAGATGTCCAGCGTGGCTTCGATGCCAAAGCCCGCCGGGATGGGGCCAATGCCTACCGCGCCGCTGATGGTCGCGTCGGCAGGCAGCGCTACTTTTTCCATACCGGCCACGTGTTTCAGAGCGCCCAGGAAGCAGGCCGAGTAGCCGGCTGCAAACAATTGCTCCGGGTTGGTCGCGCCGCCAGCGCCGCCGAGTTCTTTGGGAGGCGCCAGTTTTACGTCGAGCAGCCCGTCGTCGCTGGTGGCGCGGCCGTCGCGGCCGCCCGTGGCTTTGGCATGGGCGGTGTAGAGAACTTTGTCGAGTTGGGTGGTCATGGTGCTGCTTTCAGGTTGAGCCCCGGGAGTGGAGGCGATGGGGGTGGGGAAAAAATGTGCGAAATCGGGTGCACCTTCAGCGCGGGTGTTCGAGCCACCCGCGCAGCGCCTGCAGCTGCCGGGTCAGGGCGATCGTCACGCGCCGCTTGTCCAAGGGCTCACGCTTTGAAGCGCCTGCGTGTCAGTGCCAGCGCCAGCCAGAAACCGGCTGCGGCATAGGCCAGCAGCAGCGCCAGGTTGCCGGCAAATTGCAGCGGCATGGCCAACGGGTTCTGGCCCAGGAACAGCGGGCGCACCAGTTCAACCGCCGCAGTCAGCGGCAGCCAGCCAGAGATAGCTTGCACCCAGCCGGGCAACTGCTCACGCGGGAAAAACACGCCCGAGAGAAACATCATCGGCGTCAAAAACAGCGTGAAGTAGTAGGTGAAAAAGTCATATCCCTTGGCCAGCGCATTGAAAATCAGCGCGATGCTGGCAAAGGTGATGCCCACCAGCGCCAGCAGCGGCAGCGCGGCCAGCAAACCCAGGCCGCTGCCGATGCCCAGCGCCAACATCACCCCCAAAATGGCCAGTGCGGTGCACAGGGATTTGAAGCTGGCCCACAGCATCTCGGCCAGCACCACATCGTCCAGGCTCACCGGCGCATTCATGATGCCGTCCCAGGTGCGCTGCACGGCCATGCGCGAGTAGGCCGAGTACAGCGCCTCGAACGACGCCGCGTTCATGGCGCTGGTGCAGATGTAGCCGCCGCCCAGAAAAACGATGTACGGCACCACGGTATCACCCAGTTTGACATCGCCCACCAGCGCACCCAGGCCGTAGCCAAACGCCACCAGCGCAATCAGCGGGTCGGCAATGTTGCCGATCAGGCTGGGAATCAAAAGCTTGCGCCAGACCAGCAGGTGGCGCAGAAAGACGGGCCACCAGCGCATGGAGAGTTGGGGCGCGCGCCAGATGCCAAGACGGGACGTGTTCATCACCCTTCCTCTCGAATCTGCCGACCGGTCAGTTTCAAAAACAAGTCTTCCAGGTTGGCCGGGCGGTGCAGCGTGCGCAGGTGCGGATGGGATTGCAGTGCGGCCAGCAATTCACCGGCATTCTGGGTATAGAAAAACACGGTCTCGCCGCTGACTTCCACCCGTGCGGCGAGTACTTTGAGCGGTGAGGACACCAAGTCGAGCGCTCCTGTGCCAAACACTTCCACCACATCGGGTTCCAGGTGCGCGCCAATCAATTCGCGCGGGCGGCCCTCGACCATTTGCTTGCCGTGGTCCAGCACCAGCAGGCGGTGGCACAGGCGCTCGGCTTCGTCCATGAAGTGGGTGGTCAGCAAGATGGACTTGCCCTGCACCAGGAGTTGCTGCAGGCGCTCCCACATCAGGTGGCGCGCTTGCGGGTCCAGGCCGGTGGTGGGTTCGTCAAGCAGCAGCAGTTGCGGGTCGTTCACCAGTGCCCGGGCCAAAGACAGGCGGCGCTTCATGCCGCCCGAGAGCTCGTTCAGCTTGGCATGGGCCTTGTGCGTAAGCGCGGCAAATTCGAGCAGCTTCGGTATGCGCTCGCGGATCACGGCATCGGGCAGGCCGAAATAGCGGCCGTAGACCAGCAAGTTTTCAGCGCAGGAAAAGTCGGGGTCAAGCGAGTCAAACTGGCTGACCACGCCCAGCCGCGCCTTGATGGCCAGTTGGTCTTGCGGCATCTCCAGGCCCACGCCGGTGCCGCCGGGGAAATAACAGATGCTGCCAGCGTCGGGCGCAACCAGCCCTAGCGCCATGCGGATGGTGGTGGTTTTGCCCGCGCCGTTGGGCCCGATCACGCCCAGGCATTCGCCGGGCGCAATCTCCAGCGACAAATCGTCAACCGCGGCGGTATTGCCGTAGCGCTTGCTCAGGTGGCTGATCTTCAGCAGGGGGTGAGACATGGCGTGATTGTGTCGCAGTGGCCTCAGCGGCAAACCAACTCCTATAATTTTGCGGTACATGTCCGACCGCCTCCATGCCCTGATCCAACACGCCTTGCCCAAGCAGGCCATGACCCGGCTGGCGCATGTTGTGGCCAACGCCCGCTGGGGCGGCCTCACGCAGTGGATCATCCGTGACTTTGTGCGCCGCTACAGCGTCAACATGTCTGAGGCGCAGCAGCCTGACCTTACGCACTACCGCTGTTTCAATGACTTTTTCACCCGCGCCTTGCGGCCCGGCGCACGGCCGCTGGCGCTGGCGGATCTGGTGTGCCCGGTGGACGGTGCCATCAGCCAATGCGGGGCGATTGACGGGAACCAGATTTTTCAGGCCAAAGGCCACACCTATTCCGCCGCCGCGCTGCTGGGCGGCGACGCTGACTTGGCCGCGCAATTTGCCAGCGGCAGCTTCGCCACCATTTACTTGAGCCCCAAGGACTACCACCGCATCCACATGCCGATGGCGGCGCGGCTGTTGGGCATGGTGCATGTGCCGGGCCAGTTGTTTTCGGTGAACCCGGCCACGGCGCGCAGCATCCCGGGCCTGTTTGCGCGCAATGAGCGGGTGGTGTGCGTGTTCGAGTCCGACTTTGGCTCGCAAGGCAAGCGGCCCTGGGCGCTGGTGCTGGTCGGCGCGGCGATTGTGGGCAGCATGGCCACCGTGTGGCACGGGCAGGTGAATCCGCCGCGGCCAGGCCAGCTGCGCCAGTGGAACTATGCGGCGCAAGCCATCACGCTGGGGCAGGGCGATGAGATGGGCCGTTTTTTGCTGGGCTCGACCGTGGTGCTGCTGTTTCCGCCTGGCATGGTGCAGCTCAACCCGCAGTGGGCAGCCGGTTTGCCGGTGCGCCTGAACGAGGTGATGGGCACCCTCAGCGCCAGTGGCGCTCGCCGCAACCCTCTCCCGGGGCAAGAGGCAGCCCACCCGGCCTGATTTGTCTGCAAACGGAGCTTTCATGAACCCCATCACCTTTGGCACACCGCTCTCGCCGCACGCCACCAAAGTCATGCTGCTGGGCAGCGGCGAACTGGGCAAAGAGGTGCTGATCGCCCTGCAGCGCCTGGGCGTGGAAACCATCGCCGTGGACCGCTACGAGCACGCGCCTGGCCAGCAGGTGGCGCATCACGCCCGCACCATCACCATGAGCGACCCGGCAGCGCTCAAGGCGCTGATTGAGCGCGAAAAGCCGCACCTGGTCGTGCCCGAGATTGAAGCCATTGCCACGCCGATGTTGCAAGAACTCGAAGCCGCCGGCGTGGTGCGTGTGGTGCCCACCGCGCGCGCCGCGCGGCTGACCATGGACCGCGAGGGCATTCGCCGCCTAGCCGCCGAAACGCTGGGCTTGCCGACCAGCCCCTACCGGTTTTGCGATTCGCTGGCGCAGCTGCAAGCGGCGATTGATGGCGGCATCGGCTACCCCTGCATCGTCAAACCGGTGATGAGCAGCTCGGGCAAAGGCCAAAGCAAAATTTCTGGCCCGGCCGATGTGCCAACCGCCTGGGACTACGCCATGGCCGGGGGCCGCGTGCAGGGCGGGCGTGTGATTGTGGAAGGCTTCATTGACTTCGACTACGAAATCACCCAACTCACCGTGCGTGCGCTGGGCGAAGCGGGCGATATTCAAACGCATTTTTGCGATCCCATCGGCCACATTCAGGTCAGCGGCGACTATGTGGAGAGCTGGCAGCCGCACCCCATGCACCCGGCCGCGCTGCAAAAAAGCCGCGACATCGCCAAGGCAATTACCGACAACCTGGGTATTGGCCAGGATGGCCAGCCTTCGGGCCTGGGCTTGTTTGGCGTGGAGCTGTTTGTCCGAGGCGAGCAGGTCTGGTTCAGCGAAGTCAGCCCGCGCCCGCACGACACCGGCCTGGTCACGCTGTGCACCCAGTGGCAAAACGAATTTGAGCTGCACGCCCGCGCCATCCTGGGGCTGCCGGTCAACACCGCCCTGAAAAGCCCTGGCGCCAGCGCAGTGATCTACGGCGGCGTCGAGGGCAAAGGCATTGTGTACGGCGGCGTGGCGGATGCGCTGCGCGTGCCCCATTCCGACATCCGCCTGTTCGGCAAACCTGAGAGTTTTGCCAAGCGCCGCATGGGCGTGGCGCTGGCGTTTGACGCCGATGTCGAAGTGGCCAGGGCCAACGCCAAGCTGGCAGCCTCGCGCGTCAAGCCGCAACTGCCCACATAGTGTTTTTGCGCTGTTTTGGGCTAATTTTTAAGTGAAATTAGCCTGTAGCCAAGATATATCCTGCCTAAGCTACTATGAATTAAGTAGCAAAAAAGCAGGGGCTCAAGCTTCTTGCAGTCCTGCCGTTCCGCCTGGGGCCCGCAACACGCGGTTGCGAATGCGCGCGCTGAGCTGGTCCATCGCCACCACCAGCGCCACGATGACGATCAGCAGCGTCGCCAGCCGCCCCCACTGAAACAGCGACACTGCCTCGCTCACCAGCAGCCCCAGCCCGCCTGCGCCGATCAGGCCCAGCACGGTGGAGTCGCGCACATTGAACTCCCACAGGTACAGATGGATGGACGCGAACTGCGGGTAAAAGCCCCGGCGCATCGGGCTGGAGAGAATTTGCCAGGGCGTGAAACCCAGCGCCAGGCCTGATTCAAACAGCGCGGCGTCGGCCCCCTCAATCGCTTCGGCATAGAGCTTGCCGTAGGTGCCCAGCGAGTGCGAGGCAATCGCCAGGATGCCGGCCATCGGCCCGAGGCCGACGATGCCGACATAAATCAGGCCGAACACCAGGGTGTGGATGGCGCGGGAGGCGTTCAGCAGCGCGCGGACCGGCTGCGCCAGCCAGCGCGGGGCGTGCGCGTTGCGGGCGGCCAGCAGGCCCAGCGGAAGCGCCAACAGCGCGGCCAGTGCGCTGCCCAGGGTGCCAATGACCAGCGTGGTCCAGGTGGCGCTGGCAATGCCCGCCAAATAGCTGCGCTCGACTTCGCGGCGGTTTTCGACCCGCAGCACGCGGCCGTCGTCGGCCTTGAATTCGAGCCGCTCGGGGCCGAGCCACGCATCGAGAAAGCTGGGATGGGAAAAATCGGCCAGCGTGCGCTGGAGGTTTTGCCAGGGGTTGCGGCCCAGCGTCAAGTCGCCCTGCGCGGCCAGCGTGGCCAGGCAGGCCAGCAGGAGCGCGAGGTAGGTCGCGGTGAGCCACCGCAGGCCTTGGTTGTGGGGTTGCATGCTTGCAGTCAGTGCGCTGCCCTCAAACCTGCCCTCTCCCAGGGGGAGGGGGTGTCCGAAAAACAGTGGTCACAACGGGACAAGAGGTCAGCGTTTGGGCACCAGCTTGCCTGTCGCCAGCCCAGCGTCGCGAATCGGCGTGTAGTAAGTATTGTCTTTGGCGACAAAACCGGTGTAGCGCTTGGGCAGCAGGGCGGGGTTGGTTTTGAGTTCGCCGCCGATCGCTTCAAGCGCCGTGCGCAGGTCTTTGACCAGCGCGGTGTCTTTGGCCAGCGCGGCACTGACGGCAAAAGCGTCGTTGGGCAAGGGCGCTGAAGTCCAGATGATTTTGCTTTCGCTGGCCTTGATCAAGCCCTCGTCGATCATGGCGTCGCGGTTGCGGTTGTAGTCGGCACCGGCGTCGAGCTCGCCGCGTGCCACCTGGGTTTCAATTGCCTGGTGTTTGGTGTAGAGGACTTTGGAGAAATGCGTGTCCACGTTGATGCCGCGTTTTTGAAATTCGTGGAAGGGGATCAGGTAGCCGCTGGTCGAGCCCTTGTCGCCAAAGGCAAAGCTCTTGCCCTTGAGGTCTTCAATGCGGTTGATGCCGCTCTTGGGGTTCGTCACCATGATGGCGAAGTACTCGGGCTTGCCTTCATAAAGGATGGTGGCCACGGCTTGCGCGCCCGCTTCATGGTTGGCCAGCACATAGCCCCAGGGGCCCATCAGCGCCAGGTCGGTTTCGCCACTGGCGAGCGACTTGGCCAGGCCTTCCCAGGTGTCCACGGTGCGCAACTGCACCGGGCGGCCCAGCTTGGCGGCCAGGTAGTCGGCCAGGGGTTTGTACGTGGCATCGTTTTTTTCCTTGTCAGGCTGGAACAGGCCCACACCCAGGCGCAAGGGGCTGGCGCTTTGCGCCTGCGCAGTTTGCAGCAGGCCCAGGCTCAGCAGAAACAAGGAAAGAGCCAACAAAAAACGAGCGAACATGACAACTCCTGAAGTGGTTTTAAAGTATTGAAATAGCCGTGCTGCGGTGTGCCAAACCGCCGCTTACCCGCGCCCAGTACGAGGTGTGCGCCGCTGAGCCCGGCGGCCACTGGGCCAGAAACTGCCGTTGCCAGCGGGCATCGTCCCACTGAACACGCAGGGCTTGAATATAGACGCTCTGCACGCAGGTTTCGTTCCCTACTGCCATGCCCGCAGGCGCGCGGTGCAGTGAAATCCGCGTCAGCGTGCCGTGGGTGTGGCCTGCCGCATGGCCCATGCCTGCCGCGCCGTTGTTGATGACGGCGCGCGCTGGCCCGGAATGGCCAGACCACTGCCGCAACCCAGGCGAGCAGGTGTGGCTGGAGGCAAAGATATCCACCTGCGCTTGCTCAAACACGCTGTCCAGCCAGGGCTGGTGCTTCGGATCATGCAGCGCAGCAGGGTCAAACTGCCAGCCCGCGAGCGATTCGGCATCGCCATGCACGACGGCAATCCGCGCAGCGCCGACTTGGGCCACGGCATGCATGGGCAGCGCGGCCAGCGCGCTGCGCTGGGCGGGGCATTGGCGCGCGGTTTCGCGCAGCCGCTGCAAGATGGCGTTGGAGCGCGCCACATCGGCGTCATCGACATCGCTGGGGTAGGCGCAGCCGCAACCGGCGCCCGCGTCGTCGCTGGCGAGTTCGGTTTCAACATTGCCGCGCAGCGCGGTGTGGCACTGCACCCGCGCGCCCACGCTGGCAAACACCGCCGGGTCAATGTCAAACCAGTGAAAGTCGCCGTTGAAAACCAGGTGTTTGGGCCCGCTTTCCCGCGCGAACAGGGTTTCGACAGCGTCCAGCGCAAACGGGTTGCCATACAGGCCGCCGACCACGTACAGCGTTTCGGTGTGGAGCTCGGCTGGGCGGGCAAACACGCTGGCCGGGTAGCGGTAGCCGATCGGGCAACTGCGGCCGGGGTTTGCGCCGTCAGGCTGCACGTCAGCAGTGGCAGCAAGCATGGATGCGGGGATGCGGCACAGGCACAGGCGGGCAGCCTGGTTCAGGCGACGGGGACGCTGGCCACCGGCTCGCGCAGCGTCACAAACTCTTCGGCCAGGGTCGGATGGATGCCAATGGTCTGGTCAAAACAGGCTTTGGTGGCACCGGCTTTCATGGCCACCGCAAAACCTTGGGTGATCTCGCCCGCCTCCGGGCCGACCATGTGCAGACCGACCACGCGGTCGCTGGCGGTCTCGACAATCAGTTTCATCAGCGTGCGCTCGCTGCTGCCCGAGAGCGTGTGCATGAGCGGCTTGAATTCGCTTCGAAAGACGGTGATGTCGCCAAACTTGCGCCGCGCTGCTTCCTCGCTGTAGCCCACCGTGCCAATCGAAGGGTGGGTGAAGACCGCCGTGGGAATGAAGTCGTAGCTCATGCTGCGCGGGGCTTTGCCTGCCGCAGCACCGAACAAGTGGTCAACCACCACCATGGCTTCGCCCAGCGCCACTGGCGTCAACTGCACCCGCGCCGTCACGTCGCCCACGGCATAAATGGACGGCACATTGGTTTGGTAGTGCTCATTCACGCTGACCGCCCCCTGTGCGCTGCACGCCACGCCCGCCGCCGCCAAGCCCAGGCCCGCCACATTCGGTACACGCCCGGTGGCATAGAGCACGGCGTCGGCCTCCAGGGTTTGGCCGCCTTTGAGTTGCACATACAGGCCGCCTTCTATCTTGGTGACGGCGCTGACCTCGCACTCATGCCGCATGGCCACACCGGCCTTGATCATTTCGTTTTGCACAAAAGTACGGACATCGCAATCGAAGCCGCGCAGCACCTGCGTGCCGCGGTTGAGCTGCGTGACCTCAGCGCCGAGGCCGTTGAAGATAGAGGCAAATTCGCAGGCGATGTAGCCTGCGCCGACGATCAAGAGGCGCTGCGGGAAGGGGGCGCAATCGAAGATTTCGTTCGACGTGAGCACGTGTTCGCGGCCCGCCATGTCGGGCACGTGCGGCTTGCCGCCCGTGGCCAGCAGGATGTTTTCGGCGCTGATGCGCCGGCCATTGACCATGGCGCTGTGTGCATCTTGCAGCACGGCAAAGCCTTCGATGGCCTGCACCCCGGCATTCTTCAGCAACGAGGCGTAAATG
Organism: Burkholderiaceae bacterium; assembly: GCA_046155225.1. Taxonomy (GTDB): domain Bacteria; phylum Pseudomonadota; class Gammaproteobacteria; order Burkholderiales; family Burkholderiaceae_C; genus JAKFVA01. The sequence goes on from JBJXED010000106.1 coordinate 17,476, forward strand.
CCGTTCAAGCGGGTAATCTCGCGGGCGCGGTTGGCTTTGAGCAGCGGCCAGTTCAGCACAGGCGCTGCGCCTTCCCAGCCAAAGCCGTGCGAGTGTTCAAAATATTCGGCGAAATGTGCGGCGTAACTGTAGAGTTTTTTGGGTATGCAGCCCACGTTGACGCAGGTGCCGCCCAGCGCGGCCGAGGCTTCGACCAGCGCGACCTTGGCACCGCGCTGGCCCGCCATGCGCGCGGCCCGCACGCCGCCGCTGCCGCCGCCAATCACCAGTAAATCAAAGTCAAAGTTGTGCATGTGGGTTTCTACTTTCCATGGTTAAACCAAGTCAATTCATTACATCAGCTTTTGCCGAGCCGACAGTTTGGACGGATTCTCCAGCATCAGTTCGCTTTTGATCCAGTCGATAAACACCCGTGTACGTGCGGGCAGCAAGCGGGCATGCGGATAGACCACATGGATCGGTCTTGGCGGCGGCGCAAACGCCTGCAGGACCGGACGCAGTTGCCTGGCCGCAATATGCTGCGCCACTTGGTAAGAGATAAACATGCCGTAGCCCAGCCCCGCTATGCAGGCATCTATGGTCGGTGCCACGTGGTTGAACTCCAGGTTGCCTGTCACGGGCACATTGAATTTTTTGCCGTCTTCATAAAACGTCCACCACGCCCCGGTGGCAGCGCTGAAGCGCACGCAGTTGGCGGCCAGCAAATCGCGCGGATGCTGCGGCCGCCCGTGCTTGCGCAGGTACGCCGGACTGGCCACTACCATGCGCTGCACCGTGCCCAGCCGCTGCGCGACCAGCGCGCTGTCCTCGAGCTCGCCAATGCGGATGGCCACATCAATGCCTTCTTCGAGCAGATTGACGACCCGGTCATAGAGCAGCAAATTGCAGCGCATTTTGGGGTGGCGCTGTACAAAGCGCAGCACCGCCGGGGCCACAAACATCTGGCCAAACTGAACGGGCGCGGTGATGGTCAATTGGCCACTGGGTTCGCTGGCGTCGGGGGCAAGTGCGGCCTCGGCTTCTGCTATGGCGGCCAGCAGCGCCTGGCAACTCTCCAGGTACAGCTTGCCTTCGTTGGTGAGCGCCATGCGGCGCGTACTGCGGCTGAGCAGGCGCACGCCCAGGTGGGCTTCCAGCGCCGCCAGTGTGCGCACCACCGCAGGCAAAGAGCTGCCCAAAGCATGCGCCGCTGCCGTCATGCTGCCCAGAGCGGCGATAGCCGCAAAAGTTTGCATGGCTTTGAGTTTGTCCATGTTCGGCATGGTACTTGGCAAAAACATCGGGCGGCGGATTACTGCAAAAAGTGGAGTAGTCAAATCCGGGCCAGGCTATTTATCAAAGGCGGGTGCGCTCGCACAATTCGCTGGCTTTTTCCAACACCGCACTGCATTTTTTGAAAGCCCATCATGAGCCCTAGTCACCACCCCGCCCAGCCTATCAAGCTGCACACCTTTGCTTTGTCCGGCCATTGCCACCGCGTGCAGTTGTTCGCTTCACTCTTGAATTTGCCGGTGACTTTGCACCCTGTTGATTTGGCCAAAGGGGCGCACAAGCAAGCCGACTTTTTGGCACTCAATCCGTTCGGTCAGGTACCGGTGATTGAAGACGGCGACGTGGCCCTGGCCGATTCCAACGCTATCTTGGTCTACTTGGCCAGCCGCTATGACACCAGCCGCCAATGGCTGCCGGGCGATCCCGTGCTTGCCGCACAGGTGCAGCGCTGGTTGTCGGCTGCGGCCGGGCCGCTGGCTTACGGTGCAGCAGCAGTACGGGTGGCCCTGCTGTTCAAACGGAATTGCAACCAGGAGGAGCTGCTAGCCCGCACCCACACCCTGTTGGCCGTGATGGAGCAAAGCTTGCAGCCCGGCGCATTTTTGGTTGGCGGGTTGCCGACCTTGGCCGATGTGGCGCTCTACAGTTATGTCTTTGTAGCGCCCGAAGGAAATTTTTCGCTGGCGCCTTTTCCCAATGTCCTGGCCTGGTTGGCGCGTATCGAGGCGCTGCCTGGTTTTGTGCCGATGCCGGTCACAGCCATCGGTTTGCGCGGTTAAATCATCTTCAAGGGAGCAGCGGCCATGTCTTCATTCATCAGCAGCCAGGACGAGCAATTTCACCCCGGTGAATGTGCGGTGCAAGCCCGCGTGCTGGGCGGCGCGGCCCAGCGCGGCCGCATGACGGCGATTGGCCGTATGGCCTTGCGCGACCATATGCCGCAGCAGCACCGCTCTTTTTTTGCGCAACTGCCGTGGCTGCTGGTCGGTTCGGTCGATGCCGCAGGCCAGCCCTGGGCCTCGGCGCTGGCGGGGCCACCGGGTTTTGTGCAATCGCCTGGCGCGCAAGAATTGCAAATCTCCAAGCTGCCGCTGGAGACTGACCCGCTGCACGCGAATTTGCGGGTGGGCGCGCCTGTCGGGTTTCTGGGTCTGGAGCCGCATACACGGCGACGCAACCGGGCCAATGGCGTGGTGACCAGCGTCTCACCCGATGGGTTTGCGGTGCAGGTGCAAATGAGTTTCGGCAATTGCCCGCAGTACATCGCGGCGCGCCAGCCGCAGTTTGTTGGGCCTGCGGAGCGCACCCTGCGATTTATTGAGCCTGCGGTGCCTGAACCTGTGCTGCACCTGGACGCGCATGCGCTGCAGTTGATGGCGCAAGCCGACACTTTTTTCATTGCTTCCGCTGCGCCAGCCAGCATGGCCCATGCAGCGCGCGGCGTCGACATGTCGCACCGTGGCGGCAAACCGGGTTTCGTGCGGGTAGAGCGGGATGCGCAGCAGCAAGCGGTGTTGACTGTGCCCGATTTCAGCGGTAATTTTTTCTTCAACACCCTCGGTAACTTGAGCCTGGAGCCGCGCGCCGGCTTGCTGTTCATTGACTATGCATCGGGTGATTTGCTGCACTTGTCGGTTCGGGTGGAAATTATTTGGGACGGCCCGCAGGTGCAGGCGTTTGCGGGGGCGCAGCGGCTGCTGCGGATGACGGTGACGCAAGTTCACAAGGTTTCAGCGGCACTGCCTTTGCATTGGGGGCCAGCGCAGCCGTCGCCGGTGTTGGCGGACACCGGGGTGTGGCCCAGCGCACCAGCGTCCGGCCAGTAGACTGCTTGCATGACCGCCATACGCCAGCCTTCGGTTTCACCACCGCAAAACCTTCCGCCAGCAGGGCTCACACTGGTGTTGGGTGCGGGCGGCGGCCTGGGTTCAGCCCTGGTGGAAGCGCTGCAAAGCGCCAACCAGCCTGTGATGGGCCTGGGCCGCCACAGTCAGCCTGCACTTGACTATCTGCAGCCCGCCTCGATAGTGCAGGCTGCAGCGCATGTGCAAAGCTGGTGTGCTGGTCGCGGCACTTTTTTGCAGCAATTGATTGTGGCCAGTGGCTATTTGCACGGGCCCGCTGCGCTGATGCCCGAGCGCCGCCTGGCGGATATCGACCCGGCCTATTTGCAGCAAGTGTTTGCCATCAATACCATCGGCCCGGCCCTGGTGATGAAGCATTTTTTGCCCTTGCTGCCGCGTCAGGGCCGCTGCCTGGCGGCGTTTGTCTCGGCCAAGGTCGGCAGCATTGGTGACAACGCGCTGGGCGGCTGGTACGGCTACCGCGCCTCCAAGGCGGCGCTCAACCAACTCGTCAAAACCGCCGCCATTGAACTCACCCGGCACAACCGGCAGAGCCTTTGCGTGGCCTTGCATCCCGGCACCGTCAGCACGGCGTTGTCACAGCCTTTTGCCAAAACGGCGCTGCGCGTTCGGCCACCGGCGCAAGCGGCAGAAGAACTGCTGGGTGTGCTGAGCCGCCTGGACGAACAAGCCACGGGTGGTTTTTATGACTACCAAGGCCAAAATCTGCCTTGGTGAAGTGTTTTTTAAATGGAATAGGCCTGTAGCCAAGGTAAATACTGCCAAAGATGCTATTTAATTAGGAGTCATAAAACCGCCAGCAGGATTGGATTAGGTGGCGAAAATGCGAAAAAAAGCCCGGAGCCGCAAGGCACCGGGCTTGATCTCATCGCCGCCTGAATCAGGGCTTGGCGCTGGTTGGAAACGGCCAAGCGGCTTGCGGGTTCAGCGTGGTTTGCGCGCTGGTGCCGCTGGGCGATTTGACAGCGGCCTTGGGGGCTGCTTTTTTGGCTGCGCCATTTTTGGCGACTGCGGCTTTCTTTGCAGGTGCCGCTTTCTTCGCAGCTACTTTCTTCGCAGGGGCGGCTGCCTTTTTGGCCGGAGCGGCTTTCTTGGCAGGTGCCGCCTTCTTCGCAGCTACTTTCTTCGCAGGGGCGGCTGCCTTTTTGGCCGGAGCGGCTTTCTTGGCAGGTGCCGCTTTCTTCGCGGCTACTTTCTTGGCTGGCGCAGCTTTTTTAGCGGGTGCAGCAGCTTTTTTTGCCGGTGCCGCTTTCTTGGCTGGGACAGCTTTCTTCACGGTATCGGCCTTCTTTTTTGTGACCGGTTTTTTTGCAGTTGCCATAGTTCATTACTCCTTGATCAAGTTACAAAGAGCACTTGCCGCCGCTTGCTGGCGGCAAGTGATTCACTAGGTTGGACTTTGCCTTTTTCGCAAAACCCAGCCCGGTGAACGGGGTTGCGATGGCTGCCTTCATGCTCTGCGGCAGATAGCCAGCCATCACCATTCTTCACATTCATGCTTTCAAGACGCTTAATCCCAAGACAGTGCGCCACCCGACTGGTATTCAATCACGCGGGTTTCAAAGAAGTTGCGCTCTTTCTTCAGGTCAATCATTTCGCTCATCCAGGGGAAGGGGTTTTCCTCGTTGGGAAACAGCGCTTCCAGGCCGATTTGCGTGGCGCGCCGGTTGGCGATGTAGCGCAGGTAGCCCTTGAACATATTGGCGTTGAGCCCCAGCACGCCGCGCGGCATGGTGTCTTCGGCGTAGCGGTATTCGAGCTCTACGGCCTTCATGAACAGCGCCTTGATCTCTTCTTTGAACGCGGCTGTCCACAAGTGCGGATTTTCCAGCTTGAGCTGGTTGATCAGGTCGATGCCGAAGTTGCAGTGCATCGACTCGTCGCGAAGGATGTACTGGTACTGCTCGGCCGCACCTGTCATCTTGTTCTGGCGGCCCATCGACAGGATCTGCGTGAAACCGACGTAGAAAAACAGCCCTTCCATCAGGCAGGCAAAGACGATCAGGCTCTTGAGCAGGGTCTGGTCGGTCTCGGGCGTACCGGTGTGGAAGTGCGGGTCCATGATCGCGTCGATGAACGGGATCAGGAACTCGTCCTTCTCGCGGATGGACGCGACCTCGTGGTACGCGTTGAAGATCTCGCTTTCGTCCAGCCCCAGGCTTTCGA
>JBJXED010000107.1:0-15318 GCA_046155225.1 Burkholderiaceae bacterium
GGGTGCTGCAAAGCCTGAACGGCCGACTGGACAAACTCTCTGCCAGCCAACCAGGGCGTGACACGCCCAGCAGCCTCACGCCCTGGCTGCCTGCACCCAGCGCCTGGTCGCTGGAGGATTTATGCCATATCCAGGCCCCGCCAGCAGAAACCAGCGCCCCTGGCATGACGCCATCCCAGCGGCAGTCGCAAGGCTTGCAGTCCCTAGGCGGGCCGTCGATAGGCCAGCAGCAGCGCCAGACCAGTGCAGCGCCCAATGATGCGGGGCCCCAGCACCCCAGCTACCCTGCGCTGGAGCTGCTGCTGCAGCAATGCCTGCGCGCGGCGTATGCGCTGTCGGACGAAGTGGGCGCAAGGTACTTCACCCACACCTCCGCGCACGTCGGTTAACACAGCCACACCGTCATGAAACTGCACATCACCCACGTCACCCGCTACCACTACACGCCGGTGGTGGACACCGCTTTGCATGTGGCCTACCTCAAGCCCGAGCACAGCGCCAGCCAAACCCTGCTGGCGCACGAGCTGCACGTTGAGCCCGCGCCCGCGCAAACCAGCAAAAGCCTGGACGTGTACGGCAATGCCCGCACCTACCTCGCCTTCAATGAAACCCATGCAAGCCTGCAAGTCACCGCCAGCAGCACGGTGCAAACCTCACCCCCAGGCCAGGTTGGGAGCACCCTGGCCTGGGAGAGTGCGCGCGAGCGCTTCCGGTTTCGCGCGGGTGGCCGCTATGACCCCGCCACAGAATTCATTTTTGCCTCGCCCTTTGCCGCGCCGCATGCGGATTTTCTGGCCTACGCCCTGCCCAGCTTTGCTCCCGGCACGGCTTTGCTGCCGGCCGTGCAAGACCTGATGGAACGCATCTACACCGAGTTTGATTACGCGCCGCTGAGCACAGAAATAGACACCCCGGCCCGGCAAGCGCTGGTGCAGCGCCAAGGCGTGTGCCAGGACTTCGCCCACATCATGATCGCTTGCCTGCGCAGCCTGGGCCTGCCTGCGCGCTATGTCAGTGGCTACCTGCTGACTGAGCCGCCCGAAGGCCAGGAGCGGCTGGTCGGCAGTGACGCCTCACACGCCTGGATTTCGGTCTATGTGCCGGCCGAAAGCGGCTGCAACGACAGCGGTGCCAGCTACTGGGTGGACTTTGATCCCACCAACAACCGCTGGGGCCGCGGCAGCCCCGGTGCCGACTACGTCCGCCTGGCCTGCGGCCGCGACTACGGCGACATCTCCCCGCTGCGCGGCGTCATCTACGGCGGCGCGCAGCACACGCTGGATGTCGAGGTGACAGTGAGCCCGTGTTGAGCAGGCATGTCGGGGATTTAGTAGTCCTGAAAAAATAGCATTACAGGCAATAAATACATTGGCTACAGCCCGATTTCTTTAAATTTCAGGGACAAATTGCCGAAAAACTGCCGGTGAACATGTTCAATAAATGGTTGCCGCTATTTGTTCTGTGAGTCCTTAATCCACCTTCGCGCCCGACGCCTTCACCACCCGCGCCCATTTCTTGTGCTCCTCGTCAATAAACGCCCCAAATTGCGCGGGGGTGTTGCCGCCGGGAATCGCGCCTTGCGCCAGCAGTTTTTCCTTGATGGCCGGGGTGCTGAACGACTTGGCAATCTCCTGCTGGATGCGGGCCACCACCTCGGGCGGCGTGCCAGCCGGGGCCAGCAGGCCAAACCAGGAGCTGGCCTCATAGCCTTTGAGCGGGCCGGCTTCTTCGACGGTGGGCACGTCGGGCAGCACCGCCGAGCGCTGCGCGGTGGTGACGCCAAAGGCCCTCAGCTTGCCGGCCTTGATTTGCGGCAGCGCCGACGGCAGGTTGTCAAACATGACTTCGACATTGCCGGCCACCAAATCAAGCATGGCAGGGCCGGAGCCGCGGTAGGGGATGTGCGTCATGAACGTGCCGGTCATGGACTTGAACAGCTCGCCCGCCAGGTGAATGGAGGTGCCGTTGCCACTGGAGGCCATGCTGAGTTTGCCGGGGTTGGCGCGGACATGGCGAATGAACTCGGCCACGGTGGTGATGCGCAGGGCGGCCGCCTTCTCGGCATTCATCACCATCACATTGGGCACCCCGGCCACGAGCGTGATCGGAGCGAAATCTTTTTGCGAGTCGTACGGCATCTTGGCGTACAGCGCCTTGTTGATGCCGTGCGTGCCCACGGTGCCCATCAGCAGGGTGTAGCCGTCGGGCGCTGATTTGGCCACGGCGTCGGCACCCACATTGCCGCCGGCACCGGCGCGGTTTTCCACAATGAATTGCTGGCCAAAGGCTTTGGACAACTCGGGCGCCACCGCGCGGGCCAGGATGTCGGTGGTGCCGCCCGGCGCAAACGGCACGATGATTTTGACCGGCTTGGCCGGCCAGGCGGTTTGCGCGCTGGCCTGCGCTACTACAAACAATATAGCGGTAGCGGCAATCAACACCTTGGCTAGCGGCCTGAAACACTTCAAATTGGGGTAGAAAGTGGGTTTTTTCATGTTTTGCAGCCTGCGCAAGGGGTTGACGGCTTTGCATCGTAATTCGCGGCCTTGCCCATGAATGCAGATAAAACCCTTGCAAAATCAGCGCGGTGGCGCTTGCCGCGCTGCAGCGCACCAGCACCCTTCATCACTTTTTTTTCAGGGAAACTCCCCATGGTCTATGAACAACTCCAAACGCTGGGCATCGCCCTGCCCCCGGTCAGCACGCCCGCCGCAGCCTACGTGCCGTTTGTGCAAACTGGCAAGCTGGTGTTTTTGAGCGGCCACATCGCCAAGCAAGGCGGCAAGCCCTGGGTCGGCCAGCTCGGCAATGGCATGGACACCGCAGAGGGCCAGGCAGCAGCGCGCGCAGTGGCGATTGATCTGCTGGGCACGCTGAATGCCGCCTGCACCGCCGCCGGTACCACGCTGGAGGGCATCAGGCGCATCGTCAAGGTGATGGCTTTGGTAAACAGCACCGCCGACTACACCGAACACCACTTGGTCACCAACGGCTGCTCGCAGCTCTTGGCCCAGGTCTTTGGCGAGCAAGGCGCGCACGCCCGCAGCGCCTTTGGCGTGGCGCAACTGCCGTTTGGCGCGTGTGTGGAAATTGAGATGGTGGCAGAGCTGGCCTGAGGGGCTCGAATCCCGTTTCCCGAATAGAAAATTTCGCCGCCAACGACGCCCTGGCGCTAGCGCACACTGAACAACACCTGCTCGTACCGCCCCTGAGCATCCATCGCGGTCAGCGCGTGCGCGCCCGGCGCTGGCAGCGGCAGTCGCAGTGCAGGGTTCGCTGGGCCCGTGGTGCCGACCAGGCGGCCGTTGAGCAGCCAGTTGACGGGCTCGCTGCTGCCAATGGCTTGCACCCGTACGCTGGTGCGGGTGCTGCCGGGCGCAGGCTGGATCACGCTGCCCGCGTCAATGCCGGTGAGCTTCAAGCTGCGGCTGGGTTGCTGGCCGCTGCACGGCGCCGAAAGCGGCAGGCGCTCGACACCATCACGCCAATGGGCTTCTATCCAGGGCTGGAGCAGCAGCGGCCAGCGGGCAAATTCGGTCGGCTCAAACTGGCCGGCAGCGCCATTGCAACCGGGGCGCAGGCGTTGCTGCCGGGCCGGGTCCACCAAGGCGGTTTGCAACAAACCCCCACCGGTTTCTATAAGCCCGTCATGGCCCAGACGTTCGGGCAAGGTCGGCGGCGCGGTGCCTTGCAGCGTCCACGCGGTGCGGCGCACGCGGCAGTGCGCGGGCGCGGTGCTGCGCGCGGCCAGGCCCAGGGGCCAGCAAATCTCTTGCGCCTGCACACCGGCTGGCACCTCGCGGGCTTTCATCGCCGTGTCACCAAGCGCCGCCATCACGTCTCTGAGCAGCGGCGCTGAAGTGTTGGCACCGAAAAAGCCCGGATTGGGCGTGCCATCAGGCCGGCCGACCCAGATACCCACGGTGTAGCGGTCGCTCACGCCGACCGCCCAGGCGTCACGAAAGCCAAAGCTGGTGCCGGTTTTCCACGCCACGCGGGTGTTCGATTCGCGAAACGGTGTGTCAGGGCGACCGCCGTTTTCCAGAATTTCGCGCACGATAAAAGCTGCGCCTGCGCTCATCAGCCGCGTCTCGACCAGCGGCGCATTGGGCGTCAGGCGCGGCTGCCCGGCCATGCCGCCGCGGGCCAGCGCGGTGTAGGCACCGACCAGTTCTTCGAGCGTGGTGCCGCCGCCGCCCAGGATCAAACTGAGGTTCGGTGCAGCGCCGCGCTCCATGCGCAGCTTCACGCCGGCGTTGCGCAGGTGCGCGGCAAAACGCGCCGGGCCGACGCGCTCGATCAAATCCACAGCGGGCACGTTCAGCGAGCGCTGCAGCGCGTCGCTGACGCTCACCGGGCCGCTGAACGAGGCCTGGAAATTGCCCGGCGCATAACCGCCAAAGTTTTGCGGTGCGTCGATCAGCAGGCTCTCGGAATGCACCAGGCCGTCGTCCAGCGCCATGGCATACAGGAACGGTTTGAGCGTGCTGCCGGGCGAGCGCACGCCGCGCACCATGTCCACATGCGCGGCGCGGGCGGTGTCGGTGAAGTCGGCCGAACCGGCGTAGCCGCGCACCGCGAGCGTGTCGTTTTCGACCACCAGCGCGGCGATGGACACCAACTCGGGCAAGCTGGGCAGGCGGTCCACCAGCACTTGTTCCAGCCGGGTTTGCACGCCCGCATCCAGCGTGCTCTGGATGATGTTGCCGGGCACCTGAAGTCCGCCCTGCCCCTTGTTTGCTGCGGCCTGCGCGATTGCTTTGGCCTGCTCTTGCCGCAGCCGCTCGGCGGCCAGTGGGGCCAGCCAGCGGGCGCGCAATGGCGCGGCAAAGACGCGCTCAATCCGGGCGTCTTGCACGTCAGCAGCCGTCCACACGCCCAAATCTTGCATCCGCAGCAGTACTTTGTCTCTGGCCTTTTGCGCCTGCTGCGGCGCGCGGTCTGGCCGCAGGCGCGACGGCGTTTGCGGTAGTGCTACCAGCAGCGCGGCCTCGGCTTGGCTCAGGTCTTTGGCTGGCTTGCCCAGGTAAGCGCGGCTGGCCATTTCCACGCCATGCACCTGGCCGCCCATGGGCGCGTGGTTCAGGTACAACGTGAGGATGTCGCGCTTGGACAGATGCGCTTCCAATTGCATAGCACGCAGCAATTGTTTTACCTTGGCCAGCAGGCTGCGCGGCGTTGAAAACCCAAGGTGCTGCGCGTCCAGGATGCGCGCTACCTGCATCGTCAAGGTCGAGCCACCCGAAACAATGCGGCCATGCTGTGCCCACTGCCAGCCCGCCCGCAGCAAGGCCACCGGGTTGATGCCGGGATGCCAGTAAAACCAGCGGTCTTCATAGGTCAGCAGGGCTTGCAAATAATGCGGCGACACGTCCTCAATTTGCACCGGGTGGCGCAGTGCCCCGTCTTCGCTGGGCCAGGTGCGCAGAGTGCTGCCGTCGGCGGCCAGGACGACCAGGTTGCCGTTTTGTGCCGCTGAAGATTCGGAGCGGGTACGGGCGGCAGGAGGCAGGGGGAAGGCCAGGTCAAGGCATAGTAAAAGCGCGGCGAAGCTGGCCAACGCGAATATCCAGCGACGTGTCAGCAGACCTGATTTCACTGCACCAAGCCTCGCGAAATGACTCATTTCGCTCTTGGATCACTCACCGTAATGTCCGCCTCTGGCTTGCCAACCCCCCGTACATCGGGCCGGTACATGTCTTCGGCGAACGGTGCGGGCACCACGTATCTGCCGGGGGTGACCACCCGCAGCAGGTAGAACAGATCGAGCCTGCTCCCGTTCAGATCGACCGCAGCGACAAAGCGGTCGTCACGGTATTCACTGTGCTTGATGCGGGTGTCTTGCAAGGCCGTGCCGACGTTGACGCCATCGACGACAAATTCGCTGGCTTTGATACCTTGGCTGAGGTTCAGGTTCTCCACCTCCATGCCCGCCGGCACACGCTCGACCACCAAGGCGTCTTTGACGCGTTGCCGAGAATTCACCCGCACGCGCACCACCACCACCTCACCGGTCTTGAAGTCACGACCCGCCACAGGCTTGCCGTCGCTGCCCCACAGCGTGCGTTCGACCGAAATCTTGTCGTCTTGCGGCAGCAGTGGCTTGACGGGGTAGCCTTCAGCGGCGATTTCGGCAAACAGCACGTCTTTGCTGCGGTTGACAAGCGCAATCCCGCGCTTTAACTCAGCAGCGCTGTAGCTGCGCACTTCAGCGCCTTGGCTCTTGATCTCTTCATTCTTGTCACCGGACTGCACCAGGGCCTGCCAGACTTGGCCCGCATCGCCACCAGCGGCGCGGGCGGCCAGGAACAGCGCCAGCCGCTCTTGCGTCGAGTAGTACTGGCGCTGGTCAAAAAAGCCCGCCAAATCCAGCAGCAGCGTCTCGCGCCCTGGATGCACCACCTTGTGACGGTGCAGCAGGGCGTACCCTAAAGCGGTGTCGCGGATGCGCGAGCCGTAGTCGCCCAGCCATTCGTTGTAGTAGGCGCTGTTGGCACTGCTCTCGATGCCGTAGCCTAACTTTATGGCTTCATCCAGCGCCACCTTGGCGCGCGATTCGTCGCCCATCAATTTCAACGCCAGCGACAGGTGAATCAGCACCAGTGGTGAACGGGCATTGCTGCGGTAATCGTCGTGCAAAGTACGCAGGGTCGCGAGCGGCGCTTTTTGCTCACGCGCCAGGATGTAGCCCGCATGGGCTGACTCGGCCAGGCGCAAATGCGCTTGCCTAAGCACCTCAATGTCGCGGTAATCCGTGAGCTTGCCGCCCGCATCGCGGCGCATTTCTTTGGGCGGTTTGGTTTGGGTATTCGGCGCTTTTTGAAACTGCTCCAGCAGCGACTCCATGGCCTTTTTGAACATCGCCTCGGGCGGGTTGAAACCGCCGTCGCGCGCGTCCTGGAAAAAACCCGCCACATAGGCGCTGAGCCAGCCTTCGTACGGGTTGCTTGCTGCCCACAAGCCAAAGCCGCCTTGCTGCTGCTGCATGCCCGAAATACGGCCAAAGGCATAGTCCAGCCGCTTGGCGCGCTCTTCGCGGGATAGCGGGTCAATGCGGAATGCCCTGGCCCCCGCCTCGTCAATGAACACCAGCGGGTAGGCACTGCTGGTGGTCTGCTCCAGACAGCCATAGGGGTACATCAAGAGGCCCCGCACAGCACCGCGCACATCGATCGGCGGCTTGTTCGACAAACTCAGGTTGATGGAGGCGGAGCCGGCCCAGTAGGCATCGGCCAACGTGCTGTCGAGCTTGGCTGTGCTTTCTGGCTCGATGCGGATGCGGCGCACTTCGCGCACCAGCGCTGTCACGGGTTGGACCTGCAAAAACGCCTCGCGCACGACCTTGATCTTGCCTGCGGTCACGGTGATTTTGATCGGTGCCAGTGCAAACGCATCGACCGCCTGCAGCGTGTAGCGCAAGACCGTGCGCTGCTGGTCCTTGAGCGTGACAGGCGCGGTGGGCCGGCCCGAAATGCGCAGCGGCTCGCCAGCGTCAATTTGCACCGTCACGTCTTGCTGGGCACCCGAGAGGTTGGTCACATCCAGCGCAATGGTGGCCGAGTCGCCGGGGGAAATAAAGCGCGGCATGTTCAGCTCGGCGACCAGCGGCGCGGCTACCGTCATTTCTGCGTCGCTGCTGGCGTAACTGTCGTCGGTGCTGGCGACAGCCATCAGGCGCAAGGTGCCGTTGAAGTCGGGCAAGACCAGCTGAATAATCCCCTCGCCCGCGGCATTCAGCAGCACCGGGCCGCTGAACAAATCGACCAGCCGCACTTTGCGCGGCAGGCTTTGCGTGTCGCGCTTGGCCGAGTCGCCACCAAAGCGCTGCTTGGCCAGCGAGCCGTCCATTTTTTCAATCAATTTGCCGTAAATGTCGAGCAAATCCGCGCCGTAGCGGTGCTTGCCAAAGAAAAAATCCAGTGGATTCGGCGTGGCATAGCGTGTGATGTTCAGGATACCGACATCCACCGCCGACAACGTGACGATGGCTTTGCCGTTGCCCGTCTTCACAGGATTGCCCGCCGCATCGGTCAGCTTGACCTTGACGCTGACGGTTTGCTCGGGCACCGATTTGGCCGGTGCTGTGATCGCCAGTTTGAGCTTGCGCTCTTCGCGCGCCAGTGGCAGGTGCACCAGGCCCAATGCCCGCGCCGGGGTGATGCGGTCGCCCGCGCTGCCAGGGCGGAACGCCACCACGCTGATGTAGAGGTCGTGCCGGCTCCAGGCCGCGTCCACCGGAATTTCGATCTGCGTGCCGCTGGTGCGCACACGCAGGCGGCGCTGCCAGAGTACTTTGTCGCCTTCCACCGTGACCAGGGCCTCGCCGTCGTGCGGGGCAGTGATGGTGAGCTTGGCCTTGTCGCCTGCTTTGAACGGCGCGCCTTCGAGTTTCAGTGCCACGCGGTCGGGCCGGTTGCCCAGGTCGTCAGCGTCTTGCGCTCCCCAGCCGGCATAAAAACGGTAGCGCGAGACTTGTTTGGTTTGCGGATCGGTGATCTCCAGCCGGTAACGGCCATAAGTCACTGGCAACGCAATTTTCTTGCGCTCGGCCAGCGGCACGGTGGTGGCTTCTACCAATTCTTCTTCAGTGGTATAGCCACTGTTCCAGCCGCGCTGGTCGTCATAGCGCCAGTACCAGCGCCGCTCTTCGCGCAGCAGCTTGATTTGCAGCTCCTTGGCAGGGGTAAATTTGCCAGCGGTGTTGACGCGGGTCAGTTCAAACTCGGCCAGGCCGCCTTCTTGCGCCACGTCGCGCTCAAACAGCGGGCGCAGGCCCACCAAGGCCGCTGCAGGCCACCATGTACGCTCAACCGAGCGCACCACAGGGCGTCCACCCGATTCGAGCAGGCTGAAGCTGGTGCGCAGCTTCATCGGTGACTTGCGCTCGGCCAACTCCAGCGGCACCTCTATCGTGGCCTTGCCTTGCTCGTCGAGGGCTTCTTCGGCCAGGTCTTTGCGGCTGCGGGCGGTGTCGTCATCGACATCGCCAAAGATAAATCCGGGCAAGGCTTGCGGCAGCGCGATGCGCTGACGCTCCAGCGCCAAGCTGGAGAGCAAGCGGTTCCCCGCTGCGGGTGCCCCGTACAAATAATCGCCCTGCACGCCAATGCTGAAAGCGGCCTTGCCTTGCAGCACCGCCTCGGGCACGGTCAGTTGCAACTTCATGCGCTCGGGCAGAAACTCTTCAACCTGGAAGCTCCACTGCGCGTCGGGCTTTTTGGACGCCGGGTCGAGCCGCGCTTCCAGCAGCCAGCGGCCCGTGGGGGCGTTGCCAGCCACTTCAATCTTGTGCTGGTAGTACTGGCTGCCGATAGCGCCGGGGCGGACGATTTGCGTCAGCACTTTTTCGCCATCGGGCTTTTTCAGCACCAGCGTAATCGGCGTGGCCACTGCGGTAGCCGTACCTGTTTGTGACATCGGCAACAGCTTGCCGTCAGCATCGCGGGCCAGCACCGAGACGCTGAACTGCTCGCCGGGCCGGTACAAATCGCGTCCGGCATAGACAAACAGTTTCTGGCTGCGCGAGGGGTGGCCGCCAACGTCAAATTCCGACAAATCCAGCGCGGGCTCACGCAGCGCCAGCACCGAGAGCTCTTTGCCGCGCCGCGCCAGCACGGCGCGCGCCTTGTCGGTACTGCCAGTGAAGATGCCGTGGCCGTCGCCATTGGTTTTGGTTTGCGCGAGGGTTTTTCCGCCCTCGTCAATCAGCGTCAATTCAACACCGCCGACCGCCTGGCCGTCGCGCAAAGAGGTGGCGAATACATCGGTTTGTGCCGCGTGACGACGCACATGCAGACCAATATCGGTGACGTAGAAGTAGCTGACCTGGTAGTCGCTGCCGAAACTCGCGGGCTTGTTCATTACCGCGATATAGACGCCGGGCTCTTGCAGTTCCTTGATTTTCTCCACCGGCAAAAAGTTGACGTTGCGTCGGTTTTTGCGCTCGTCGGTGGCAAAGCGGCCGAGGTAGACACTGGTGGCTTTCTCGCGCAGTTGGTCCAGTTGGTAACCCTCGACCCGGCCCTTGAGTTTGCGGCCGTTGTCTTCGTAGCTGCTGTAGTAGTCTCCAGCGCCTTCGCCTTCTTCAAAATTGGGGGTGCCGGCATTCGCCGGGCGCTCGCGCCTGCCGCCGACTTGCTCCAAAAATGCGGGCAAGGCGGCACCGTCCACCCGCAAGAACTGCACGTCCACCTCGGGCGTGTTGACAGTGACCACGGGCAGGCCACCGTTTTGCCCGGCGGGCAGCACCACGCCCTTGCTGGCAAAGTAAAACGCATCGGGCATGGCCTCGCTGGTGACGCTGCATTTTTGGGTTGCGCCGAGCGTGCCGCCTGCGGCGGCGGCGAGCGCTTCGGTCATTTCGACCTGAAACGTTCGGTTGGGCAGCACGTAAGGCAAATACAGAACCCGCGGGTTGTCGCCCAGCACCCAGCGCGGCTCGACCGGCTTGTTTGCCGGAGTGCTGGCTTCCGTGCTGTTGGCCTTGATCAGCTTGCCCCAGTCTTGCGAGCGCGCCAGCGGCTGGGTAAACATCAGCGCCACGGCGGGAACGCCGTCAAACAGGCGCGGCTTGCAATCGGCCAAGGCAAAAGCCTGGGCGGTGCCGACATCGGCGCGGTTGTCTGCGCTGGGGCCGGATTGGAAAACCCACCAAAGGCCGCCAGCCGCCAGGAGCAAAGCCGCCGCCGCAGCGAAGATGATTTTTGACCTTGGTCCCATGCGCGTCCCCAGACAGTGGTTGTTTGAAATGACTTTAGCGTCAGCCCATGAAATGCCGGTGCGCTCTTTGTGAAGTTGTGCCGCAAAACCACACCGCATCACGACCAGAATTGCTACAAACTAAATAGCATTAATGGCAATATTTACCTTGGCTACAGCACTTAAATACTTAAAAATCAGGTTTTCAAGGCGCTGCAGCGTGGTTGGGGGCACGCAAGCCCGATACGGGCAACTGCGCTTACCCCAAGCCTTCCACCGCCTGCGGCCTGAAGCCCAGGTCTGCCTGCTTGCCCTTGCGCCCGCGCGCGGCACTCGCGTTGTTCAGGCTGCGGATTTCCAGCGTCTCCTCGCGCGCCTTGCCGCCACGCCCGATGCCGCTGATGCGCACGCGCCGGCTGTAAGCGGCCGCACCCGCCAGGCTGTCTTTGGCGTCCAAATCGATCAGCATCAGGCCGCGGCCGCCATTGGCCAGCGGTTTGAGTTCGGAGATCTCAAACGTCAGGATGCGGCCCGCCACCGACGCGCAGACCACATGGCTGGCGGGTACGGGCAGCGCTGGGGCAGCAGCGCCTGCCGACTGATCCTGGCCCGCAGCGACTGGTTTGGGCAGCAGCAAAGGCGAAGGCTGGCACAAGGCCTCGCCCTCGGGGCAACTGACAAACACCTTGCCCGCTTTCAGGCGCGACGTCATGTTGTGCACGCTGGCCAAAAACCCGTAGCCGCCCGAACTGCTGAGCAGCAGCACGGCGTCAGCCGGCCCGGCAAAGTAATGCAGCGGCTGCGTGCCCGCTTCCAGCTCAATCAGCGTTGTGATGGGCTGGCCATCGCTGCGCGCGCCGGGCAAGGCGGCTACCGGCACGCTGTAGACCTTGGCCACCCCCCCCGCCGCGGTGCCAAACACCAGCAAGGTGTCCACGGTGCGCACTTCAAAGGTTTTATACAGCGCGTCACCCGCTTTGAAGGCAAAGCTGGCCGGGTCATGCCCCTGCCCGTTGCGCGCACGCACCCAGCCTTTTTGCGACACCACCACCGTCACCGGTTCGTCAACCACCTTGATTTCCAGCACCGCCTTGGCCTGCGCCTGAATCAGCGTGCGGCGCAGGTCTTTGCCTTCGGGCGAGAACTGTTTGGCGTCCTGCTCAATCTCGCGCACCATGCAGCGGCGCAGCGCCGCCGGACTGGCCAGCAGCTCTTGCAGCGCGGTCTGGTCTTTACGCAATTGCGCCAGCTCCTGCTCGATTTTGATGGCTTCTAGCCGGGCCAACTGGCGCAGGCGGATATCCAGAATATCGTCGGCCTGGCGCTCTGTCAGGGCAAAGCGCGCCACCAGCGCAGGCTTGGGTTCGTCAGCGCCCCGGATGATGGCAATGACCTCGTCAATGTTGAGCAAAACAAGTTGGCGACCCTCCAGGATATGCATGCGTTCTTGCACTTTGGCCAGGCGGTGTTCCGAGCGGCGCTGCACCACGCCTTGCCGAAAGCTGATCCACTCCAGCAGCATCTGCCGCAGTGACTTTTGCACTGGCCGCCCGTCCAGCCCGATCTGCGTCAGGTTGATCGGCGCGCTGGTCTCCAGGCTGGTGTGCGCGAGCAAGGTGTTGATGAGTTCAGCTTGCGAGATACGGCTGGTTTTGGGTTCCAGCACCAGCCGCACCGGTGCGTCTTTGCTCGATTCGTCGCGCACCAAATCCAGTACCGCCAGCACGCTGGCCTTGAGCTGCAGTTGCTCTGCGCTCAGGGCTTTTTTGCCCAACCTGAGCTTGGGGTTGGTGAGTTCCTCAATTTCTTCCAGCACGCGCTGGGTGCTGACGCCGGGCGGCAACTCGGTGACCACGAGTCGCCATTGGCCCCGTGCGAGGTCTTCGGTTTTCCAGCGCGCGCGCACTTTGAGTGAGCCGCGCCCGGTCTGGTACGCCTGCGCGATCTCGGCCGCGCTGCTGATGATCTGGCCACCGCCGGGGTAGTCCGGGCCCGGAACCAATGCGAACACATCGGCATCGGCCAGCGCCGGGTTTTTAATCAGCGCGACACAGGCCTGAGCGATTTCGCCCAAATGGTGACTGGGAATTTCGGTGGCCAGCCCCACCGCAATGCCACTGGCCCCGTTGAGCAAAATGAACGGCAGGCGCGCCGGCAGTTGCACCGGCTCGGTGGTCGAACCGTCGTAATTGGCGCGGAAATCCACCGTGCCTTCGTCAATCTCGTCGAGCAGCAAACTGGTGATGCGCGCCAGCCGCACCTCGGTGTAGCGCATGGCGGCGGGCGAGTCACCGTCGCGGCTGCCAAAGTTGCCCTGACCGTCCACCAGCGGGTAACGCTGAGAAAAGTCTTGTGCCATGCGCACCATCGCGTCGTAGGCCGCCTGGTCGCCGTGCGGATGAAATCGGCCCAGCACATCGCCCACCACGCGCGCGCTTTTGACCGGCCTCGCGCCGCCGGTGCCATTGGCCCCGCCAAAGCCCAGGCCCATGCGGCTCATGGCGTACAAAATGCGCCGCTGCACCGGCTTTTGGCCATCACATACATCGGGCAAGGCGCGGCCCTTGACTACGCTCAAGGCGTATTCGAGGTAGGCACGCTGGGCATACGTGGCGAGCGACAAGGGGTCACCGGATTCCGGTACGCTAAGCGGTGCGGGAGGGGCAGAAAACAAGTCGGTCACGGTGGGGTGTGGTCTATCGGTGGGAAAGATCGTGTGCACAGCGGTGTGCAAGAACAAGGGCCCTATTCAGCAGGACTGCCGACAAAGATTACGGCAGAAAATTCTGTCAAAACAGTCCTGGCGGGACGGAAAATTACAGCGTGGGCACCATGTTGCCACGTCCTACGGCGCCGCCCACCGGGCCACTGCTGGGATTGCCCACGGGTACCGGCAAACCGCTGGCCGAAGGTTTGGCTTTTCTCAACTGGGCGATGACGGGCGGTGGTTTGAGCGCGGTGTAGATGTGCATCACGGTTTTGACGTAATTTTGCGTTTCCGGGTAATTCGGAATGCGGTTGCCGGCGCGCTGAACTGCGCCCTCCCCGGCGTTGTAGGCCGCCAGCGCCAACTCCGGTTGGCCTGGGAACAACATGAGCAAATCGCGCAGGTATTTGGCCCCGGCCTGAATATTGGTGCGCGGGTCGGTCAACTTGTTTTCCACAGTTCGGTGGGCATCGGCCCGCACGCCATAGCGCTGGGCTGTTGCAGGAATCAATTGCATCAACCCCACAGCGCCTTTGGGCGAGACGGCGTAGCGGTCAAAACCCGACTCGGTCGAGATCAATGCCTGCAGCAACTCGTAGTCAATCTGGTAAGTACTGGCCGCCTCGCGCAGGTGGTGCTTGACGGCCTTGTAGTTGGTTGACACATCGTAGTAGGCGAGCAGTTTGGGCGGGGCGGCGGCCGAATGTTTCTGCCCCGCGAGGTCGGCAGGGCTGGCGGCTGGTGTATCGGGTGATCGAAAAAACAATTCGAACCTGGCGTCCATTTTGCTTGGGGCGAAATGGGCGACGCCCTTGTCGTCAATAAATCCCCAGATATCGGCGTGTGCTGCATCCGAAGCACTCAGAAATATCAACACAGATAACGCAGCACCCCAAAAGGTATTGCACCGACGCCTGATTAGGTACTTGGGTTTCATAAAGTAGTTACTCACGCCCGTCTTTTTCAATTGACAAATTTCTGAGCAAATTTCGCAACCCTCTTTGGAGAGCAATCGAGCCAACTGCAGTGCAGTATCAAAGTGTGCTTGGCATCTTCGTAGTTCACCGCCACTCGGAACACTTGGCGGTCTAGCCAGCTCACCCGTTCTTTAACTAATTGGTACGTCAATACGTCAAGCTGAACATGCACATGGTGGCTTAAATCGTATTGAATTTGATGCTTTTTTTCGTCTATCAGCAACTCCAGCAGCCAATGTCTCGGAGGCCTTGGGCGTACGGTTTTCCGCTCTTCCAAATACACACGCTGTACTTCGGACCAAGGCAGATAGCCTGCGACAAAGTGTTGAACTCCTTGCGCCGTGACTGCCAAGGCAAAACCTGTTCGACTCACAGCCCAAAGTACTGCAAAGCTGGATATGAAACCCCAAAGACAACACAGCATAACCATCGAAACAAACGCCACGATGACATAGTCGTATTCTTCCTCGCCAGGCCACCAAAGTGTGCGATACAACCAGATGAATGCAGTTGTGAGGATTGCAATCGCGATCAACATCAAGATGATGGGTTTACCCATATCGAGCTCAACACGCAACCCGCTGTCCGCATCAACTCCGGCGTCAGCATGAGATTCACTCATCAAACGTCAACCACGATGGCATCGCCATGCAACTCCATCAACTCGCGCCGTGCAGCAGCCTCGCCCTTGCCCATCAGCTTGGTGATGAGTGCCTCGGTCTGGACAAAGTTCACTTCGCCCAACTGGACTTGCAGCAAGCGCCGGGTATCAGGGTTGAGCGTGGTGTCCCACAACTGTTCGGCGTTCATCTCGCCCAGACCTTTGAAACGGCTGATGTTCCAGGCCCCTTCACGCACGCCGTCTTTGCGCAACTTGTCGAGTATGGCGGTCAGCTCAAAATCGTCCAGCGCATAGAGCTTGGCCGCGGGTTTCTT
>JBJXED010000108.1:0-17182 GCA_046155225.1 Burkholderiaceae bacterium
GTCCATGAAGGCCTGCTGCAGCGGGTGAAGTTGCTCGCCCTGGGCCAGGCCCTCGACGGTGGTGATGCGCTTGCCCTGGGCCTGCACGGCCAGCAGACTGCAGCTCTTGACGGCTTCGCCGTCGACCAGCACGGTGCAGGCACCGCACTGGGCGGTGTCGCAACCGGCGTGGGTGCCGGTCAGCGCCAGCGGGCCGCGCAGCAGTTCAACCAGCAGGGTCTGGTCATCCACCTCGGTGTTGACGGCCTGGCCGTTCACCTGCAGGGATATAGGGGTCATCGTGGGGTGCTCCTTGGTTCGATTCAACGGCCGCGCAGGAACAGCGCGTCCAGCTCTTTGATCGTGATCTGGCGCCAGGTGGGACGCCCGTGGTTGCACTGGTCGGCGCGCTCGGTGGCTTCCATCTGGCGGAGCAGGGCGTCCATCTCGGGCAGGGTCAGGCGGCGGTTGGCGCGCACCGCGCCGTGGCAGGCCATGGTGCCCAGAATCTCGTTTTGGGCGCGCTCGATCACGCTGGCGGCGTCCACCTGCATCAGCTCGGCCAGCACGCTGCGCGCCAGCGCCGCCGCGTCACCGTGCGCCAGCGCCACCGGCACTGCGCGCACGGCCAGGGTTTTGGCTGAAAACGGCGTGACCTGCAAGCCCAGTTGCGCCAGTACCTCGGCATGCGACTCGGCGGTGGCGACTTCTTCGGCGCTGGCGGCAAACGTGGCGGGAATCAGCAGGGCTTGCGAGCGGATCGCCGCGCCTTGCAGCTGCTGCTTGAGCGTTTCATAGACGATCCGCTCGTGCGCGGCGTGCATGTCCACCACCACCAGGCCGCTGGCGTTTTCGGCCAGGATGTAGATGCCCTGCAACTGGGCAATGGCCTGGCCCAGCGGCTGGCTGTCTGTAGGCGCTGCGGCTGGCCCGTCAGCAGCCTCAGGCGCAGAGGTGCCCCACAGCGCCTGCACATCGGCCACATGGTGGCCCGCGAACAGCCCTGGAGTTAGTCCTGAATTAATAGCAGCATGGGCAGGATATACGTTGGCTACAGGCTGATTTGGTTTGAAAAATGACGGTTTGGGGGTGAAATCCGCGTTTTCAGCCACCTCGGCGGCACCCGCGCGGGGCAAGGCCAGCGCTTGTTCCAGCGCGTGGTGCACGGCCTGGTGCACTTCGCGGCCGTCGCGAAAGCGCACTTCAATCTTGGTCGGGTGCACATTCACATCGACGCGGCGCGGGTCGGTCTCGACAAACAGCACATAAACCGGCTGGCGGCCGCCGTGCAGCACGTCGGCATACGCCTGGCGCGCGGCGTGCTGGATGGTTTTGTCGCGCACAAAACGGCCGTTCACGTAGACGTACTGCTGGTCGGCGCGGGCGCGGGCGGCTTGCGGTGTGCCGCAGTACCCCCAGACCCGGCTGGCGGCGCGGGCCAGGTCGGTGCTGTGGCCGCCGCGCAGGGGTGTGCCGGGCGGCGCGTTGTCCAGCGCCAGCATTTGCGCGGCAAAGGCGCTGCCCAGGGTGTCGTGCAGGCGCGCCAGCAGCGCGGCGGCGGGCGGGCCGGCCTGCGCCCGCCACTGCTCGATGAGTTTGCCTTCATGCCAAATGTCAAATCCCACTTCGGGCCGCGCCAGCGCGTGGCGGCGCACGGCTTCGACGCAGTGCGCCAGCTCGGTCGCGTCGGTTTTGAGGAACTTGCGCCGCGCCGGGGTGCTGAAAAACAGCTCTTTGACTTCCACCGTCGTGCCCTGCGCGCGCGCGGCGGGCCGCAGCTCACCACTGTGCGCGTCGAGCAAAAAAGCGCTGGGGGCACCGGCCGTGCGCGAGAGCAGCGAGGTCTCGGCAATCGAGGCGACAGCCGCCAGCGCCTCGCCGCGAAAGCCCATGCTGGAGGCCGACTCCAGATCGGCCAGCGAGCGAATTTTGCTGGTCGCATGGCGCTTGAACGCCAGCGTCAACTCGTCCCGCGGAATGCCGCAGCCGTTGTCTTCGGCGCTGATGGCGCGCACGCCGCCGGCCAGCAGGCGCAGCGTGATGTGGGTGGCCCCGGCGTCGAGCGCGTTGTCCAGCAGCTCGCGCACCACCGAGGCCGGCCGCTCGACCACCTCGCCCGCCGCAATTTGGCTGACCAGCTCGTCGGGCAGGGCCTGGATCGGTTGGCGCGGCAGCTCGCGCCCGGACAGGGGGGGTGAAATCACCGGGGCATTTTAGGGCGGCGGTCATAATCCGCCCCATGGAACTTCTTGCCCTGCTGATCGATTTTATTTTTCACATCGACAAGCACCTGGAGCTGTTTATTGCGAACTACGGCACCTGGGTCTATGCGCTGCTGTTTGCGATTGTGTTTGTCGAGACTGGTGTTGTCGTCATGCCGTTTCTGCCGGGCGATTCGCTGCTGTTCATCGTCGGCGCGCTCTGCGGCGCTGGTTTGATGAGCTTTCCGCTGGCCTGCAGCGTGCTAATCGTGGCGGCGATTCTGGGCGACCAGTGCAACTACCAGATTGGCCGCTACTTCGGCCCCAAAGTGTTCCAGTGGGAAGACTCGCGTTTTTTCAACAAAAAGTCCTTCGACAAGGCACACCAGTTTTATGAGAAACACGGCGGCATCACGGTGGTGCTGGCGCGTTTCCTGCCTTTTTTGCGCACTTTCGTGCCGTTTGTGGCGGGCGTGGCGATGATGAACCGGGTGCGCTTTTCGGCGTTCAACGTGTTCGGCGCTTTGGTCTGGGTCATGAGTATTTGCACTGCAGGCTACTTTTTGGGCAGCAACCCGTGGGTCAAGGCGCATTTGAGCCAGATTATTCTGGCGATGATATTGATCCCCGGCGCGGTGGTGTTGTGGGGCGCGCTGCGGCCGCAGCGCAAACTGGTTTGACAGCGTGAACCCTGGGCGCGTCGTATGCCGTTGTTCGCTCGCATAAAACCGGCCTGGCGGCGCGCTGGTTTGGCTTTCAGCCTGGCGATGCTGGTGTGCGCGTGGCCTGTTGTTGCATTAGCCCAGACGGCCGTCACTTCAAATGTTGCCAGGGCCAATGCGGTTGCCAGCTTGGTTCAAGGGCGCATTGTTGTGCAGGGCAAAGCGGCCTATTTAGCGGCCGGGGTGCGGGCGGTAAATGCCCAAGCGCAGCCGGGTGCGGGCGTTGCATGGCAGCTGAGTATTGATGCCGCGCCACTGTTTGAATTGGCTGGGCCTGATGCGCCCGAATATGACGCTGACAAACGGCCTTTCTACCCCTACCGCATTGCCGCTGGCGCGCGCTGCGGCGGCAACGGCCTGAACCAGCAGATGATGGGGACGAACTTTTTGCTGCGCAAAGGCCAGGAATTTATTGATCTAAGCCACATGCTGGCAGGCAGCGATCTAGCTGTGTTTTCAAACATCGGCAGCGCCTACGTGACCGCCCGCATCAGCGATGGCGACATGCAACAACTCAGGGCTTGCGCGCGCAGCATTCAAGCCGGCATCGACGCACTGCCTTACGAGAAGATCGAGCTGCGCTCGCAGGATGCGCTGCTCTACACGTTGCCGCGCAGCACCAGCAAACGCAGCCAATTCGAGTACGGCTTGGGCGATGCCCAGAATCTGGGCTGGCTCGCGCTAACGCCGAATGCCAAGCTGGGCGCGGCGGCCCAGGATTTCACCCTGGAAGCCCAATCGGTTTGGGTCATGCACTGCGATTACGAGGGGCCGCACATTGAGCTGGATAACTGGAAGCAAGCCTTGTCTGCACCGAAAGCGCAGCGCCTAATGCCAGACAAACCGGCCGACAAACTCCTGGGCGGATTGCGTTTTGCTGTCGACCTCGGCAATATCACTGCGCCCCAGTTTCCGGCGTACACGCCTACGGAATTGCGCCGCGCCATCAAGGCGCATTGGGGCGAAAAAGGCTTGGCGTCGGTTGCCGAAGCCAAGCCCTGCGCGCCCGCCGAGCGCGGCCACCGCTTGGTGCTGCGCTGGCGCGGCGAGGTGGTGCATGAGATTGATGTTTTTCAGCCGCTGGGCTGTTAGCGCCTGGCTTGCCACCGCCAGCGGCGCATGATTAAGATAAGGGCGAGGAGACCATGCCATGAACGCCCCCGATGCCTTTGCTCTGCACACTACCGACCCGGCTGATTTCAGCGGCTCCAGCCGCATCCCCTTTCGCGTCTACACCGACGCCCAGCTCTACCAGCGCGAGCTGGCCAACATCTTCTACGGCCCGCACTGGTGTTATGTCGGCCTGGAAATTGAAATCCCCAATACGGGCGACTACAAGCTGACGTTTGTCGGTGAGCGGCAAGTCATCCTGGTGCGCGACCGCGTCGCACCGAAAGACAAAGGCGCAGACCACGGCATCCGCGTGGTCGAAAACCGCTGCGCGCACCGCGGTGTGCGCTTTTGCCAGCAGCCGCATGGCAACACCCGCAGCTTTGTCTGTCCCTACCACCAGTGGACCTACAAACTCAATGGCGACCTGGCCGGTCTGCCGTTCAAGGACGGCGTGAAAGACGGCGAGTGTGTGAACGGCGGCATGCCCGCAGGCTTTGATCTACAACAAAACGGCTTGGTCAAACTGCGGGTGGCCGTGCTGCACGGGCTGGTTTTTGCCACCTTCAGCGAGGCTACCGAGCCGCTGGAGGCTTATCTCGGGCCGAACGTGCTGCCTTGGATCGAGCGGATTTTCAAAGGGCGACAGTTGACCTTGCTGGGCTACAACCGCCAGCGCATTCCGGGCAACTGGAAGCTGATGATGGAGAACATCAAGGACCCCTACCACCCCGGCCTGCTGCACACCTGGTTCGTCACCTTTGGTTTGTGGCGGGCCGACCAGAAGAGCCGCATGGTGATGGACGCGCACGGGCGGCACGCGGTGATGCTCTCGCGCCGCAATGAGGGCGGGCAAAACGCTGCCGTAACTGAAGGCGTGACCAGTTTCAAAGCCAACATGACGCTGCACGATATGCGCCTTTTGGACGTGCTACCCGAGCCGTGGTGGAAGGTGGCCGACCCGTCCCATCCCGGTACAGACATTACGCCGACGGTGACCATGATCACGCTGTTCCCCAGCCTCATCATCCAGCAGCAAGTCAACTCGCTGAGTACGCGGCATATCGTGCCGCGCGGCACCGGCGAGTTTGACTTTGTCTGGACGCATTTCGGCTTCGCGGATGACACGCCCGAGATGACTCAGCGCCGCCTGCGCCAGTCGAACCTGTTCGGCCCGGCGGGCTTTGTCAGCGCCGATGACGGCGAAGTGATTGAATTCAGCCAAGGCGGATTTGCGCAGTGGAACTCGGGCGGCGAGGGCAGCGGCCACACCCTGTGCGAGCTGGGCGGCACCAGCACCGAAGGCACCGAGCACATGGTGACCGAGACGCTGATTCGCAGCATGTATGCCTACTGGAAGAAAGTGATGGCGGCGTAAATGGACTGGGCGCGTCTGCGACTCCAGTTTGAAGTTGACCAGCTCAACGCCCAGTACGCCGCCGCGCTCGACGAAAAGCGCTGGGGCGCCTGGCCTGAATTTTTTGTGCCGGACGCCCGCTACACCGTGCAGGCGCGCGAGAACTTTGACCGCAAGTTGCCGCTGGCGCTGATCGACTTGGAGAGCCAGGGCATGATGAAAGACCGGGTCTACGGCGTGACGCAGACCATCTACCACGGCCCCTACTCCATGCGCCACCTCATCAGCCCGGCGCTGGTGTGCGATGCGGAGGGCGGCAGCATCAGCAGCCAGGCCAACTACGCGGTGTTCCGCACCAAGCCCGGCGGCACCAGCGAGGTTTACAACGTCGGCCGCTACATTGACGAACTGGTGCGGGTGGATGGCGCGCTCAAATTCAAAAGCCGCCGCTGCGTGTACGACAGCGAGATGGTGCTGAATTCGCTGATTTACCCGGTGTGATGTGGCGCAAAAGTCATCGGTCGGCCGCATCGCGCGGCACCTTCTGCAACGCAGAATTTCTGTGGCTTGCTTGAATGCAATTGAATGGTGCAGGCTGTCGTGTAATAAAGCTCGCGAGTTATCAATTGCACTGGCAGTATTTCCAGTCAATAACTGCAACAAAGCCGGGCGCATAATCGCTGCGCCGATACCCAGCTAAGCGCGGCACGCTATTTCAATAACAAACCAATCACTCCAAATGAAAAATTCCATCGTAAGTACTCTGTCGCTCGCATTGATTCTTGGTGGCTGTGCGACGGCTTCCAAGGACATACCTACTTCCTCAATTTCACCCCTTCAGTACCAGCCCTATGACTGCACACAAATTTCGGCAGAAGCGAGTCGAATTCAAGTCAGAGTGTCCGAATTAGGTGGTCGCCTCGACAAGGCTGCTGCTAACGATGTAGCCATTGCGACTGTCGGCGCGATCTTGTTCTGGCCAGCCCTCTTTGCCCTGGGTGGCACACAGCAACAGGAGGCTGAGTATGGCCGACTGAAAGGTGAATACGAGGCTTTGCAACAAACTGCCATAGCCAAAAAGTGCCCTGGTATCGTTGCCCCTGCCCCTGCCCCTGCGGCAAAACCTGTGGGCGCAGCAGCTGGAACTTGAGATTTACGCATCGAATTCGAATAGCCGATTGCGCATCGTTTGTATTCAGATCCAAGCGGGCGCGTCGATATTTTGTATGCGGTGCTGGATTGGTTTGACCGAGCACGCATACCGGCGGGGTAGACGAAAACGGCTTTAATACTGCTCCGCAGTTGGCGATTTGACCCGGAGCAGCTGGTAAATCTCGCGCCCAGTCAACGCCTCGTCGGCATAGCCAAAGCTGCCTTGCTCCTGCAACTCTTTGGCGGCGCGCACAAAAGCGCCGAGTGCGGCCAGCGCGAGTGAGCCGCCGGTGCTGATGCGCTTGACGCCCAGCTCGGTGAGCGTCTGCACACTCAACTGAAACCCCTTGGTGCCCATCAGCACATTCACCGGACGGTCCACCGAGCGCAGCACCTGCGCAATGTCTTCGGCTGTTTTCAGGCCGGGCGCGTACAGCACGTCGGCCCCGGCTTCCTGGTAGGCCTGAAGGCGCGCAATGGTGTCGGCCAAATCGGGTTTGCCAATAAAGTAATTCTCCGCCCGCGCGGTGAGCGTGAAGGCAAACGGCAAGGCGCGCGCGGCTTCGCTGGCGGCGCGGATGCGCTCTGCGGCCTGCGCCAGCGGGTAGACCGGCGCGTCCTTGCGCTGGGTTGAATCTTCAATCGAGCCGCCGACCACACCCGCCGCGGCGGCCAGCGCAATGGCTTGTACCACCGCTTCGGGGCTGTCGCCAAAGCCGTTGCCCAAATCGGCGTTCAAGGGCAAGCCGGTGGCGGCGGCCAGCTCGGCCAGGTGCTGCATCATGGGCGCGCGCGCCACCGTGTTGTCAAGCTGTCCAAGCGAGAAGGCGTAGCCCGCGCTGGTACTGGCCAGCGCCTTGAAACCCAGCGACGCCAAAATGCGCGCCGTGCCCGCATCCCACGGGTTGGGGATGATGAAGCTGCCCGCTTGCTGGTGCAGCGCGCGGAAGGTCAGGGCTTTTTCTGCTTGGGTGGGCATGGTGTCTACGGCTCCAACTTGTCAGTAACGAGGTGATGGTACTTGGAGCACGGCCGATGTGCCATTTGCAGCCAAGGCTGCAAAGAGTGAGCTGGGTTGTTGCCCCCTTGCCAGGCAGCAGCCGCCAGCTCAGCGCCGCTCGTCCCGGCGCTTGCCCACTTCATTGCCGACCACGCCGCCAATCGCTGCGCCGCCAATGGTGGCTGCAGTGCCGCCGACGGCGCTGCCAGCAACGCCGCCGAGGACTGCGCCGACACCGGTGCCGATTTGTGCATTCGTCGGGTCACTGGCGCAGCCGCTGAGCAGCACCAAGGCCGATACGGAAGTGGCGAGAAATAGTTTTGTGTTCATGGGATGGACTTTCAGGTAGGTGCAGACCTTGGCGAACAAGAGGCGCGCCAACCCTGAATGTCAATGTAGGCCGCAATTCGGCTGCAAGCTGTAGTCCGGGCGCGGCTCGTGGCGTCAGCCCAATGCGCTTTCACGCGAACCCTGCCTACAACGCCCGGCTCCGCGCCAGCGGCGGGTTCTGCGCAAAGTAGCGGGCGATGCCGCGCATCAGCGCCTCGGCCAGTTGCTCCTGGTAGGCATCGCTTTTGAGCTTTTCTTCTTCATCGGGGTTGCTGATGAAGGCCGACTCGACCAGCACGCTGGGAATATCAGGGGCTTTCAGGACGGCAAAACCGGCTTGTTCGACTTGCGCCTTGTGCAGTTTGCCGACGCGTCCCATCTCGCCGAGCAGGCTGCTGCCGAGTTTGAGGCTGTCCTTGATTTGAGCGGTGGTGCTCATGTCGATCAGGGTGCGCTGGACTTGCGCGTCCTGGCTGCTGGCGTTGATGCCGCCGACCGAGTCGGCCTTGTTTTCCTTGTCGGCCATCCAGCGTGCGGCGCTGCTGGAAGCGCCGCTTTGGCTGAGTGCAAACACGCTGGCGCCTTGCGGTCGCGGCGTGAAAAACGCGTCAGCGTGGATGCTGACAAACAGGTCGGCCTGGACTCGGCGGGCTTTCTGCACCCGCACGTGCAGCGGCACGAAGTAGTCGGCGTCGCGGGTGAGAAAGGCGCGCATCGGGTTGCCATTGACGCTGGCGGCATTGATGCGGCCCTGCAGCTTGTGCGCAATCCGCAGCACCACGTCTTTCTCACGCGTGCCGCCGGGGCCGATGGCACCGGGGTCTTCACCACCATGGCCGGGATCCAGCGCAACGATGATCAAACGGTCGGTTTTGGCCGCTGGCGGTGGTTTGGCGCTGTTTTTTAAGTCATTTTGGCTTGTGGCCAGCGGTTTACTTGCCGGTATCGCTATTGAAAGAGAAGCGTCTGGCACAGTGCCTGGCCCTGCGCCCTGGCGTTGCCGCGCCAGCCACTCGCCCAGCGGGTCGCTGGCTGAGGCGGCTGGAGTGGGTGCAGCAGCGGTTGGCGGCGCAGTCAGTGCTGGCGGCGCGGGGGCTGCTGCACCTCCCGAAGCAGCTGCGGGCCCCTGCAAGCGCTGCGCAATCAACTCCTCCAGCGGGTCAATGGCTTGCAGCGGGTACAGGTCAAACAGCAGCCGGTGCTGGTAGGCGGCCACCGGCGGCAGGCTGAAGACTTGCGGCAATACGCCTTGCTTCAAGTCCAGCACCAGCCGCACCACGCCAGGGGCGTTTTGGGCAAAGCGCACGCTGCGGATGAACGGGTCGTCGGCACTCACCTTGGCCAGCAGTTCGCGCAGCGCCGGGTTCAGGGCAATGCCTTCAATGTCCACCGCAAAACGCGGTGGGTTGCCAATGAAAAAAGGCTTGGCAACCAGCGCGGTGTCGCTCTCGATCGTGACGCGGGTGTAGTCCTGCGCGGGCCAGATCCGCACCGCTACGATCGTCGCGCCCCAGGCGATGTCGGGCGCGGCCAGCAGCAAGGTCAAGAGGCCTGGCGCGCTGACCCAGCCAGCGCTGCGTGCGAGCAAGGCGCGGCGCTTCAAAGCACCAGCCCTTGCAAGAGCAAACGGCCCGCCGGGGTGACGCCTTGCAGCGTCAGCTGGCGCGACACATCGCCCAGTACCTGCAAATGCAGCGCCACGTCGGCCTGCGGCAGCAAGTCGCCTGCCTTGTCCGGCCACTCGGCCAGCTTCAGGCCTGGGCTGGCAAAGATGTCGCGAAAGCCGGCGTCTTCCCACTCCTGCGGGTCTTCGAAGCGGTAGAAGTCGAAATGCCAGATCGCCAGGCTGCCGACTTCATACGGCTCGACCACCGCATAGGTGGGGCTTTTGACGCGACCCGTCACGCCCAGCGCGTGCAGCAGGTGCCGCACCAGCGTGGTCTTGCCCGCGCCCAGCTCGCCGTCCAAGGTGATGAAGACAGCGCCAGGCCCGCCCGGCAGCAACAGCGCGCGCGCGAGTGCCTGCGCCAACGCGCGGGTCTCGTCCTCGCTCTGGAGTCGGCAGGTCAGCGGCGCTGCGGGCGAGGCCGCAGGCAGCGCGCTTTCTACAATCGGTGGGTGACGCTCGATCAAAGGCAATTGCTTCCCTATATCCAGGCTTGTGCCCAGCAGCTTGGATTCTCCCAAATCGGCGTGGCGGGGATCGACTTGTCGTCGGCCGAGCCGGGTTTGCTGGCCTGGCTGGCCAGCGGTTTTCATGGCGAGATGACCTACATGGCCGCGCATGGGCTCAGGCGCGCGCGCCCCGCCGAGCTGGTGCCGGGCACGGTGAGTGTCATTACCGCACGCATGGACTACTTGCCTGCGCACACGCCGCCCGGTTGGCAAAGCATCGAGTTTGAACGCCTGGCGCGGCCCACCGAAGGCATTGTTTCGGTCTATGCCAGGGGGCGTGACTACCACAAGGTGCTGCGCGCCCGGCTGCAAAAACTCGCAGACCAGATCGCCGCGCAGGTCGGCCCGTTTGGTTACCGCGTGTTCACCGACTCGGCCCCGGTGCTCGAAGCCGAGCTCGCCGCCCGCAGTGGCCAAGGCTGGCGCGGCAAGCACACCCTGGTGCTCAGCCGCGAGGCCGGATCAATGTTTTTTTTAGGCGAGATTTACCTGGACCTTGCCTTGCCGCCCAGCGAGCCCGTGGCCGAGCATTGCGGCACGTGCAGCGCGTGCATCGACGTGTGCCCCACGCAGGCCATCATCGCGCCGCACCGGCTGGATGCGCGGCGCTGCATTTCCTACCTCACCATTGAGCACGCGGGGCCGATCCCGCTGGAAATGCGCCCCTTGCTCGGCAACCGCATTTACGGCTGTGACGACTGCCAACTGGCCTGCCCTTGGAACAAGTTTGCCCAGCGCAGCGCCTTGCCCGATTTCGACGAACGCGCCGGTTTGAGCGGCCAGCAACTGTTGCAACTGTTTGGCTGGAGCGAGCAGGATTTTTTGCGCTATACCGAGGGCAGCGCCATCCGCCGCATTGGCCACCAGCGCTGGCTGCGCAATGTGGCGGTGGCGCTGGGCAATGCCTTGCGGGTGCGTGACGACGCTGGGTTGCGTGCCGCACTGGCCGCGCGCTGGCACGTGGCCAGCCCGCTGGTGCGACAGCATATCGATTGGGCGTTGGCATGCTAGGGCTTGTTCAAAGGCTCTGGTAAAGGCGGTATACACTTGGTATCTACCAATCCGAGGACTTGCCATGGCAACCATTGATCCCCGTAAAACGCAGCCCGTGGCCAAGCTTTTCCAGCACGGCCGCAGCCAGGCGGTGCGGCTGCCCAAAGAGTTCCGCTTTGAGAGCACCGAGGTCTTCGTGCGCCGCTTGGGCGATGACGTGGTGCTCAGCAGCCGGCCCAAAGCGTCAATGCAGTCGTTGGTAGATGCTGTCCATGCGTTTGAGCCCGGCTTCGTGCTGGAGCGGCAGCAGCCAGTGCAAGCGGATGTACGTGAAAATTTGCAGGTGGCTGCGCCCGCTGAATCTGCCGCGCTGCCCAAGAAAAGAGCTTCAAGCTGATGCGCTACCTGCTCGACACCAACATCTGCATCTTTGTCATCAACCAGCGCCCTAACGCCGTGCTGGGTAAATTTTTGGCCCATGAGGGCGACGGGCTGGCTGTCTCGGTCATCACCGCCAGCGAGCTGTATTGGGGCGTGCGCAAAAGCGGATCGGCGCGCAACCTGCTGGCACTTGAGAAATTCCTGGCCCCTTTGACGGTGCTGGACTACACCCTGGCTGCGGCGCAGGCTTACGGCGTGTTGCGCGCGGCGCTGGAGCGCAAAGGCACGCCGATTGGGCCGCTGGACATGCAAATTGCAGCCCATGCATTGGCGCTGGACATGACGCTGGTGTCCAACAACTTGCACGAGTTCAAACGGGTGCGTGGTTTGAAATTGGAAAACTGGGCTTAGGTAAGCACCCTAGCGCAGCGCCCCGAGCGCAAAAGGCAAGCTCGCCATGCCGAGTACCGTGGACAGCGTGACCAGCGCGGCCACATAGGCACCGTCATAACCCATTTTGGCCGCCAGAATGTAGGCGCTGCTGGCGGTGGGCAGGGCGCTGAAGGCCAGCAAAACGGTGGCCTGCGTGGGATCGAGCCGAAACAGGCGGCACAGCGCCAGTGCCACCAGCGGCAGCACAAAGTGGCGAATGCCCAAGAGGCTCACGGCCAGCGCCTTGCCTTGCCGCAGGCTGCCCAGTTGCATGCCCGCGCCGGCGGCCATCAAGCCCAGCGCAAGCGACGCCGCGCCCAGCCGGGTGACGGTGGGCTCCAGCCATACGGGCAGCACAAAACCCATAAGGTTGGCGGCCAGGCCCGTTGCGGTGGCCAGAATCAAGGGGTTGCGCAGCAGCTCACCCAGCAGCTTGCGCTCGCCGGGTTTGCTGCCCAACGCCACCATCGGCCACACGGCAGCGGTGTTGAAGAGCGGCACGCACACGCCAATCAGCACCGCGATCAGCAGCAGCCCCTGCTGGCCTGCCAGCCGCTCGGCCAATGCCAGGCCGATGAACGAGTTGAAACGAAACGCCACCTGCGCACTGGCGGCATGCTGGCGCCGGTCAATGTGGCGGCCGAGCCAGGGCAGGTGCGGCAGCGCGTAGGCCAGGCCAATGCTGATGCAGCCCAGCACCAGCCCGGCCCCGATCAGGCCCGAGGCAGCGCCCAGATCGAGCGGGTTTTTCACGATGCTGTGAAACAGCAGCACCGGGAACAAAAAATAGTACACCAGCGACTCGACCTGCGCCCACACCGTGCGGTTGAGCGCCGTGTGGCGGCACACCAGGTAGCCCAGCAAGATCAGCGAGAAATCAGGAAACAGCAGTTGCGCGTAATTCACCCAGCGAGAATACCAGCGGCACCCCCCTTGCCCTCGGCTTGGGGTGGCTGTGCAGTCACTCCGGAGTCATCTGCCGCCGCGCCTGCTGGATACCGGGTAAGCCCGTATGTGTTTCCCGCAGGGTTGCCGCGCGCAAAGCCCGTTAGCATGAGCACACTTTTCCTCGGAGCCCCACCATGCCGTTTACCTGTCTGAAGTTCCCTGCCCTGGCCGCAGCCTTGGCCCTGGCCGTGCCGGCCGCGCTGGCGCAAAACTACCCCAACAAAACCATCAAGCTGCAAGTGCCGTTTGCGCCGGGCGGCACCACCGACATCATTGCCCGTGTGATCGCCGAGCCGCTGGGCAAGGCGCTGGGGCAGTCCGTGATTGTGGAAAACAAGGCCGGCGGCGGCGGCGTGATTGGCGCGAACGAAACTGCCAAGGCCGCGCCCGATGGCTACAGCCTGGGCATGGCCACCGTATCCACCACCGCAGCCAACCCGGCCATCAACCCGAAAATGCCGTACAACGCGGCGACCGATTTCACCCCCATCATCAACATCGCCGCCACGCCGAATGTGATT
This sequence comes from Burkholderiaceae bacterium, assembly GCA_046155225.1. Taxonomy (GTDB): domain Bacteria; phylum Pseudomonadota; class Gammaproteobacteria; order Burkholderiales; family Burkholderiaceae_C; genus JAKFVA01. The sequence goes on from JBJXED010000108.1 coordinate 13,302, forward strand.
GCGGTGCACCCAGCCTTCCCGGCCAAGGACTACAAAGGCTTCCTGGCCGAGATCAAAAAATCACCCGGCAAATACTCGTTTGCGTCGTCGGGCACCGGCGGCATTGGCCACCTGCAAATGGAGCTGTACAAAAACCTCTCGGGCACTTTCATCACCCACATTCCCTACCGAGGTGCCGGTCCGGCGCTGAACGACACGGTGGCTGGCCAGGTGCCGATGATTTTTGACAACCTCCCTTCTGCGCTGCCCTTCATCCAGAGCAACCGGCTGGTGCCCATCGTGGTGGCCGCGCCGCAGCGTCTGGCGAGCCTGCCGAACGTGCCGACCTTCAAGGAGATTGGCCTAGAGCCCGTGAACCGGCTCGCCTACTACGGCATCCTGGGGCCCAAGGGGCTGCCGAAAGAGGTGGTGGACAAAATCAACGCCGGTGTGCGCAAGGCCCTGGAAGACCCGGCCGTGCGCAAGCGCATTGAAGACACCGGCTCGATCATTGTGGCCAACACGCCCGAGCAGTTTGCGGCGCAAATGAAGGCCGAGCTCGAGGTGTACAAAAAAGTGGTTGACTCGGCCAAACTCAAGCTCGAGTAAGTGCCCTTGGGTTAGGGTGTTTGCGCTGGCCTCAGCACTGCCCATGCTGCCTGAGAGCCAAGCGCAGATAGACCGTTTTATTGACGCGTTGTGGCTCGAGCAAGGTCTCGCGCGCAACACGCTGGACGCCTACCGGCGCGACCTCTCGGCGTTTGCCCAGTGGCTGGGCGATACCGGTCTGAACCACTGCACCGAGGCGCACATCAACGCCTACTTTGCCGCCCGCCACGCGCAAACCAAGGCCAGCTCCGCGAATCGCCGCATGACGGTGTTCAAGCGCTACTTTCGCTGGGCGCTGCGCGAGGGACACATCAGCGCCGACCCGAGCCTGAAGCTGGAAATGGCCAAGCAGGCGTTGCGCGTGCCCAAAACGCTCAGCGAGGCGCAGGTCGAGGCGCTGCTCAGCGCGCCCGATGTCACCACCCCACTGGGCCTGCGCGACCGCGCCATGCTCGAGTTGATGTACGCCAGTGGCCTGCGCGTGAGTGAACTGGTCACGCTCAAGCTGCACCACCTGGGGCTGAACGAGGGCGTGCTTCGCGTTACGGGCAAGGGCAGCAAGGAGCGGCTGGTGCCGTTTGGCGAGGAGGCGCGCGAGTGGCTGGAGCGTTACCTGGCGCAGGGCCGGCCTGCGATCTTGCAGGGCCTGCAAACGCACGATGTGTTTGTGACCAGCCGCGGTGCCAAAGTCGGCAGCGCCATGACGCGGGTGATGTTCTGGATGACGGTGAAAAACGTGGCCCGCACGGCAGGCGTCACCACCCCGCTGTCCCCGCACACGCTGCGCCACGCGTTTGCCACGCACCTGCTCAACCACGGTGCCGATTTGCGCGCGGTGCAACTGCTGCTCGGCCATGCCGACATTTCCACCACCACGATCTACACCCATGTGGCGCGCGAGCGGCTGGCGCTGTTGCATGCCAAACATCACCCTCGGGGGTGAATCGCATCCACCTCAGAGGGTGATTCGCATCCACCCGCGCCTAAGCCAGCAGCGCCGCCAATTCTTCGTCGGTAAAACCCGCCTGTTTGCGTGCCGTGTCGTTGAACGGCGGCTTCAGGCGCGGGGCGGCGTAGTGCTGCGTGAGCCAGCGGTAGTGCGCCACCGGCTCAAGCCCCTCGCGCTCGCACAGCCAGCGGTACCAGTGGTTGCCAATGGCCACGTGGCCGACTTCGTCGTGCAGGATCACGTCCAGAATCGCAATGGCTGCGCGGGCGGCCGGGGTGCCAGCCTTCGTCAGCTTGGCCTGTATCAGCGGCGTCGCGTCCAGGCCGCGCGCCTCCAGCGTGCGCGGCACCAGCGCCATGCGGGCGGTGATGTCGCCCCGGGTTTTCTCGGCCATTTCCCACAAGCCGTTGTGCGCGGGAAAGTCGCCGTAGTCATAGCCCAGCCCTTGCAAGTGGGCGCGCAACAGGCTGAAGTGGCGGGCTTCTTCAGAGGCCACGCGCGCCCAGTCGCGGTAGTAGGCCTCAGGCATGGCGCTGTAGCGCCAGACCGCGTCGAGCGCGAGATTGATGGCGTTGAACTCGATGTGCGCGATCGAATGCATCAGCGCCGCGTGCCCGTCCGGCGTGAAGGGTGAGCGGCGTGCCACGTTCAGGTGGTCCATGAGCGCCGGGCGGGCCGGCCGGCCCGGCAACGGCGTGCCAACGGGTGGGACAGGCATGACACCAGGCGCTACTTTAAAAATAGCATTACCGGCAAGAAATACCTTGGCTAGAGCCACTTTTTGCTCTAAATCGGGGCTGCAAAGCGCCTCCAGGGCCATATGGCGCAGTTCAGTCATGCGGCAGGGAAGTCAAAATAGGGTCCAACAACATCACGGGAGAAAACATGGCGCTCTACCAGCTTGATCAACACCGCCCCGCGCTGGCCGCTGGGGCCTGGGTGGCGGGCAGCGCCGAGGTGATGGGCAATGTACACCTTGGCGCGCAGGCCAGCGTCTGGTTTGGTGCGGTGGTGCGCGGCGACACCGAAACCATCACCATCGGCCAGCGCAGCAATATCCAGGACCTGTCGGTGCTGCATGCCGACATCGGCTGCCCTTTGACCATTGGCGACGACGTGACGGTGGGCCACCAGGTCATGCTGCATGGCTGCAGCATTGGCAACAACAGTTTGATCGGTATTGGCGCGGTGGTGCTGAACCGGGCGCGCATTGGCAAAAACTCCATCGTTGGCGCGCACAGTCTGGTTACCGAAGGCAAAGAATTCCCCGACAACTCGCTCATCATGGGCAGCCCGGCCAAGGTGGTGCGCACGCTGGACGATGCTGCCGCCGCCAAGATCACCGAAAGCGCGCAGCACTATGTGCACAACGCCGAGCGTTTCCGCAAGGGCCTGACGCGCATTGACTCACCGCCGCCACAGTAAGCAGCCACCACAGAAAGCCCTACTTGACCGAACTGCACAAATTCATCTTCGACGGCCTGCCGGTGCGCGGCATGGTGGTGCGCCTGACGGACGCCTGGGTGGAAATCCTGCGCCGCCGCGCCGCCAACCCAGAGACCGGCCCCTACCCGCCCGAAGTGCAAAACCTTCTGGGCGAGATGACCGCCGCCGCCGTGATGATGCAGGCCAACCTGAAATTCAACGGCGCGCTGATCTTGCAAATCTTCGGTGACGGCCCGCTCAAGCTCGCCGTGGTCGAAGTGCAGGCCGACCTGGCCTTCCGCGCTACCGCCAAAGTGCATGGCGAGCTGCCCGCAGGGGCCCGCCTGAGCGACATGGTGAATCTGCACAACCAGGCCCGCTGCGCCATCACGCTCGACCCGGCCGAGCGCAAACCCGGCCAGCAGCCCTACCAGGGCGTGGTGCCCTTGTCACGCAGGGTGTTTGGCGCACCCGAGGACCGCATTGAGCACATGGCCGAGGTGCTGGAGCACTACATGCTGCAAAGAGAGCAGCTCGACACCACGCTGGTGCTGGCCGCCAACAGCACGGTAGCGGCGGGCCTGCTGCTCCAGCGCATGCCGATGCAAGGCCTGGGCAATTTATCTGGCACTACCGAGCGCAGCAACGAAGACGACATTGGCAAAAACGAGGACTACCAGCGCCTGGCCCTGCTGGCCAAAAGCCTGACCGCGGAAGAACTGCTCACGCTGGGCGTGGACACCGTGCTGCACCGCCTGTTCTGGCAGGAAAAGCTGCTGCGTTTTGCCCCCGGCAGCGGCGAGACTGCGCCACGCTTTGCCTGCAGCTGCAGCCTGGAGCGCGTCACCAGCATGCTCAAAAGCCTGGGCCAGGCCGAGGCCGACAGCATCATTGCCGAGCGCGGCAAGATCGATGTGGG
>JBJXED010000109.1:0-7153 GCA_046155225.1 Burkholderiaceae bacterium
AGGCGGGGGCCGAGCCCGGACAATTTGACAGCCTGGATTTCACGCATTTCTTTGTGCAGCCGATGGACGGCCCCATGCTGGCCGAGCACACCCGGCAAGCGATTGACTGGTGCCTGCAGCACCCGCAGTGGCACCTGAGCGTGCAGACGCACAAAACCCTGGGCATAAGGTAGAGCGCGATGTTTGAACTAACGCAGGAGTTTTATTTTGAAGCGGCGCACACCCTGGAGCGCCAGCTTGAGCGCGAAGGCAGCCGCCGCATTCATGGCCACACCTACCACGCTGAAGTCACGGTGGCCGGCGAGCCCGATGCCCTGGGCATGGTGATGGACCTGGCGGCCTTGCGCTTGCAGGTGCACGCGGTGCGTGCGCTGCTGGACCATCATTTTCTCGATGAGGTGCAGGGCCTGGGCCGGCCGACGCTGGAGAATTTGTGCCGCTTTATTGCAGCCCGTTTGACGCCGCAGTTGCCGGGTCTCAAACGCGTTTGCGTGGCCAGGCGCGCAACGGGTGACCGTTGCACGCTGGACGTTTCAAGCTGAACTTAGCGTCCTGACGGGCATCGCGTGCTGCGCGATGCCGCCACGAAAATCAAGGGCGCACAGCGATCTGGTTGCTGACGGATTTGACGCCATTGACGCGCCGCGCAATGCTCTCGGCGATGGCTTTTTCGCTTGAGTTTTTGGCAAAGCCAGCCAACTGCACTGCGCCGTTGAGCGTCTCGACCGTGATGGCAGTGGCATCGACCGACTTGTCCTCGATAAAGCGCGCCTTGATGCCGGTGCTGATGGCGGTGTCGTCAATGTAGGCACCGACCGTTTCCTGGCCGCGCACCACGGCGCAGCCCGATACGGTGAGCATCGCAATGATGAAGGCGCTGGCGGTGATGGTGTTACGAATATGCATAAAAATTTCCTCAAATATTAAAAAACTAAGCGGGTAAAAATCATCGGACAAAGTGGTGATGAGCCCCACCACTTGAGGGCTGGAAATCGGGGCCTGCCTTTAGCAAGCTGGCCCGGCGCTGCGTTTGCGGTACTGGGGCGGTGTCGTGGGTTGCGCAGTGCATGAACTCACTGTAGGTGCGCCCCTGCACACCCGCTATCGGCCTGCAGCCAGAGCCGGTGTAGGACACGGCGCTGGCGCTACGCCCTGTAGTCATTCACCCACAGACCAAGCCGCTGCGCACCTATGGCGTGAATCCGCGCTGCGGACAACGATAGGCCTGCGACGCTGCGGGCTCGCCCAGTACGCTGGCCAATGCCGCAGCCTTTAAACCCGGGGCAGGGAAGACTTTTTCTTTTGCACCGGGACTTCCGGTGGCCGCGCCACTTTTCTTTTTTCAGGAATTTTCATGAACCCTTTGACCCTACCCGCCCTGTTGCTTGCCGCTGTGATTTTGAGTGCCTGTGAGCGGGCACCGGTTGTCGTCGTACCGGGCACGCCCGTGGCGGTACCGGGGCCTGCCGGCCCACAAGGTGCCACAGGCTCGACGGGCAACGCGGGCTCCACAGGTGCCACGGGCTCCACCGGCAGCGCGGGCATGCAAGGCAACGACGGCGCGCAAGGCAGTGCAGGCTTGCAAGGCAATGATGGCCTGCGCGGCCAGACCGGCCGGACTGGCGAGACGGCCATCATCGTTGTACCCGCCGCATCCGTGCCCAGCAATTGAGCCGCTTAACCCACCCCCCTGAGCCAAGGAGAGCGCCATGAGTCTGGGAACCCTTGTTTTGATTTTGCTGATCTTGGTGCTGATTGGCGCCATCCCCAGCTGGGGCCACAGCCGCAATTGGGGCTACGGCCCCAGCGGCGGCCTCGGTCTGGTTGTTGTGGTGCTGCTCGTTTTGCTGGTGATGGGCAAAATCTGATGCACCGCCCGCCCGCCAGCACCAGCGGGCATGGCGAGCATGCCGGGCGCTTTGTGCACGGGTGCATCAAAAGCGGCAGGCGCTGGCTGGCACTGGGCATTTTGGCGCTGGCCGGTTGCACCAGCCTGCCCACCATCGTGCCCGACCTGGCGCGCAGCCGAACGCCCAGCACGGCTCAAAAGACCGCGCAAAACACAGCGCTGAATACCGCCCGCCCTGCCGCAGCACTGGTCGGCGCGCGCGGGCCACTGACGGCGGCGCAGAGCCAGGCGGTGCTGAACCGTTTGAAGAGCCGCGGCGTGCCCACGAGTATTTTTGACCGCCACCTGGCACTGGAAGAAGAAATTGTCGGCAGCCCGCTGACCACCGGCAATGAAGTGACGCTGCTGCAAGACGGCCCGGCGACTTACCGCGCGATGTTTGCCGCCATCACGGCGGCGCAAAACCACATTCACCTGGAGACTTACATCCTCGACGACGACGAGGTCGGCCAGCGCTTTGCCAGCGCCCTGATCGCCAAGCAAGCCCAGGGCGTGCAGGTGCACCTGATTGTGGACAGCGCCGGTACGTTCGACACGCCCAGCACCTTCTTCAAGACCCTGACCGACAGCGGCATCAAACTCCTGGAGTTCAACCCGATCAACCCGCTGGCGGCGCGCAAGGAATGGGCGCTGAACCAGCGCGACCACCGCAAGCTCCTGGTGGTGGACGGGAAAACCGCGTTTTTGGGCGGCGTCAACATCAGCAGTGTGTATTCGGGCGGCTCGTTCAAGCCGAAGTCAAAAGCCAAGGCCAGCAGCAGCACCACCAGCACTGCGGCCGTCAGCCGCCTGGCCTGGCGCGACACCCATGTGCAATTGCGCGGGCCGGTGGTGGCCGAATTTCAAAAACTGTTCCTGGCCGCCTGGGCGCAGCAAAAAGGTCCGCCACTGCCAGCGCTCGACTACTTTCCCCCGCCGGTGGTGGCCGGCCAGCAGGTGGTGCGCGCGATCGGCAGCTCGCCGGAAGAAAGTTTCAGTCTGATCTACGCCACGCTGCTGTCGGCGATTGACAACGCCGAAACCAGCATCGCGATCACCAACGCCTATTTCGTGCCCGACCCGCAATTGCTCACGGCGCTGCAGGCTGCCGCGCAGCGCGGTGTCGATGTGAAACTGATCCTGCCCAGCGAGACCGATTCCTGGCTCACCTTTCATGCCGGACGCGGCTCCTACCTTGCGCTGCTGCAAGCCGGTGTGAAGTTGTACCAGCGCCGCGGCGTGATCCTGCACTCCAAAACGGCGCTGGTCGATGGCGTCTGGGCGACGGTGGGCTCGACCAACCTCGACTGGCGCAGTTTTCTGCACAACCACGAGTTGAACGCGGTGGTGCTGGGTACCGCGTTTGGCAGCCAGTTGCAAACCCAGTTTGACAAGGACCTGGCCGAGTCCGACAACATCACACTGGCGCAATGGCAAAACCGGCCGCTGCAGTGGCGGCTCAAAGAGATATTTGCCAAGACATGGGAGTATTGGCTGTAGTGGGCTGCAGCAGCCCCAAATGCGGGTTTTTCGCATTTTTTTATGCCAAACAAGCCTGTAGCCAAGGTATTTCCTGCCGCCATTGCTATGGTTTTTGCAGGCACTGACTTGCCAGGTCGGCCCCTGCCTGACGGACTTGCGTCAGACATCTCCTACCCGCCGCAGGCTTGCAAGCTGGCACGCTGATTCGGCAATCGACTAGCCCCGCCGCTGCAAGGGGCGCTGATACTGGTGTTTCTGGTGCCGTCTCCGGTGCCATTTCTTCTGACCATGAAAGAGGTACCCCATGAAAAATCTACCGCTCAGTGCTGCCGTTTCGGTTTGCGCGTTGGCCTTGCTGTCGGCCTGCTCCAGCCCCGGCCCGCGCAACGAATCCATCCCCTCATCCCCCGGTGTGGTCTACAACAGCCCCGGCGGCGGATCGTACAACGCGTCCATTCTGGGCAACGTGACACAGATTGAAGTCATCCCCGTGGCCTCGCGCAGCTCCGGTGCCGGGGCTGTGATTGGCGGCATCCTCGGTGCCGTCGTGGGCAACCAGGTCGGCGGCGGCACGGGCAGAGTGCTGGCCACCGGCGTGGGCGCGGTAGGCGGTGCGTATGCCGGCAATGAATACGAAAAAAGCCGCAAGAGCGACACCGACATTTACCGCGTCAGCGTGCGCTTTGACAATGGCGCTTCGGCCCAGTACGACTACCAGCGTGTCGACAACCTGCGCGTGGGCGACCGCGTGAAGGTGGAGAATAACCAGATCTACCGCTTCTGAAGCAACGCCCTTGCGCCAACGCCCTGTGACCGCCTATTTGGCCGCCTATGCCGCGATGGCTTTGGTCATCGTGGCACTGGACTTTGTCTGGCTGGGATTTGTCGCCAAGCCGCTCTACCAGCAAAGCATTGGCCACTTGCTGGCGGCGCAGCCGAATATTCCGGTGGCGGTGGTGTTTTATTTACTCTTTGCGCTGGGTTTGTTGATCTTTGCCGTCATGCCTAACGCGGCCAACCCCAGTTGGGGCAAAACCATTGCCTCGGGGGCGCTGTTTGGCTTTTTCGCCTACATCACCTACGACCTCAGCAACTTGGCCACCTTGCGGGACTGGCCGGTGAAGATTGCGCTGATTGACATCGCCTGGGGCACATTCATCAGCGGCGTCAGCGCGGCGGCGGGCAAAGCCGCGTACCAGCAGCTCTCCTAGATGAGCAAGGCCCTGCGGCGGCTGCTGCGCACCGCAGCGCGGCTGACCTGGGCCGACCCATGGAAAAAACCCCGCAAGGCACTGCAACGCAAGCTGAGCGCAGCCTTCAATACTGCTGCCGTGGCCAAGCGGCCTGCCAAACCGCGCAGCGCACTGGCCCAACCCAAACCCAGCCGGGCGCTGGCGCGTCAACCCGCGCTTGCGCCGCGCTCCGGGGCCCGCACAGCGGCGGGCAGCGCTACGGCAGCGCCTGCGGCCTTGCGGGCGATGCAAAAAAGCTTTACCAGCGGCACCCATGCCTACGCAGCCCGGCGCATCAGCTACAAATTGTTTGTCCCGCCCGCCCAAGAAGGCCGCCGCTTGCCGCTGGTGGTGATGCTGCACGGCTGCAACCAGGACCCGGACGACTTTGCGGCCGGCACCGGCATGAACAAATGGGCACAGGAGCATGGTTTTTTTGTGCTGTATCCGGCACAGTCATACAGCGCCCATCCCCAGCGCTGCTGGAACTGGTACCTGCCCGGCCACCAGTCACGCGGCAGCGGTGAGCCTGCATTGCTCGCCAGCCTGACCTGCGCGGTGCAAAAACGCTACCCCATCGACCCGCACCGCGTCTTCATCGCCGGGCTCTCGGCTGGCGGTGCCATGGCCGCGATCGTGGCTGAGGCCTATCCCGACATCTTTTCAGCGGTGGGCGTGCATTCGGGCTTACGCAGCGGTGCCGCCAGCCACATGGGTCAGGCGCTTGCTGTGATGCAGTACGGGGCCAGCGGGCTCCTCAGCCCGTCCATGACAAAGCGTCCGGTGGCCACCATCGTGTTTCATGGCGACCAGGACAAAACCGTGCATCCGCGCAATGGCGAGCAGGTGTTGCATGCGTCATTGCCAACACCGCACGCCTTCAGCCCGCTGCTCCCGGCCAACCGATTCAAACTCGAACGCGGTGTCTCCCGCCAGGGAAGAACCTACACCCGCGCCGTGCACCGCGACGCCCTGGGCGCCGCACTGGCCGAGCACTGGGTGGTGCACGGCGCAGGCCACGCCTGGTCGGGTGGCCACCCGGCGGGCAGCTACACCGATGCACAAGGACCCGACGCCACTGGCGAAATGTTGCGCTTCTTTTTTGAACACACCGCTGGCCGGGCGCAGCGCTTGTCTGGCGCTTGAAGCCCAGGAGCAGGCCGTGTCCGTTTATTTCGACATTACCCACACCACCGATTACCGCTATGCCCAGCCGGTATCACTGGGTGAGCACCGTGTGATGTTTCGTCCGCGCGGCAGCCACGACTTGCGCGTGCTGGCCACCAACATGCAGGTCTTTCCCGAACCGATGGACATCCGCCTGATCCAGGACGTGTACTCCAATTCGGTGGCCTTGATTCAGCCGCAAAGTCCGGCCACGCAATTCAAGGTGGTGTGTTCGTTTTCAGTCGAGCACACCGGCACCCGCGCGCTTGATTTGGCACTCAGCCCGTCCGCGCTGACCTACCCGTTTGCCTATGACGCCGAGCAACAATTGGTGCTGTCGCCCTACCTGACGCCCTACTACGACGACCCCAGCGGCGAACTGCTGGCCTGGGCCCGCCAGTTTGTGAGTGCGGGCGGGGGCACCGGCAGCCGGGAATTGCTGGTTGACATGACGCAATTCATCCGCGGCGCCATGCGCTACCAGGCACGCTACGGCGAGGGCGTACAAACACCCTACGAGACCCTGCGCTGGCAAAGCGGTACCTGCCGTGACTTCGCGACCTTGATGATTGAAGCCCTCCGCGCATTGGGCTATGCCGCGCGTTTTGTATCGGGCTACCTCTACACGCCGTGGCTCGACAACAGCGCGCAACAAAACGTCGGGGCAGGTGCTACCCACGCCTGGGTGCAGGTCTATTTGCCGGGGGCGGGCTGGATGCCGTTTGACCCCACCAACAACTTGATCGGCGGCACCGACTTGATCCGTGTGGCCGTCGCGCGCCATGCCACCCTGGCCTCACCAGTGAGCGGCTCCTGGCATGGTTATCCGGGCGACTTTCTGGGCATGTATGTGGATGTTCAAGTGCACAAGCAGTTGTTTTAGAGTTCGCCCGCATAAAAAAAGCCGACCAAAGCCGGCTTTTTTAAACTCTGCAAAGCCTTCAGGTTTTGCCGAACTTGGCCCGTGCCGCTGCCATGCACGCGGTTTTCGCATCGGCGGCCATGGCATCGCATTTTTGCGTGGCTACGTTGTAGTCGGCGTTGAGCTTGTCCTGCGCACCGTCCATGCGGGTGTTGCTTATTTTTTCACCCATCTTGGCGTCGGTGGTGGTTTTGACCTGGACCGCTTTGGCTTCTGCCACGCACACCCGCTTGTCATTGCCGCTCTTGTCATCACACTTTTCCTTGGCCACCGCGTAAGCGCTGTCGGCTTTGACTTTCATGAGCTTGGTCTGGTCTGAGGGCTTGGCGGTGTAGCCGTATTCCAGCTCGGCGCGGGCCACTTTTTCCTTGGCCTTGGCTTCTTCAATGCAAACGTCTTTGGCATTGGCACTCATGGGCTTGCAGGCGGCCTTGTCTGCCTTGTAGCCCTCACTGATACGTG
>JBJXED010000110.1:0-27306 GCA_046155225.1 Burkholderiaceae bacterium
CGTGGGCGTAGTGGCGGTTGGCGGTTTCGTACTCAACGTGGGCGGTGTTGATGGTGATGCCGCGAGCCTTCTCTTCTGGGGCTGCGTCAATTTGGTCGTAGGCTTTGGCTTCACCGCCGAATTTGGCCGATAAAACAGTCGTAATGGCCGCCGTCAGTGTGGTCTTGCCGTGGTCAACGTGCCCAATCGTGCCTACGTTGACGTGCGGCTTGGTGCGCTCGAATTTCTCTTTTCCCATGATCGAAAACCTTTTGAATAACTAAAAATGACTTAAATCAGTGGTGCCCATTGCGGGAATCGGACCCGCGACCTCTCCCTTACCAAGGGAGTGCTCTGCCACTGAGCCAAATGGGCTGAAAACCAAAACCTACCATTCTCCAAGCTGTTTGTGACACTCAGGTCGCCCACAACTTCTGCAAATTACCTTCCGCCCCGATGGTCGCTATTAACGCCGCTGCGACCAGCCCAAATTGGAGCGGGTGAAGGGAATCGAACCCTCGTCTTAAGCTTGGAAGGCTTCAGCTCTACCATTAAGCTACACCCGCAAACAGACCCTAAATTCATTGGTGGAGAGGGCTGGATTCGAACCAGCGTACTCGTTAGAGGGCAGATTTACAGTCTGCTGCCATTAACCACTCGGCCACCTCTCCAGAGAGCCGGATAATATAGCATGAATTGCGGCTGCCTTGCTTAAATTTCCGGGGTGACTGCGGGACTCAGGCGCTCTATCTGCGCCTGCATATCGTCCAGCCAGTGCTGCTGCAAGTCGGAACGCTGCGGCAGGGGGTGGCGGTACTGCATGCCGCCGCAGTGCAGCCCCCATAGCGTTCTGCCGCCCAAAGCCGCCAAAGCAGCGTTTGCCAGTGGTGCCAACGGTTTGGCCATGCCCCAGGCACACAGCACGGGCACCTGCGGCGCGCCCAATGCACGCGCCAACTCCCCCGCACGCGCGGCACTGAAAATGCTGTGCCTGTCGTCGGGCAGCAGTGCCAGCAGTTCAAACAGCCGCGCGCTCTGGGGGGTTCGCAAGTCCGACAAATTGATCACGCGGATATGCCCAATAGCGCGCTGCGGGCTGCAGCGCAACGCCAGCTTCATCAACTGGTATTGGGTCCGGTCGGGTAGCGCCGGCGCCCACCCCTGGGCGTCCGGGGCTTGCAGCGGCCGGGACGCGCCGGGGTTCATCATGACAACAACCCAGTCCGCCGCTTGCTGCCGAACCGCTGGCCAGGGCAGCGTGTGGTCAACGATCTCCAGGTGGCTGCGCAAGGCGTGACGCAGACCACTTGGAGCCGCTTTGGCCTGAGCGGTATTGCCTTGAATGCAGTCGCCCAGCTCCGCTTCGTAGTAGCGGCCGTAGACCGCAAAGCGCCCCCGCAACTCGGCGGCGGTCACTGCCGCAGCCGGTGACTTCACGCAAACAGCGCAGCCAGCGCCGCCCCGGGCTCGTCGGCGCGCATGAAAGTCTCACCGACCAAAAAGGCTTGCACGCCCGCTTGGCGCAGCCGCTGGACATCGGCCAGTGTCACGATGCCGCTTTCCGTCACTAACAACCGGTCCGCAGGCACCTCTTTGACCAAATCCAGCGTGGTCTCCAGCCGCAGCTCAAACGTGCGCAAGTTGCGGTTGTTGATGCCGATCAGCGGGGTGTTGACGCGCAGGGCGCGCTGCAACTCGGCCGCGTCATGTGACTCGACCAGCACCGCCATGTCGAGGCTGCGGGCACAAGCGGCCAAATCGGCCATCTGCGCATCATCCAGCACCGCAGCAATCAGCAAGATCGCATCGGCACCCATCGCGCGGGACTCGTAGATTTGGTAGGGCTCAAGCATGAAGTCTTTGCGCAGCACCGGCAAATCGCAACTGGCGCGCGCCTGCTTGAGGGCATCAACCGAGCCCTGGAAAAATTGCACATCGGTCAGCACCGACAGGCAGGCCGCGCTGACCCCATCCGCACCCTCGGCGTAGCTTTGTGCGATGTCGGCAGGGATAAAGTCAGCCCGCAGCACGCCTTTGCTCGGGCTGGCCTTTTTGATTTCGGCGATCACTGCCGCCTGGCCCGCCTTGACTTTGCGCTGCATCGCGCCCGCGAAATCCCGCGTGAGCACACGGCTTTCGGCGTCGGCCCGGACACTGGCCAGCGGCCTGCGCTGCTTGGCAGTGGCCACTTCTTCGCGTTTGGCGGCGATGATCTGGTTCAGGATGTCAGGCATGGAGACTCACTTCCCGGCCGTGGCCGCAAGTTGCTGGGTGGTTGCCGCCAGCGCCTCGAGCTTGCTGAGCGCACGGCCTGATTCGACGGCAGCCTGCGCGAGTTGCAGGCCGATGAGCAAAGAGTCGGCCACATTGGCCGTGTACAAGGCCACCCCGGCGTTGAGCAGCGCAATCTCGCGCGCCGGGCTTTTCTCATTGCGCAGCACCGACAGCAGCATGGCACGCGACTGCTCGGGCGTTTCCACCCGCAAATTGCGGCTGCTGGACATGGTCAGGCCAAAGTCTTCGGGGTGAATTTCAAACTCGGTGACTTCGCCGTTTTTCAGCTCGCCAACCAGCGTGGCGGCCCCCAGCGAGACCTCGTCCAGCCCGTCACGCCCATGCACGACCAACGCGTGCTGCGCCCCCAGCCGTTGCAGGGCGCGCACCTGGATGCCGACCAGATCGGCATGGAACACGCCCATCAGAATATTCGGCGCGTCGGCGGGGTTTGTCAGCGGTCCCAAAATATTGAACAGCGTCCGCACACCCAACTCCTTGCGCAACGGCGCGACATTTTTCATTGCCGGGTGGTGGTTGGGCGCGAACATGAAGCCAATGCCCACTTGCGCCAGGCAGTCGGCGATGGCTTGCGGCGGCAGGTGGATGTGCACGCCCAATGCCTCCAGCACATCGGCGCTGCCGCTTTTGCTGCTGACGCTGCGCCCGCCGTGTTTGCACACCTTGGCCCCGGCTGCGGCGGCGATGAACATGGCGCAGGTGGAAATGTTGAAAGTGTGCGCGCCGTCGCCGCCGGTGCCGACGATGTCGAGCAAATGGGTCTTGTCAGCGACCTCGACTTTGGTCGAGAACTCGCGCATGACCTGTGCAGCGGCGGTGATTTCACCAATGGTTTCTTTTTTCACGCGTAAGCCGGTGAGCAGCGCTGCCGTCATGAGCGGCGACATCTCGCCCGACATGATCAGCCGCATCAGGTGCAGCATCTCGTCGTGAAAAATCTCGCGGTGCTCGATCGTGCGCTGGAGCGCTTCCTGGGGGGTGATACGGGGCGGCATGGCGGGGCAACTCTAAAATAGGCCAACAGTGGAGATTTTTCAAAGATTTTATGTAAAACCAGGCTCTAGCCAAGGTAAATATTGCCGGTATAGCTCACCAATTTATAGCAAAAAATTGCGCAGCAGATCCATCCCATGTTCGGTCAATATCGACTCGGGGTGGAACTGTACGCCCTCCAACCGCCCCTTCTGGGGAAACCCTGCATGGCGCACCCCCATGATCTCGCCATCGGCGGTTTGCGCGGTAATTTCCAGGCAGGCGGGGAAGCTTTCCCGCTCGATCGCCAGCGAGTGGTAGCGGCAGGCACTGAACTGCGCCGGCAGGCCGGCAAATACGCCTTGCTGCGTGGTTTGAATCACACTGGTTTTGCCGTGCATCAATTGCTGCGCCCGCACCACTTTGCCGCCAAATGCCGCGCCGATGCTTTGGTGGCCCAGGCACACGCCCAGGATCGGCAGCTTGCCCGCAAAGTGCCGGATGGCAGCGACCGAAATCCCCGCTTCGGCGGGTGAGCACGGCCCCGGCGACACCACCAGCCGGTCCACCGGCCCGGCGGCCATGCGCTCGGCCAGCGCTTGCAGTGTGAGCTCGTCATTCATCACCACGTCCACTTCTGCGCCGAGCTCGCCAAAGTACTGCACCAAGTTGTAGGTGAAGCTGTCGTAGTTATCGATCATGAGCAGCTTCATGCGCCCGCTCCTGGGGAATGGCTGCTGGCCGCTGGGTGCAAGCGCTCGAACTCGGCCCGCTCGAAGGCGATGAACGCGTCAATCATCGCTCGCCAGGTGGCCTCGCACACCGCCTCTGGCGCGCCGGCCTCGCGCGCCATGCGGCGCACCCGCTCAATGATGAACTCAATGCGCGGGCGGTCCACAATCTGGCCCGGGTCCGACTTCAGCCGCGCGGCCTGCGCCACGTACCCTGTGCGCTCAGCCACCAGTGCCACCAGTTGCTGGTCGAGCGTGTCAATGCAGCCACGCAACTCGGTCATGTTCGCGCAGGCCCTGGCCTTGCGCAGCGGGGGCGGCAGCGCTACGGCACTGCCTTGCTCCGAGGCCAGGCCTTGCTCCACCAGCTCTGCCGCACGCAGCAAGGCGCGCGCCTTGGCTTCGGTCTCGGCCCATTCCAGCTCGGGCACGCTGTCGGCGACGATGCCCGCAGCCGCTTGCACGTACAAGGTCTGGTCTTTGACAATGCCGGTGCGAATCGCAATCGCCACGTCCATGTCACCCGCAAAACTCAGGTAGCCGCAAGCGCCGCCGTAGAGGCCGCGCTTGCTGGGCTCGAGCACATCGATCAGTTCCATCGCATGGACTTTGGGCGCGCCCGTCAGCGTGCCCGCCGGGAAAGTGGCGCGCAGCACGTCCATGTTGCTGGTGCCGGGCTTGAGCACGCCCTGCACATTGCTGACGATGTGCATCACATGGCTGTAGCGCTCGACCGTGAACGACTCGGTCACCTTGACGCTGCCGACCTGCGCAATCCGGCCGATGTCGTTGCGGGCAAGGTCAATCAGCATCACGTGCTCGGCGCGCTCTTTCGGGTCGGCCAGCAGCGCTTGCTCGGCCGCCAGGTCGGCCTGCGGCGTGGCCCCGCGCGGCCGGGTGCCTGCCAGCGGGCGGATGGTGATTTGCTGGCTGGGGCGGCTGGCTTGGCCTTCAGCGCCCGCAGGCGCGACGCCCTCTGCGCCGGTACGTGCGGCCTGCACCGCCTCCTGGCGCACCAAAATCTCGGGGCTGGCACCGACCACGGAAAAATCACCAAAGTGGTAGTAGTACATATAGGGGCTGGGGTTCAAGGTGCGCAGGGCCCGGTACAGCAGCAGCGGCGAGTCGGCAAACGGCCTGCTCATGCGCTGACCCACCTGCACCTGCATGAAATCGCCCGCTGCGATCAAGTCTTTGGCGCGGGCCACCGCAGCCAAATAATCCGCCTTGGGGAATTCGCGGTGCACCGGGGCCGGGGCGGCGCTGGGCGCGCTGCGCTGCAGGTCGGCCTCGCTGACGGGTTGCGCCAGCCGCTGGCTCAATTCCGCCAAACGCTGCACGGCCGCGGCATACGCGCCGCTCTGGCCAGGGTCGGCATAGACGATGAGCGACAACTTGCCCGAGAGGTTGTCAATCACCGCCAGCTCTTCGCACTGGAGCAGCAAGATATCCGGACAGCCCAGCGTGTCGGGCGGGCAGGAGGCCTGCAATTTCTTTTCGATATGCCGCACTGTGTCGTAGCCAAAGTAGCCGGCCAGGCCGCCGCAAAAGCGCGGCAGCTGCGGCATGGGCGCCACCTTGAAGCGGCTCTGGTATTGGGCAATGAACGCCAGCGGATTGGCCTGCGAAGTCTCGGCCACCTGACCGCCCGTGACGATCTCGGTCAGCACCTGCGCGCCAAAACCCCGGCTGCGCAGCAGGGTTTTGGACGGCAAGCCAATAAAGCTGTAGCGGCCAAAGCGCTCGCCGCCGACCACCGATTCGAGCAAAAAGCTGTGCTGTCCGCCCGCCTGCGAATGCGCCAGCTTGAGGTACAGCGACAGCGGGGTTTCCAGGTCGGCAAAGCGCTCGGCTACCAGCGCGATACGGTTGTAGCCCTGCTCTGCCAGGGCGGCGAATTCTTGTTCAGTGATCATGCACTTCTCCATGCATCAGCGCTGGGCTGAGCGCATTCAAACCATGGGATGGACGGCTGCGCTTGCGGCGCAAGCGCAGCTCTTGGGCTGGCGCGGGCTGCACGTGGCAGGCAAGGTCAACGCCAGCGCCGGTCGCGGGTTGCAGGCCCCGCGCAAGCGCAGACCGGTGAGCACGCCGCAGGGCAAATAACAACCCGCCAATGTAAATTTAGCTGCATAAATTCGAGTCTAGCATTGGCCTGCCAAGGTAAACCCTCTGCCGCGCGGCAACCGCAACAGGAATAATTTGCTTACAAAAAGAGGGGTCGGTGTCATTTGCCCGAAAGCCTTGCCTGCTAGGCGCATTCACTTATCTTTAGGAGACAACTATGAAATCACTCAAGCAATTGCTGGCCATCGCGGCGTTGTGCGGCGTGCTGCCCGCAGCTACTGCGGCGGTTATCGACGTCAATGGCGTTAAATACGAAGACACTGCCACCATCCGCGGCACGCCGGTCGTGCTCAACGGCGCGGGAACGCGCTACAAGGCGATTTTCAAGGTCTACACCGCCGGGCTTTACTTGGGCAAAAAAGCCGACACGCCCGAAGCCGTGATCGCCGCTACCGGCCCCAAACGCATGGCCATCCAGATGCTGCGCGACATCGATACCAAAGAACTCGGCAAACTGTTCACCCGCGGCGTGGAAGACAACACCAGCCGCTCTGAGCTACCCAAACTGATTCCTGGCTTGATCCGCATGGGCCAGATTTTTGCCGACCATAAAAAGTTGGTGCCCGGCGACACATTCTCAATAGAGTACTTTCCGAATGTAGGCACCGTGATTACTATCAAGGGCGTGGTGCAGGGTGAGCCGTTCAAGGAGCCCGAGTTTTTCAATGCCATGCTGAGCATCTGGCTGGGCAAAAACCCTGCCGACGCCAACCTCAAAGAAGCCTTGCTCGGCAAACCGACCAACTTCTAGACGCGCAGTACGCGCCTTGGCGCACCAGCGGTCAGGACAGCCAGTTGGCCAGTTCGGCGAGGCTGCCGAGGGTGCCGTCGGCACCTGCCGATTCAGCAGGCTCGCCGTGGTTGTAGCCATAGCGCACCAGCAGCACCGGGCAATCGGCAGCACGTGCGGCCTGCGCGTCGTTGCTGGAATCGCCCAGCATCAGTGTCTGGCGCGGCAAGCTGCCCAGCGCGGCACAGGTCTCCAGGAGCGGCAGAGGGTCGGGCTTTTTGCGTGCAAAGCTATCGCCGCCAAATACGTGGCTGAAATACCCGTCCAGCCCTTTTTGCCGCAACAAGGCTTGGGCAAAGGCCAGCGGCTTGTTCGTCAGGCAGGCCAGCGGTAGGCCGCGTTGCCGCAAGAACGCCAGCCCTTCCAGCGCACCAGGGTACACACTGGCGAAATCGCCATTGAGTTCGGCGTAATGCCATTGGTAGCGGGAAAAGGCCAGCCCGTACAGGCTGCTGGCCTCAACATCCGCCTTGGATGGCACGGCGTCTACTCCTGATTCAATAGCGGCAGCGGAAGATTTTACTTTGGCTAGAGCTGAATTCAATACTGAAACGATCAAATTTTCCGATCCCTTGCCGATGTACAGCGCAATCTGCGCTTGCGACAAGCCGGGCAAGTCCAAGTCGGCCAACATGCGGTTGGTGGCGGCAGCAAAATCGGGCAGCGTGTGAACCAGGGTGCCGTCCAGGTCCAGTACAGCAGCGCGGATGCCCTCGATGCGCCTGGGCCCTGTCATGCGGCTGCGTGCAACGGGCTCAGGCCGATGCCAGGGCCTGGCGCAACTCGCCGATGGCCACTGCGTAATCGGGTGCGCCAAAAATGGCGCTGCCGGCGACAAAGGTGTCGGCCCCGGCACAGGCCGCAGCGGCAATCGTGCTGGCTTTGATGCCGCCGTCCACTTCCAGCCGGATGGCCTTGCCGCAAGCGTCGATGCGGCGGCGCACCGCCTCAATCTTGCGCAGCGAAGCATCGATGAAGCTTTGCCCGCCAAAACCGGGGTTGACACTCATGATGAGCACCAGGTCGATGTCATCAATGACCCAGTCCAGCACATCCAGAGGGGCGGCCGGGTTGAACACCAGCCCGACCTGGCAGCCCTTGCCGCGAATGGCTTGGATACTGCGGTGCACATGCGCACTGGCGTCGGGGTGGAAACTGATGATGTCAGCCCCGGCCTCTGCAAAAGCGGCGGCCAGCGCGTCCACCGGCTGCACCATCAGGTGCACATCAATCGGCACCGGCTGGCCGCTGGCGCTGGCGCAGAGCGGGCGCAAGGCCTGGCAAACCATCGGGCCAAAAGTCAGGTTGGGCACGTAATGCATGTCCATCACGTCAAAGTGGATCCAGTCGGCACCGGCATGGATTACGTCCTGCACCTCCTGGCCCAAGCAGGCAAAGTCGGCGGACAAAATGGACGGGGCCAGCAACCGGGTTGTCGCAGAAGCAGGAATCAAGGTGCTCATGCAGCTATTTTGCAGCAGCCAGGAAAACCGCCCGCTCAGCACGCTAGGATATATCCATGCCCAAATACCAATTCAGTGTGCGTGTGGTCGCGCAGTACCTGCCGCAAGAGTCGTCGCCGACGCAAAACGACTATGTTTTTGCCTACACCGTCACGATAAAAAACACTGGCGACATCCCGGCGCAGCTGATCTCGCGCACCTGGAATGTGAACGACGCCGACGGCCACACCACGAAAATAAAAGGCTTGGGCGTCGTCGGTGCGCAGCCGCTGCTGCGGCCGGGCGAGTCATTTGAATACACCAGCGGCACCCGCCTGGCCACCGCCACCGGCACCATGCACGGCAGCTATTTTTGCGTCGCGCAGGACGGCGAGAAATTTGACGCTGAAATCCCGCTGTTTGTGCTCGATGGCCTGAGCGGTACAGCCGGCGGTGATGGCCGCACCCTGCACTGAAGAAGCACGGAAACCGCCGCCCGCGCTGTAGGGCGGCGCCTACATCGGCCGACTTGGCGCGCCGCTAAACTGCCACCACATGATGCCGCCCCGGCCAGATCTGGCCGCCCTTTTTGACCACCTCGATTCGCAGGCCGGCTTGGCAGAGCGGCATCTGTGGTGCGTCGCCCTGTTTGCCTGGATCCGCGGGCCGGGCGATTCAGCCCCGGCGGCGCTGGCGCGGCTGCAACTTTTCCTCGATGCTTTGCAGGCCAACCCCGAGCGTTTGGCGCGCTTTCAGGCGTGGTGGCAACGCCTGCGCGAAACGCTCGACGCCACCACACTGCTGGCCGATTACGGTTTTGCCCCGCGCAGTGGTTTTTTCAGCGAGTTCAGCGAGCGGCTGCGCTTGAAACTGTTGCCGGCAACGCCCGAGACCCAGGATGCCGCCGAGCTGTTTTCACTGCTTTTATCGACCAAATTTGACCGCGAATGGCTGGCGTTGATTGATCCCGAAACGCTGCAACGCTTGGCCCAGCTGCTCAGCACATCCGGCCTCGTCCACACGCCGGACCCGACGCATTGGCAACACGTGCTGCTGCAAGCCCTGACGTTTTGTACCAGCCAGGTGCTGGCCACCGGGTTTGCACCTGAGCTGCGCTTGCGGATGAACCACCCCGCCTTGGAGAGCCGGCCCTTTCATGCGCTGGCAACCGATTTGGCAGCCGTGCAAGCAGCCTTCATACAGTGCCTGGCGGAGGGCGCTGAGCCCGCCCATGACGCCGCCCTGCAAACCGCCGTAGCGCAATTCAAAGCCCGCATGGATGCCTGCCGCCAGGCCGCCTCCAGCGTCTACACCCACCTGGACGAACACGGCATTTCAGTCGGGCTGGTGTTTCGCCTGCGCCAGCTGCGCGAGCGGGTGCTGCGCATCCATGATTTGCTGAGTTGCCTTATCTCAGCGCAAGGCCCCCACCACACGCGCGAGCTGTTGTGCAAGCTCAGCTCCCTGCAGCACGAGCGCACCAGCCTGCGCGAACTGGTAGCCAGCAACTCGTCGCTGCTGGCCGCCAAAGTGGCCGAGCGCAGCGCCGAAACCGGCGAGCACTACATCACCCGCAACCGCACCGAGTACCGCGGCATGCTGCTTAAAGCGGCGGGCGGAGGCGCAGCTACCAGCCTGACCACCTGGCTCAAATTTGTACTGGCGGGATTGGGGCTGACCGCGTTTTGGGGCGGCGTCTGGGCCGGCGCGATGTATGCCGCCAGCTTTGTCTTCATCCAGCTGATGCACTGGACCTTGGCCACCAAGCAGCCCGCCATGACCGCGCCCGCGATGGCCGCCAAGGTCAAAGACCTCAGCAGTTTGGCGGCGGTGGAAGCATTCGTTGACGAGGTCACGCACCTGGTGCGCTCGCAGGTGGCAGCGGTGCTGGGCAATGTGGGGCTGGTGGTGCCGTGTGTGGTGCTGCTGAGCGCAGGGCTGACGCTGCTGCAAGGCGCGCCGATGCTGGACGTGGTGCAAGCCCACTATGTGCTGAGCAGCCTGAGCCTGCTCAGCCCCGGTACGCTGCTGTTTGCGGCCTTCACCGGCGTGCTGCTGTTTGCCTCCAGCCTGATAGCGGGCTGGGCAGAAAACTTTTTTGTGCTGCACCGGCTGGAGTCGGCACTGCGCTACAACCCGCGCATCACCCGCTTGCTGGGCACCCCGCGCGCCGCGCGCTGGGCACATTTCATCCGGGGCAACATTTCCGGGTTTGCGTCCAATATTTCGCTGGGTTTCATGCTGGGGCTGATTCCGCCAGTGCTGGCCTTTGTCGGTCTGGGGCTGGATGTGCGCCACGTCACACTTTCGGCGGGCCAGCTCGCTGCCGCGCTGGCGGCTTTGGGCTGGGAGGCCTGGCGCCAACCCGAAGTGTGGTGGTGCGTGGCCGCGATTCCGCTGATTGGCATGCTGAATTTGAGTGTCAGCTTCTACCTCGCCTTCCGGCTCGCGCTGCAAGCCCACAACGTCAGCCGGGTTGACCGCCAGCGCATCCGCAGCGCGCTGTGGGCACGCTGGCGCAGCGACCCGCGCTGCTTTTTTCTGCCGTCCTGAGGGCACCCGCGATGGCCAATGGCATAGGCGAGTTTGACCTGATCGAGCGCTATTTCAAACGCCGCCAAACTGCGGGTGTGGGTGTGGTGCTGGGCATTGGCGACGACTGCGCCGTGCTGCAGCCCGGCCCTGGCATGCAACTGGCCGTCTCCAGCGACATGCTGGTCGAAGGCCGGCATTTTTTGCCAACGGTTGATCCCTTCAAGCTGGGCCACAAGGCGCTCGCGGTCAACCTCAGCGACCTGGCCGCTTGCGGTGCGAGGCCGCTGGCATTCACACTGGCACTGGCGCTGCCGCAGATTGACGAAGCCTGGCTTGAGGGCTTCTCGCACGGCCTGCTGGCACTGGCGGACCTGCACGGCTGCACGCTGGTCGGCGGTGACACCACGCGCGGACCGCTCACTGTCTGCATTACCGTGCTGGGCGAAGTGCCTGCGGGCCTTACGCTGCGACGCGGCGGCGCGGCGGTGGGCGACGATATTTACGTCAGCGGCACCTTGGGCGATGCACGGCTGGCGCTGGAAGTCTTTCGCGGCACGCTCGAATTGCCCGCCACGCAGTTTGCGCTGGCGCGCGCCCGCATGGAGCAGCCCACGCCCAGAGTCGCGCTGGGCCAGGCTTTGCGCGGCATCGCCAATGCAGCAATTGATGTCAGCGACGGTCTGCTCGGTGACCTCGGTCACCTGCTGCACGCCAGCGGCGTGGGCGCGCAGATCGACACCTCGGTTGCAATGAATTTAATAGCAATACCGGCAAGCGATACCTTGGCTATAGGTCAATATGATGCCAAAAAACAGCTGGAATTCGTGCTGGCGGGCGGTGACGACTATGAACTGGCTTTCACCGCGCCGCCGCACGCCAGGGGCGCGGTGCAGGCTGCTGCTGCGGCCAGTGACACGGTGGTCACACGCATCGGCTGCACCCGTGCCGCGCCGGGCGTGGAGCTGCACAATGCACAGGGGCAGGTGCAGCATTTGCGCTACGCCTCGTTTGACCATTTCAAAACTTAGGCCCCATTCACCTGCCGCCACGCGACATGAGCCAGTCTGCCCCTATCGATTTGCCGCTGACCGCGTCACCCGCAGAGGACGCTCCGGCAACAATGCCTGCCAGCGGCAGTGTGCGTTTTTTGCTGCGCCACGCCGCACATCTCATTGCCCTGGGTTTTGGCAGCGGCCTGAGCCCGCTGGCACCCGGCACGGTGGGTACGCTATGGGGCTGGCTGTCGTATGGGGCCATGCAGTTGTGGCTGAGTCCCAGCCAAATCGGCTGGGTCATAGCGGCGTCTTTGTTGCTCGGCTGGTGGGCTTGCACGGCCACCGCACGGCACCTGAAAGTGGCCGACCCTGGCTGCATCGTGTGGGACGAAATCGTCGCCTTCTGGCTGATTTTGTGGGTCTTCATGCCCGCCAGTTTTTGGGGCCAGCTCGCAGCGTTTGCAGTGTTTCGTTACTTTGACGCCGCCAAACCCGGCCCGGTGGCCTGGGCCGACCGGCAATTCAAAGGTTTGGGCTGGCGCGGCGGCTTCGGCATCTTGTGGGACGACCTGGTCGCCGCCGCCTGTACCCTGCTGGTGCTCGCCTTGGGCGTGTCGGTGCTGGCGGGGTGGAGCCGATGAAGCCAACGCAGACGGGCCGCTTGGTCGCGCAGATTGCCGACACCTTGCAGCAAAAGCGCTGGCGGCTGGCCACCGCCGAGAGCTGCACCGGCGGCATGGTAGCTGCCGCATGCACCGATCTGGCAGGCTCCAGCGCCTGGTTTGAGCGCGGCTTTGTCACTTATTCCAATGCGGCCAAAACCGATCTGCTCGGCGTTAGCGCCGCCCTGCTTGACGCTCATGGCGCGGTGAGCGAGGCGGTGGTGCGTGCCATGGCAGAAGGGGCATTGGCACATGCGCAAGCAGAAGTCAGCCTGGCCGTGACGGGCATTGCCGGGCCGGGCGGCGGCAGCGCAGCCAAACCGGTGGGCACGGTTTGGCTGGCCTGGTGTGTGGCGGGGCAAACCCACAGCGCCAACCACTGGTTCGCGGGCGACCGCCACGCCGTACGCGCAGCGACAGCCGCCTGCGCATTGCAAGGCCTGCGCGATTTGCTGGCACCAAGTTCCTAGCCTAAGCGGGCGGCTGCGTGTACGATTTGCACGCTTACATAGACTAACAATTTCGCCCGCGCACCCACCATGCTTGCCAACACCAACACCATTGCCCGCCTCTACAACGCCTTTGCCCGGCTCGATGCCGCCGAGATGGCGCAGTGCTATGCACCCGAGGCGCAGTTCGACGACCCGGCGTTTTCGCTACAAGGCCGCGAAGCCATCGGCGGCATGTGGGGCATGCTGTGCGGTGCCACGCAAGCCAGCATCCAGAAACACGGCCCCGAGGTCTGGCGGCTGGACTTCAGCGGCGTGCAGGCCGACAGCCGCAGCGGCCGCGCCCATTGGGAAGCGCACTACCGTTTCAGCAGCACGGGGCGCAAGGTGCACAACATCATTGACGCCGAGTTTGTATTCAACGCACAGCACCTGATTACGCGCCATCAGGACACTTTCAGTTTTTGGCGCTGGGCACGCCAGGCGCTGGGTGTGCCGGGCCTGCTGCTCGGCTGGAGCCCGATGCTGCGCAGCCAGGTGCGGGCCACGGCCGCAAGCAACCTGCGCAAGTTCATGGCCAAGCGCGCAGGCAGCGCTGCGCCTGCAAACGGCACAGGGGCCAAGCCATGAGCTGGTTTGAAAGTTTTACGGCGCAGCGGATGGCGGTCAACGGCTCCGATGTGTTTGTCCGCACGGGCGGTAACCCGGCCAAGCCCGCGCTGATGCTGCTGCACGGTTTTCCGCAAACGCATGCGATGTGGCAGCGGGTCGCACGGGCTTTGCGCGAAGACTATTTCCTAGTGCTGCCCGACCTGCGCGGCTATGGCGACTCGGCCAAACCCCCAGGCCTGCCCGACCACAGCAACTACAGCAAACGCGCCATGGCGCACGACCTGGTGCTGCTGATGGAAGCGCTGGACCGCCCGCAGTTTGGCCTGTGCGGCCATGACCGCGGCGGCCGCGTGGCACACCGGCTGGCGCTGGACCATGCCGAGCGCGTCACCAAGCTGTGCCTGATTGACATTGCACCGACGCTGGACATGTACAACAACACCACGATGGCGTTTGCGCAGGCGTACTACCACTGGTTCCACATGATCCAGCCCTCACCGCTACCCGAAATCATGATGGGGGCGCATAACGCCGAGACGGCGCTGTCGTATTTGCACGCCAAGCTCGGCGGCTGGGGCAGTGACGGCCTGGACTTTATCGAGCCGCTGGCGCTGGCCGAGTACGAACGGTGCTTTTGCAATGCCGACACCCTCCACGCCGTGTGCGAGGACTACCGTGCCAGCGCCAGCGTCGATTTGGAGCACGACCAGCGCTCGCGCGAGCGCGGCCACAAAATCAGCTGTGACCTGCTCATCCTGTGGGGCAACCGCGGCGTGGTGCAGCGCCTGTTCAAGCCGCTGGAGTTGTGGCAGGCGCAGTGCGGCCTGCCGGTGCTGGGCCAGCTGATGCCGGCAGGCCACTTCATACCCGAGGAATTGCCCGAAGCCACCGCACTGGCTTTGCAGCAGTTTTTCCGCTAACCCTGCAGGCCCAACTTTTATGCTGAATCATTTGTCTGCCTACTACCCAGTGCGCTATACCGCCATGGGCCTGTGCGTGCTGGCGCTGCTGCTGTCTCTGTTCACGGTGGTGGGTTTTGGGGTGGGCTACCCGGTGCTGCTGCTGTCGGTACTGCTTTGCGCCGTCGGCCTGCACGACTTGCTGCAAACCCGACGCGCGGTGCTGCGCAATTACCCGGTGATCGGGCATTTGCGGTTTTTGTTTGAATTCATCCGGCCCGAGATTCGCCAGTACTTCATTGAAAGCGACAGCGAGGCCGCGCCCTTTTCGCGCGCTCAGCGTTCGCTGGTGTATGCCCGCGCCAAGAACGAGCCTGACAAGCGGCCTTTTGGCACGCACAAAGACGTCAAGGGCGATGGCTACGAGTGGATCAACCATTCCATGGCACCGGGCCAAGCCGACTCGCACGACTTTCGGGTCAGTATCGGCGGGCCGGATTGCAGCCAGCCGTATTCGGCCAGCCTGTTCAACATCTCGGCAATGAGCTTTGGCTCGCTCAGCGCCAACGCCATCCTGGCGCTCAACGCGGGCGCCAAGCGGGGCGGGTTTGCGCACGACACGGGCGAGGGTTCGATCAGCCAATACCACCGCCAGCACGGCGGCGATCTGATCTGGGAAATCGGCTCAGGCTACTTTGGCTGCCGCCATGAGGACGGCCGTTTTCATGCCGAGCGCTTTGCCGCCAATGCGCAGGACCCGCAAGTCAAGATGATTGAGATCAAACTCAGCCAGGGTGCCAAGCCGGGCCACGGCGGCGTGCTGCCTGGCCCCAAGGTGACGCCCGAGATTGCCGCTGCGCGCGGCATCATGGTGGGACAAGACTGCCTGTCGCCGGCCACGCACAGCGCCTTTGCCACGCCGGTGGAATTGATGCAATTTGTGGCACAGCTGCGCCAGCTTTCAGGGGGCAAGCCGACCGGCTTCAAGCTGTGCATTGGCCACCCCTGGGAGTGGTTCGCGGTGGTCAAAGCCATGCAAAGCACCGGCATCACGCCAGACTTCATCGTCGTCGATGGGGCCGAAGGCGGCACCGGCGCCGCGCCGCTGGAGTTCACCGACCACGTCGGCGCGCCGTTGCAAGAGGGCTTGCTGCTAGTGCACAACACCTTGAAGGGGGTGAGTCTGCGCGCGCAAATCCGAATTGGCTGCGCCGGCAAAGTGGTTAGTGCCTTTGACATCGCACGCATGATGGCTTTCGGCGCGGACTGGTGCAATTCGGCACGCGGCTTCATGTTTGCGCTGGGCTGCATCCAGGCTCAGCACTGCCATACCGGACATTGCCCGACCGGGGTGACGACACAAGACCCGGTACGTCAGCAAGCGCTGGTGGTGGGCGACAAAACCAACCGGGTGTACAACTACCACCAGCAAACCCTGCACGCGCTCAAAGAGTTGACGCAGGCCGCCGGGCTGACCCACCCCAACCAGATCACGCAGAGCCATATCGTGCGCCGCATTGACCGCGCTGAGGTGCGGCTGCTCGCCAACATCCTTCCGCAAATGCCCGAGGGCGGCTTGCTGGATGCCGACATCAGCCGATTGCACAACGTGTTTCGCCATTACTGGCACAAGGCGGGGCCGGAGAGCTTTGCGCTCAAGGCTTGACGCCCGCGCCCACCCACACCGCCTGCACCACCACGCCTGCAGCCGCCAGCAGCCGGGCCATGCAGCGCACGGCCTTGTCTTTGGAGAGGAGCACGCATGACTGCCCCCATGCCAGGTCGATGAATTTCTGGTCATCTGGGTCTTTGCAAGTCACCGGGGCTTTGACCGCCGCAGGCTGCACGCAAACGAATGCGTCAAAAGCCCCCATCACCTGCTGCGCAGTGAGGCAATGGAAGGTCAACCGCGGCGCTATGTGGCGGTACGCCAAGACGCGCTCCAATTCATCGCGCATCGCTGCGGTGGCCAGCCATTGCAACGCGCCCTGCGCCAACGCCAGCCGCAAGGGCTGCGCTGCGGGGTCCTGGAAAACCAGCAAGTCCAGCACGATGTTGGTGTCGATCACGACCGGCAAAGCCTGCCCCTAATCAAGCGCTTGCGCCGGCGGCACTGCTGGCCCAGCCGATTTGGCCCGCGCCGAGCCCTGCACCAAATCAAAGCGGAAAATACGGCACTCGATCGGCCCGTTCCACATCGGCACGCGGCGTGACTCTTTAAGACGCATACGACCGGGCAGCTTCAAATCGGGGCTGAGAAGCCAGGCGGTCCAGCCGGGGTAGTGCTTTTTCCAGTGACTGGCCAATTGCTTGAAAAAGTCGCCGCCATCGTCAGCCTGGGCCATCTCGCGGCCCGCCGCAGCAGCTGGCGCGGCGCGGTCTTCGCGCGCAATGCCAGCGACATCGATGCGCTCGCCATACGGCGGATTCAGTAGCATGAGGCCCGCCGCGCCGACCTGCAATTCGCACGGCGGCATGCGCTGCAACGCATCACCACCGCGAAACTGGACCAGGTCTTGCACTCCCGCCCGCTGGGCATTGCGTTCGGCGAAATCGACCATTCTGAACGACACATCACTGCCAAATATGTCTCCAGCCCAAGTATTTTCTGCCGCTATAGCTTCTGATTTAATAGCATTCCAAATCGGTAAAGCAAACGGCAACAGCTTTTCAAAACCGAAGTGCCGGGCCAACCCCGGTGCCCTGTTGCGCGCCATTTGCGCCGCCTCGATCGCTATCGTGCCCGAACCGCAGCAGGGGTCATAAAGGGGCGTCCCCGCCCCTGCCAAAGCGGGCCAGTCGGCGGCGTGCAACATGGCGGCGGCCAACGTTTCCTTGAGCGGCGCGTCGCCCTTGTCCTCGCGCCAGCCGCGCTTGAACAGCGGTTCGCCCGAGGTGTCGATGTACAACGTGACGGTGTCGGTGGTCAGGTGCACATAGATGCGCACATCCGGCCAGGTGGTTTCGACATCAGGACGCACCCCCGCCTTCTGGCGAAAGCGGTCCGCGACCGCGTCTTTGACGCGCAAAGTGGCAAAGT
The DNA here is from genome assembly GCA_046155225.1 of Burkholderiaceae bacterium. Taxonomy (GTDB): domain Bacteria; phylum Pseudomonadota; class Gammaproteobacteria; order Burkholderiales; family Burkholderiaceae_C; genus JAKFVA01. The sequence goes on from JBJXED010000110.1 coordinate 17,529, forward strand.
TCAAGCTGGTCAAAGGGCTGTGCTGCGCCGTGATTTCAACCTTGAAATGCTGGCGCGGCGTAAACCACGCCTCCCAGGCCACCGCGCTGGCGGCCTCGTACAAGTCTTGCTCACTGCGGTAGGGGCGGTGCTGCAACTCGACCAACACGCGCTGACACAGGCGGCTGTACAAGTTGATGCGCAGCACCTCGCGCCACGGTGCTTGCAACTGCACGCCGCCGCGCAAGGCAGTGCATTCCAAACCCGTGATTTCGTTGATCTCGCTTTGCAAGTAGTGCTCAACGCCTGCCGCGCAAGGCAGGAACAAACGCAGGTCATTCATGGCATGGGCGGCTTAGGGTAGCCATGCGGTCTGGTGCCTTGGTCAAAGTGCTTTCCTTAAATGGGTGGGTGCAATGCGCAAGGCTTCGCGGTACTTGGCTACCGTGCGGCGCGCGCATTCAATGCCTTGTTCTTTCAGCATTTCCGAAAGCTGGTGGTCTGACAACGGTTTCTTCGCGTTCTCGCAGGAGACAAACTGCTTGATCAGCGCGCGCACTGCCGTGCTCGATGCGTTGCCGCCGGTTTGGGTGCCCAAACCTGAACCAAAAAAATACTTCAACTCGAACGTGCCGTATGGCGTGGCCATGTATTTGGCGGTGGTGACCCGGCTTATGGTGGATTCGTGCAACCCCAACTCGTCGGCAATTTCGCGCAACACCAGCGGACGCATGGCCAACTCGCCGTGGATGAAAAAGTTTTTTTGCCGCTCCACTATTGCGTTCGACACCCGCAAGATGGTGTCGAAGCGCTGTTGGATATTTTTGATGAACCAGCGCGCTTCTTGCAGGCGCTGCTGCAGCGCTTGGCTGCTGGCGCCTTTGTGTTGGCGCAGGGCGTTGGCGTAGATGTCTTGAACTTTCAGGCGCGGCATGACCTCGGCGTTGAGCACCACCTGTAGCCGCAGTTGCGCGCCACGGCCCAGCACCTTGACCAGCACATCGGGCACGACCACATTGCGCTCAACTTGGGCAAATTGGCGGCCTGGCTTGGGCTCAAGCCGGCCGATCAGCGCGATCGCTGCGCGGATTTGCACCTCACTCTCTGCGCAGGCCAGAGCCAGCCGCTTGATGTCGCGCCGTGCCAGCAGGTCGATCGGCTGGCTGCAAATGCGCAGCGCGGCGCGCACACCCTCGGCATCTTCGCCATAACCGGGCACGGCCAGCGCCTGCAAATGCCGCAATTGCAGGCGCAGGCATTCGGCCAAATCGCGCGCGCCAACGCCAACGGGCTCCAGTGAATGCAGCAATGACAAGGCCATCCTGAAATGGTGCAACAGCGGCTCGATTTGCGCGGTGTCGCCGCCTGCCAGCCCTTGTGCCAGCGATTCGAGCGAGTCTTCAAGGTAGCCGTCGTCACTCAGCGATTCGATCAAATAGCGCAGCGCCGCCTGGTCTTCCGGGCTGAGGCGCAGTGACAACGCCTGGCGGTGCAGGTGGCTTTGCAGCGACTCCTGTTGCCGCGCCAGTTCGGTCGCGTCGGTTTCATCGGTTTGAATATTGTTTTTGCGCGCGGCAGCCTCACCGCCCCACTCCCCGTCGTCGGGCCTCAGCTCAGTCGTGCCGTCGCCGTCCCAATTGAGCTCGTCGGGCGCGCCGTCTGTACTGGCAGCGGGGCTGTCGGCATCGGCGCTGGCGTGCGACTCGGCCACTGTCTGCGATGTCGGCAACGGTGCAGGCGGGTTATCGGCCTCCCATTCTGGATCGGCCGCGGGCACGTCGGCCTGCGCCAAACCAAATTCCTCTCGCGCAGCTTCTTCGCTGCTACGCTCCAGAAACGGGTTGTCATCGAGCATTTGGTCAACTTCCTGGCTCAGCTCCAGGGTCGAGAGTTGCAGCAGGCGGATCGACTGCTGGAGCTGTGGCGTCAGCGCCAAATGCTGTGATACGCGAAGTGAAAGGCCCTGTTTCATAACGTGATGAAGCACGCAAGCCACATGCCGCAGCGCCGGGCCGCCCCGAGCAAGGCAGCACCCCCCTCGGGGGGCAGTGAGTTACGCGAAGCGAACGACTGTGGGGGCAACATAACTCACATGCGAAAGTGCTCACCCAGGTAGACGCGCCGCACCTCAGCGTTATCCACGATCTCGGTCGGAGTCCCCCTGGCCAGTACTCGGCCATCACTGATGATGAAAGCGTGGTCGCAAATGCCCAGGGTTTCGCGCACATTGTGGTCGGTGATCAACACCCCGATACCTTGTGCTTTGAGAAAGCTGATGATCCGTTGAATTTCAATCACGGCAATGGGGTCGATGCCAGCGAAAGGCTCGTCGAGCAAGATGAAACGCGGCTGCGTCGCCAGCGCCCGGGCAATTTCGACCCGGCGACGCTCGCCACCGGACAAAGCCAGCGCGGGCGAGTCCCGCAGGTGTTCGATACGCAACTCTTGCAGCAACGCGTCCAGACGCTTTTGCATCTCGGCCTTGGCCAAGGGCTTGCGCGTGATCGGGTCTTGCTGCAACTCCAGCACCGCACGCACGTTGTCTTGCACACTGAGTTTGCGAAAAATCGATGCTTCTTGCGGCAAATAGCTCAACCCCATGCGCGCCCTGCGGTGCATCGGCATGCCCTCAATGGCCTGGCCGTCAATGCAGATGCCCCCCATGTCGGCCCGCACCAAACCCACAATCATATAAAAAGAGGTTGTTTTGCCTGCACCATTAGGGCCGAGCAGGCCAACGACTTCGCCTTTGTTGACCGACAAGGACACGTCCTTGACGACCATCCGGCTGCCGAAGGATTTTTGCAGTTGCGTCGCTTCCAAACGGCTTCCGTCAGGGGCTTCGACGCGCGCTGGGGGCAACACAGGCGAGCGTTGGGAACCCTCTGCGTCAACGCGCTGGTGGATCAATTTTTACTCCCGGACAAGCCGGGGCTGCTGCGCAATTGGGCTGGAGTGGACGCTGCAGGTTCAGGCAGCGGCTCACTGGCTGAAGGTTTGGGTGTCAAAATGGCACGAACCCGGCCATTGGCAACTGGCGCACCCGAAGGCGTGACAGTGCCCGCAGCAAAAGGTGTGTTAACAGGTGACCCGCCATCAACAGAAAAAACCTCGGTAGCATTGTCGTAAACGATCAGGCTGCCGGTAATTTCATCGTTCAGGGTGGCACCGCGGTAGCGACGCAATTCGGCCCGCTTGGTGAACTTGACGCGGTCTCCTTTGCCGTCGTATTCAATCGTTTCGGCCTCGCCTTCGGTAAATTCGTCTAATCCTTCGCGTTTTTGCCGGAAAAAAGCCCGCTTGCCAGGTTCGGCGGTGATCAATCCGTATTGGGAGCCATCAGGATCCTGGCGAATGTCAATGCGGGCACCGCGCATCACGATGGTGCCCTTGGTCAGCACCACACGACCAGCGAAAACACTGGTCTGCTTGCTGTCGTCATAGCGCAAGGTGTCCGACTCGATGTTCATCGGCTTCAGGCGGTCGGCCTTTTCAGCCCACGCGGTAGTGCAAGCCAGCGCCGCAATCATGCCCAAGAGGGCGATGCGAAGTTTCAGCGTCAGGACAGGTTCAGGCATGATGGAGAAGGAATGAAGCCAGTCAAGACAGGGCATGATTCTTGCTGCTGGCCACATTATTGTAGTGCGCCCCTAGGGTTTGCGCCAGTCCTTACACAAGGTCCAAAGGTGGGATTACGGTGGAGTGGGCAGCCAAGGCCCGCCCTTCAGACCGGTTTTTTTCGCACTTCGGCGATTAAATAATCCGTCACCGCCAAAGCTTTGTCCATGTTTTGCGCTAATTGGCCGTCTGTGTAGAAACGTCCCGCGATGCCCATGGCCGGAACACCGCTAACTTTGTAGGCATCCTGGAGTTGTTTGGCCTTGGAGGCTTTGGCATTGACGCCAAAAGAGTTGTAGATTTCGCTGAATTTCGCCTTGTCGACACCTTGTTTTTGCATCCAAGCCAAAATCAATTCTTCTTTGTTGAGCTGAATTTTTTCCACATGGATGGCATAGAACACCTTGCGGTGCAACTCGTCCACCTTGCCCATGGCCTCCAGCGTAAAGAATAAGCGCTGCTCGGGCACAAAAGTGTCGCGAAAGGCGACGGGTGCGCGGCGGACCACAACGTCTTTGGGTGCCGCCTTGATCCAGTTCTCCAGCTTGGGCTCAAACGCGTTGCAATGCGGGCAGCTATACCAAAAGAACTCGACCACTTCAATCTTGCCGGCCGGTGCCTCCACCGGCGCGCGGCGCTCGAGCGCCATGTAGTCCGTGCCTTCGTCGGGCCTTTTGGGCTGCGCCCAGGCTGGGCCAAAACCCATCGATGCGGTCAGTGCAGCCGCTGAAAAATCACGCCGTTTCATATCCATACTCCTGATCAAAAATAGCAAAACTGCTCCGCCATTGAAGGCCTGTTAACGCTGCACACGGACCAATGCGGCCTCAATGTCGGCAGACTCCAGCTTGGTCTTGGCCTTCTCCGCCTCGTCCTGCTTGTCAAACGGGCCCAAGCGAACACGGTACACGGTGCGACCCGATTGTTCACGCTCGCTGACTTTTGCCTCCAGCCCCAACAAGGATAATTTGGCCCGCTGGGCTTCGGCATCTTCGGGCGTTCTGAAAGCACCCGCTTGCACATGGTAAGTAAACGGGTCAAGACCCGCTGCGGTGGACTTCTGGCGCATCAAGTCGCCCAGCGGATCGGCCGATGGCGGGTTCTTTACCTCGGCTTTGCCTGGCGCCGGGCTGGCAGCCTGGGGCCGACTTGCTACGGCCACTGCCGGGCTGGCATCAATTGCCGCAGAGACAGGCGCAGTACTTGACGCTGCGCGAGCCGGATTTTTGCCATAGAGCGGGGCATTGGGATCCCAGTTTTTATTCTTTTTGGCCTCTTCGGCATCCTGCTCAAGCGAGCGGCTGGGCACCTTGTTCACAAAAGGTGAGGGCACTTGCGTGACATAAACCGCGATGCACAAAGCCATTGCAAGACCCAGCACCAAGCCCACGATGATGCCGACCATGGTGCCGCCGCACTGGTTTGCACCGTAAGTTTTGCCGCTGCCAATGGGGTTCATGGTGACGCTACATTTTTTGGGGCGCGCTGACGCCCAGGATTTTGAGTCCATTGTGCAGCACCTGTGCGACTGCAGCGACTAGCGCCAAGCGGGCATTTTTCACACTTTCATCATCGACCAAAATGCGCTCTGCATCGTAGTAGCTGTGGTAGAGCGCCGCAAGCTCGCGCAAGTAAAAACTCACGTCATGCGGCGCAAAATCCAGCGCCGCACGGGCCAGCATCTCTGGGTATCTGGCCAGCGCCAGCATCAATGCCTGCGCAGACGGACTTTGCAAAGCCTGCAAATCTGCGTCCGCCAAGTGGCTGCGCTCGCCGCCCCAAGTGCTCAAGATCGAACAGATGCGGGCATGGGCATATTGCACGTAATACACCGGGTTGTCATTGTTTTGGGCCAACGCCAAATCAATGTCAAACACGTACTCGGTATCGGGTTTGCGGCTGAGCAAAAAGTAACGCACGGCGTCTTTGCTGGTCCAGGCAATCAAATCACGCAGCGTGACATAGCTGCCTGCGCGCTTGGAGATTTTCACCTCCTGCCCGCCTCGCATCACGCGCACCATGGTGTGCAGAACGTAGTCCGGGTAGCCAAGGGGAATGCCCACGCCCACCGCTTGCAAGCCCGCCCGCACCCGTGCAATCGTGCCGTGATGGTCAGTGCCCTGAATATTCACCACCTTGCCGAAGCCGCGCTCCCATTTGGTGATGTGGTAGGCCACATCAGGCACAAAATAGGTGTAGCCGCCACCCGACTTGCGCATCACCCGGTCTTTGTCGTCTCCATAGTCAGTGGATTTAAGCCACAGCGCGCCGTCCTCTTCATACGTTTTTCCTGACGCCACCAGTTGCTTGACAGTAGCGTCGACCTGACCACCACCATAGAGGCTGGACTCCAGGAAGTAGTGGTCGAATTTAACTTCGAAAGCGCGTAAATCCAGGTCTTGCTCGCGCCGCAGGTAGGCCACGGCGAACTGTCGCAGGCTCTCCAAGTCGGTGCTGTCGCCACTGGCTGTGAAGCTGCGGTCGTCGGCTTGAACCGTTTTCTGCGCCAGAAAATCCTGCGCAATATCAGCGATGTACTCACCGTTGTAGACCGCCGCCTGCTCGCCATTAGGCCACTCGGCATCGCCCGGCTTGAAGCCAAGCGCACGCAGTTGGACGCTGTGCGCCAAGGTGGCAATCTGCCCGCCCACATCGTTGTAGTAGAACTCGCGCCAGACATGCCAGCCTTGCGTGGTCAGCAAATTACAAATCGCATCACCGAGTGCGGCCTGCCGCCCATGACCCACATGCAAGGGGCCCGTCGGGTTGGCCGAAACAAACTCGACCAACACCCGCTCACCGCGATCAGGGGCCGAGCCAAAATGCTCACCGGATTGCAAAACTTCGCGCACTACCTGCTGGCGGGCCGCATCCCTTAGCCGGATATTGATAAAACCGGGGCCTGCGATGTCCAGCGCCAGCACCCACTGTGCAAAAGCCGGGGTTAACTGCAATTGCGTGCACAGCGCCTGAGCCAACTCACGCGGATTGCGACCCAGCGGTTTGGCCAGTTGCATGGCGGCTGTGGTGGCCCAATCGCCGTGTGCCGCGACTTTGGGTGACTCCAGGGCCGCTTTCGCACCGCTGCCAGGAGAGAGTTTTTCCAGTTCCGCAGCCAATGCCGCAAGCAAATCTTTTTTCAGGGACAACATGCACCGGATTCTACGGTTGCGCATTTCAGAGCTTGCGCGTCATCCCTCTTGAGTCCGGAGGCGTTATATGCTCGAATCCCTACGGGTATTCATCACACTGCTCTTACCACTTTAACTGGACACACCATGAAAACTACCGCATCACTCGCCGCCATGGCACTGTGCTTGTCAATGGGCCTGGCTCAAGCCGCTGGTCACAGCGACAAACCGGCTGCCGCCGCTTCTGCAGCCAAACCCGCTGCAGCGGCATCTGCGCCAGCCGCAGACGCCAAAGCCCCTTCCGCACAAAACACCAAAATGGCCACTTGCAACAAAGAAGCTGGCGAGAAAAAAGGTGACGAGCGCAAAGCATTCATGAAAACCTGCCTGTCGGCCAAGAAAGTCACTCAGCAAGACAAAATGAAGTCGTGCAATGCCGATGCAAAAGCCAAAGCCGTCAAAGGCGACGAGCGCAAAAAATTCATGAGCGAGTGCCTCAAAGGCTAAACACCTGCCAGCAGCATTTTCCCGCGCCGACCCTGCGAAAGTGGGGTCGGCGATTTTCATTGGCTCGCAACCGACCCGTTTTCATGAATTCAACCGCATCCCCTGCATCCCCTGTGCGCGCTGTCCTGTTTGATGCTTACGGCACGCTGTTCGATGTGTATAGCGTCGGCGTGTTGGCCGAACAGTTCTTTCCTGGCCAAGGGCAGGCGCTCGGCGTCCTGTGGCGCGACAAGCAAATTGAATACACCCGGCTGGTGACGCAAAGCGCCGCGCAAGACTCGCCTGCCGACGCCGCACCTCCGTTTTACAGGCCCTTCTGGGAGCTGACGCGCGCGGCCCTGCGCTACTGCGCCAAACGCTTGCAACTGGACTTGACGCCTTCGCGCGAAAACGCGCTGATGAACCAGTACCTGCAATTGACCGCATTCCCTGAAAACAAGGAAGTTTTGCAGGGCTTGCGGGCGCGCGGCATCCAAACCGGCATCTTGAGCAACGGCAACCCCGAGATGCTGCATGCCGTGATTGAATCCGCCGGGCTCACGGGCCTCCTCGACCACGTGCTGAGCATCGACCCGATTCGCCGCTTCAAAACTCACCCCGAGGCTTACCGCCTGGGGTTGGTGGCCACCGGCTTGCCTGCTGCCGAAATTGGCTTTGTCAGTTGCAACGCCTGGGACGCGCTGGCCGCCACTTGGTTTGGCTACCAAACGCTGTGGGTCAACCGCTGGGGCCTGCCGTTTGAAGAGCTGGGCACACAGCCCAGCCACAGCGGCACCAACCTGCTTGACGCGCTGACTGCGTTTGCCTGAACACGGGCGGCTTTGCCGCACAATGGAGCGCTGATTTTTAGCCCCACTTTCCTAGGATTTTTATGACCGAACGCATTGCCTGCGGCCGCCTGCAAGTTGCCCCCATCCTGTACCAATTCATTGAAGACCGGGTTTTGCCCGGTACCGGTATCGCCAGCACCGTGTTTTGGCAGGGCTTTGACGCCCTCGTGCACGATTTGGCCCCACGCAACGCGGCCCTGCTCAACGAGCGCAACCGCCTGCAAACTGCGCTGGACACCTGGCACCAGGCCCACCTCGGCCCGATCACCGACATGCCTGCGTACCAGGCTTTTCTCCTTGAGATAGGCTACCTGGTGGCCTCGCCCAAAAGGGTGCGCGCCAAGACCAAGCATGTCGATGCCGAACTGGCCTTGCAGGCCGGCCCCCAACTGGTAGTGCCGGTGCTGAACGCCCGCTATGCGCTGAATGCCGCCAACGCGCGCTGGGGCAGCCTGTACGACGCGCTGTACGGCACCGACGTAATTTCAGAAGTAGGCGGCTGTGCCCGCGGCACTGGCTACAACGCCCTGCGCGGCGCCAAAGTAATTGAATACGCCCGCCATGTTCTGGACCGCACTGTGCCGCTGCGCAAGGGCTCGCATATCGATAGCACGGGCTACAGCGTGAAAGATGGACAACTGATCGTCAAGCTGAACAACGGCAGCAAAAACGGCGCTAAAACCAGCCTGAAGCATCCCGGGCAATTCCTCGGCTACCAGGGCGATGAAAAAGCGCCCAGCGCCGTGCTGCTGGCGCACAACGGCCTGCACCTGGACCTGCAAATCAACCGCAGCCATCCGATTGGCGCTGCCGACCCTGCCGGCGTGTGCGACTTGGTGCTGGAGTCGGCCTTGTCCACCATTTTGGACTTGGAAGACTCGGTCGCCGTTGTCGATGCCGACGACAAGGTGCTGGCCTACAGCAACTGGCTGGGCATTCTCAAAGGCACACTGACCGAAGAAGTGGCCAAAGGCGGCAAGACCTTTACCCGCGGCCTCAATCCCGACCGCCTGTACATTCCGCCCAAGGGCAAGGGCAAAGCCGTCCGCCTGCATGGCCGCTCTTTGCTGTTTGTGCGCAATGTCGGGCATTTGATGACGAATCCCGCCATTTTGTGGGACGGCGGCCAGGAAATTCCCGAGGGCATTCTGGACGCCGTCATCACCACCACCATCGCCCTGCACGACCTGCAAGGCCACGGCCAGAACGGCATCCGCAACTCGCGCAAGGGCTCGGTCTACATCGTCAAACCCAAGATGCACGGCCCGGCCGAAGTCGCCTTTGCCTGCGACTTGTTCGCCCGCGTCGAAGCGCTGCTCAGCCTGCCCGAGAACACCGTCAAGCTTGGCATCATGGACGAAGAGCGCCGCACCAGCGTCAACCTCAAAGCCTGCATTGCCGCCGCGTCAGCCCGCGTGGCGTTCATCAACACCGGCTTCCTGGACCGCACGGGCGACGAAATGCACACCTCGATGCAGGCCGGCGCGATGGTTCGCAAAGGCGATATGAAAACCAGCGCCTGGATTGCCGCTTATGAGAAAAACAACGTGCTGGCCGGCCTGTCGTGCGGCCTGCGCGGCAAGGCGCAAATTGGCAAAGGCATGTGGGCCATGCCGGATCTAATGGCCGCCATGCTGACGCAAAAAATTGCCCACCCCAGAGCCGGGGCCAACACCGCCTGGGTGCCCAGCCCCACCGCCGCCACCCTGCACG
>JBJXED010000111.1:0-3062 GCA_046155225.1 Burkholderiaceae bacterium
TTGCCGCTACATAGGTCTGAGAATGGGCCAAACTCTTACGGTCTGGGCTCTCGCAGGTGGTGGGCTGGGTGGTGTTTGTGCAGCGCGCCAAAGCGCCGTAATTCCCGCCGCAGTGGGCAGGCCCAGCGCGGCTGCCAAACTCACCGCAGCGGACTGGTTTTTGCAATCAGTGCGGTAAACAGGCGGTGCTCGCAGTCGGGCTGGCTGCAGCGCTCGCACCAGGCCATTTTGGGCATGGGGGCGTCATTATTATGGTCATATATGCCGCTAGCCAATGTATTTACTGCCTGCGAAGCTATTTTTTCAATAGCGCTTATGGCATTCAAAGCATTCTCCAGGCGCTGCTGCCCTTGTCCGTACACCACCTGATAGGCCAGCCCTGCGCCTTGCAAGGCTTGACGCAGCAAGGAGTCCACGGGCTGCTGCACATGCGGCCCTTCACGCTGCAGGCCGTCGGCGACCCAGGGCAAGTCCAGGCCGGTCAGCAGCGTCACGTGGTAGCGGCGCTGCTGCGCGAGGGCAAAGCGGTAGAGCGAGGTGTCGGCGAAAACATGGTCGCTGTAGACGGCGATCATGAGCGCGGTGGTGTCGGCAATCAGCACATCGCACGGCCCGGCTTCATCGACTTGGCGGGCCTGTTCGCGGGCAATGGCTTCCTGCTCTTGCTGGCGCGGCGTGCGGCGCTGCTGCTCGCACCACAGCCGCAAATATTCGGGCACCAGCACCGCCCGCTGGCCGCGTTTGCGAAAATGCGCCGCCAGCGCCTGCGCGAGCTGGGTTTTGCCGCTGCTCTCGGCCCCCAGCAGGGCGATGGTTAAAGCTGGCGTTGCCATGCGCGCCAGCCAACCCAGCTCAGCACCAGCAACAGCGCATACAACGCCGCCGTGAGCCACAGCCCTTTGTAGGCAAACAGGCCCACGCTGATGCTGTTGACCACGCCCCAGACGAGCCAGTTTTCCAGGTATTTGCGGCCCAGCAGCCAGGTGCCGACGACGCTGAGTGCGGTGGGCACGGCATCGGCCCAGGGCACGTCAGAATCGGTGAATTTAGAGAGAAATAAGCCTGTAGCCAATATAAATACTGCCGACGCTGCTATCAATTTCGTTATGTTTGCGGCCGGCAAACGGGCAATGCGCAAGGTCTGTGGCGGCACCTGCGGCAGGCTGCCGTACGCGTGGCGTTGGCCCCGCAGCCACTGCCGCCAGCCCCAGCCCGCCAGCAGCACAAAAAACACTTGCAATGCGGCTTCGCCATACAGTTTGCTGCGCCAGAACAGCGCACCGTACAAAAGTGAGCTGGCCATCGCCAAGGGCCAGCCCCAAATGACGGTGCGGATGTTGCACGCCACCATGCCCAGGGCCAATCCAAAGGCGGCTATTTCAAGCCAGGTGGTGGGGCTGCCCCAAAGCGTGAAGGCGGGCGCAAAAAGCCATTCCGTCATGGGGGCGCCGCAGAACGGGCGCTCGCCCGGGCACCCGCGGGCGCGGCGCTGGGCTCGGGGCGGGGCGCAGGCGTGAACTGCACATAAATTTCGCCCGGTTTGACCATGCCCAGCTCGCTTCTGGCGCGCTCTTCGACCATCTCCAGCCCCTCTTGCAGGTCGCGCACCTCGGCGGCCAGACGCTCATTGGTTTGCCTGGCCTGCACGTTCTGGTTTTGCTGTGCCGCCAGCTTTTGCTGCATTTGCGCCACGTTGCCCACACTGCCGCGCCCGAACCAGATTTGCGCATGCAGCACCGCCAGCAGGGCCAGCAGCAGCAGGGTCGAGGGGCGCAAGGACATGGCGGCTGCGCTTGAAAGTGTTAGCGCAGGTTGTAGAACGCGGCCCGGCCAGGGTAGTGGGCGATGTCACCCAGGTCTTCTTCGATCCGCAGCAGCTGGTTGTATTTGGCCATGCGGTCCGAGCGGCTGGCCGAGCCGGTTTTGATCTGGCCGGCATTGGTGCCCACCGCAATGTCGGCGATGGTCGAGTCTTCGGTTTCGCCGCTGCGGTGGCTGATGACGGCCGTGTAGCCGGCGCGCTTGGCCATTTCGATGGCGGCAAAGGTTTCGGTCAGCGTGCCGATCTGGTTGATCTTGATGAGGATGGAGTTGGCCACGCCCATCGAGATGCCTTCTTGCAGGATTTTGGTGTTGGTGACAAACAAGTCGTCACCGACCAACTGCACTTTTTTGCCCAGGCGGTCGGTCAGGCGCTTCCAGCCGTCCCAGTCGGCCTCGGCCATGGCGTCTTCAATGCTGATGATGGGGTATTTGTCGCACCAGGCGCTGAGCATGTCGGTCCACTCAGCGCCGCTGAGTTTGAGGTCTTCGCCCGCCAGGTGGTAGAAGCGGTCGGCACTTGGCCCGCCGTCTTTGTGAAACTCGCTGGCAGCGCAGTCCAGCCCCAGCGCAATCTGGCTGCCGGCCGTGTAGCCTGCTTTGTCAATCGCGTCCAGTATCAATTGGATAGCAGCCTCGTGGCTCGCCACGTTGGGCGCAAAGCCGCCTTCGTCGCCCACGGCCACGCTCATGCCTTTGTCATGCAGGATTTTCTTGAGCGCATGAAAGACCTCGGTGCCCCAGCGCAGCGCTTCGCGAAAGCTCGGCGCGCCGACCGGAATAATCATGAATTCCTGCAAATCCAGATTGTTGTTGGCGTGTGCGCCGCCGTTGATCACATTCATCATGGGCACCGGCAACTGGTGCGCGCCCATGCCGCCAAAGTAGCGGTACAGCGGCAGGCCCGACTCTTCGGCCGCCGCCCGCGCTACCGCCATGCTCACGGCCAGGGTCGCATTGGCACCCAGGCGGGCTTTGTTGCCCGTGCCGTCCAGGTCAATCAGGGTGCGGTCCAGGAAGGCTTGCTCGGAAGCGTCCAGGCCCAGCACGGACTCGGAAATCTCGGTGTTGATGTGCTCGACCGCCTTGAGCACGCCCTTGCCGAGGTAGCGCGCCATATCGCCGTCGCGCAGCTCGATGGCTTCGCGGCTGCCGGTGGACGCGCCCGAGGGCACAGCGGCGCGGCCCATCGTGCCGCTCTCTAGCAGCACATCACATTCCACGGTGGGGTTGCCGCGCGA
>JBJXED010000112.1:0-41608 GCA_046155225.1 Burkholderiaceae bacterium
AGCGGGTCATAGATGCGCCCGTTCATGTGGATCACGCCCATCTCGTCCAGGTGCTCGTGCAGGGTGTAGCCGCGGTCCAGCGTCAGGCCGACTATTGAATCGCTGCTGTCTGCCATGCCATTCGGGAAGCGCCGCTTGCCCCAGGGGTCAAAGGCCAGCCGTTCGATGACGCTGCCGCTGTCGTCGGTGACGACAGCGACGCTGCCCAGGTGGTCAGCATGCAGGTATTGCAGGCTCTGGGCGGGTTTGGCGCTGCCGCCGGTGCCGCCAGTGGCGAGGTTGCCGGTGCGGGTGACTTGCAGGGCAAAGGTGATGCCGCCCGCGCTCAGGTAGTGCTTGTGCTCGATCAGGCCGTTGTCTTTGATCTCTTTCTCATAGCCCAGGTCGTTGTTTTGGCCGTTGAGGTAGTAGACGGTGCCGGCGGCGGCGGACAGGTTGGCGGGGGCGGTGGCGTCGAGCTGGGTGCGCTGCTTGATGCGCTGGTGCTCGGGGCCGTAGGTGAAGGTGAGGGTGCGGTTGGTGACCGAGCTGGTGATGATGTTGTTGCTGTAGCAGCGGTTGCCCGAGAGGGTGGTGCCTGCGGGGCAGCTGTAGGTGGCTACCTCGTCAAAGAGCTGGCCTGACGGGGTCTGGCAATAGTTGCCCTCCTGGCTAGGGATGTACGTGAGGGTGCTGCCTGCCGGACAAATTTGGCTCGTCAAAGTCGCTGCGGTGCTGGTCTGGGCTTGCCCCAGGCTGTTCAGGGCCAGCAGCTTGGGCATGTTGAAGCTGGTGTAGGTCTCCCAGCGCACGCTGTGGCGGCCTGTGGCGTTGTCTTGGCTCACGGTGTACATCAGGTTGCCATTGCCCATGACGCTGCCGCTGGCCACGCCCATGCCGCCACTCAAGGTTTTAGCGCCCGGCAAGTAGTCGTCAAAGGCGTAGGCCAGGGCGCGGGTGCCGGTCAGTGCGGCTGCGCCGGGCAGCGCCTCCAGGGTGATGTTGGTCAGGCGGTTGGGCCGCAGGGGGTCGTACCAATAGCGGCCGACATCGCTCTTGTAGGTGATGTTGCCCCTGGCGTCGTAGCGCACATCGACGTTGGAGCTGGGGTTCTGGCTGGTGACTGCGCCGCCGACGGCCTGGTAGTTGACCAGGCGGTTCAAGTCGTCGTAGGCAAAGACTTCTTGTACGCCGCTATTGACATCGCCGCGCGCGGTGAGGTTGGAGAGGCTGTCGTATTGGTAGGTGTTTTGCTGGATGCCGCCAGTGGCCAGGCCGTCTTTGGTGGCAGTGATGGCTTGCAGGCGTCCGGTCTGGGCGTCAAAAGTCTTGTTGGTGGTGACTTGGTTGCCATACTTGTATTGGGTGATCTGGCCCTGGGCGTTGATCTGGAGAATCTCGTATTTGGCTTGCGGCGTAGGGCCCGCTTGTGTACCGGTAGCGCTTTGCCCCGTGACGCTTTTGACGAACCCTAAGGCGGTGTATTGATAGCTGGCGACGTAGCCGGTGGGGTAGGTTTTGCTGGTAACGCGGCCTGTGGCGGCTTCGTAGCTGATGCTGGTGGTGGCGGTGGTGTCGAGTTTGGTGCTGGTGGCGGCCGCTCGGCCCAGGCTGTCGTAGCTGTGGCTGCGGCTGTAGCCGTTGTCACTGGTGGCCTGGCAGAGCTTGCCGATGCCTTTGGCACAGGCGTCATACACCCAGTTGCTGATGAGGTCAGGCTCGCTGCGGGTGCGCATGCGGCCCAGGACGTCATAGGCCATGGTGGCGCTTTGGCCCAGGCTGTCGGTTTGCTGCACGAGCTCGCCAAAGACGTTGTACTGGTACTCCCACACGCCCATGGCAGGGTCGTCCATGCGAATCTTTTGGCCGCGGATGTTGTAGGCGATTTTGGTGATGTTGCCAACCGCATCGGTGGAGATCAGCTGGCCCAGCGCGTCGTATTGGTAGATGACGGCGTTGCCCTGGGTGTCGGTGACGCGGGCGGTTCTGCCTAAGGCGTCTTTGATGGTGGTTTTGCTTTGGCCTTTGCTGTTGGTGGTGATGGAGGTCAGGCCGCTGTACGTCATCGCGGTGGTGGCAATACCGCCGGCGGCTTGGGCGTCGGGCGCTTCTTCGCGGGTAAGGCGTCCCAATGCGTCGTAGCTGTAGGCGACCCACACTGCTGCGCTGGGCTCTGCCGCGTAGTAGGTGTTGGATTTGCGGCGGATTTGGCCTAGGGCGTTGTATTCGGTGTCTTGCACCAGGGTGGGGGTGGCGGCTGCGCCGCCAGGGCCGCCGTCGAAGCCTTGGGTTTGCACACGGATGACGCGGTTCAGCACGTCGTGGTATTGGCGCTTTTCAGGGGCGATTGGCGTGCAACTGCTGGTGTTGGCTGCGCTGCAGGTTTGCTCGGTGACAAACCAGGAGGGGAATTGGGCCTCTGAAGGGGTAACGGTATTTGCGCCCGCGCCTTGCGCTTTGAAGCTCAAGGGGCAATTGGCACCGGTGTCTGTGCAGTTGAGGTAGCTCCAGCTGCTCCAGGTGCCGTCAGCGCGGGTTTCGCGGGTCTTGCGGCCAAAGCCGTCGTAGGCCCAGGTGGTGGTCAGCTGGTTGGGGCCTTTCAAGCTGGTGGGCAGGCCGAAGCGGGCGTCGTAGAGTTTGGTCTCGCTGTGGCCCAAGGCGTTGGTGGTGCTGACGGGAAAGCGCCCATCGGCACCGTAGGCGGTAGTGGCCATTCTCGGGGCGCTGGCACTCGCGATGGCGCTGCCGCTGGCTCCGGCGCAGGCGGCGGTGCTGACGCTGGTTTTGTTGCCGAAGTTGTCGTAGCCGTGCGTGGTGGTCAGGCAGGCCTGGGCACTGTCAGGTTCAATGACTTCCTGGGTGAGCAGGCCTGCCGCGTTGTAGGCGAAGCTGCTGATGCGGGTGATGTTGCCAGGGTTGGCTTGGGCTTGGGCTGGTCCGGCAAGAAATTGCGCAGCGATTAGGGGGAGCAGCAGCGTCGCCAGCGCTTTGAATGAGGCCGTCCATGGGCGCTTGATGGACGGGTTGATGAACGGGTAATGTGGGGTGGGGTTCATGTGCTTAATCCCTCTTATCAATACAGTCATATCGCAGCAGGGTCATAGACATTGCAACCGTTATTGGTTGCGGTGACCTGCAGAATGTTTGATTGCACGCTACGCCCATCTGCGTCGCTGACGTTGACGCGAATATTGGCGACGCCGCCATTGTTATAAGGGCTATAGGAATGGAAGGACAACATCGCAATGCTTCCGGTGGGGCTCGTAAACAGATTGCCAGGGGCACTCATATTCACAATGCCAGGGCCACTGTTGGACCATGCATACTGGTACCCGCCACTACCGCCAGTGACACTGGCATTGGCTGTGAAAGTCACTTGAGTGCCATAACCTTCAAAGCAATCAACTGAAACAGCGGCTGTGGTTGGGAGTACAGCAACCAACGGCGCAATTACTGCTGCGGACAAAGAAGCAGGCGGTGGAGGCGGCGCGAAGGGCGTGAATGGCCCTGGGTTGCTCTCACTGGTGACGCTTGCGCGGGTTAAGCGCCCCAGTACCCACTTGGACGGCTCTTGACGCGAGGTTGCAGCGGGTGCGTACGTGTTGACCGTGGTTTTACGCCCGGCGTCGGCACCCTGATAACTGGTGTTGACAACGATGCGGCTGGGGTCACCATATTGGGTGCCATCACTGCCCGCATACGCACTGGGGGCGTATTCGTAGTAGCTGCTGATGGTGGGAAGTTGTACGCCGTTCAAGTCCCAGCTTTCTTCTACCGTACTGCCGGGGAAGACGAAGGTGGTGTTGGTGGCAGAGCCTGTCGTAGCTTGGTACGTGGTACTCGAACGCTTGAGAAGGCCACCGTTGCCCACACCAGCCAGCCGAGTTTCGTTCTTGATGGCCGCACCAATATAGGGCCAAGCCTGGTTGTACTCGGTATAGCTTTCAATACCTGTGAGCTGCTCAATCGATTTCATCCAGCGAAAGCCGAGCATGCCCCGGCCACTGCCAGGCACGGCAGCCGTGCCATTTTCTGCTTTCAGTCCACCGTATTGGTACGACACGGTGTTGGCCCCACCTATGCCATTGCCGCTGGTGGTTGAAGCAACCAGTTGAAGTGGCACCTTCAAGTCAATCTGCGGATAAGTCACGCCAACATCTGCGATGTACACGACTGGACTGGTCAGAAAAATCGGAAAGCTGCCCCAAGTAATAGGCGGATTTGTATCCCGCAAGGGGCGCGTGAGCTGCCTGTAGTCAATTGAAACTCCGGCCAAAACGTTTTCCTGCGTTCCAGCAGCACGAAGAAGGTTGTCCGTGCCCGGTTGATTCGTGAACAGCCAGTAGTTCGTTGCATCGATCCTAAGCAAGTCCGATTTACCGTCGCCGTTATAGTCGCCCCCCAACGGCAGCCAGCTTCTGGCGTCTACACCAAAATTGGGAGCGTTGGGATAAGCAAGGGTTGAGGAAGAAAAGGTGCCGTCGCCATTGCTCAAGAACATCCAGTAGTTGGTGGCATCTATCCGCATCAAGTCGGTTTTTCCATCGCCGTTGAAATCACCCGCTTGAGGCATCCAATTGCCGGGCGAGTTGCCGAAGTTAAACCCTCCCGGATAACTGGCTGTTACATGATTAAAAGTGCCATCACCATTGCCCAGAAACATCCAATATTGGGTGGCGTCAACACGCATAAAGTCGGTCTTGCCGTCACCATTAAAGTCCCCAATTTGGGGTAGCCAATTCGTAGAGGTGGTCCCGAAATTCGGACTGCCGGGATAGTTGGCGGTGAGTTCGCTAAACGTGCCATCCCCCTTGCTCATGAAAAGCCAATATCCAGTCGCATTGATACGTAAAAGATCAGACTTGCCATCACCGTTGAAATCAGCCACCATCGGAAGCCAAGGATGGGATGTGGAGCCAAAGTTGGTGCCCCCTGGATAGCCTAATGAGTAGTGCCTGAAGGTGCCATCCCCATTGCTTAAAAACATCCAATAGCCTGTCGCATCAATGCGCAAAAGATCGGTTCTGCCATCGCCATCGAAGTCTCCTGTTTGTGGAGACCAATTGGCATAGCCGGCGCTGGAGGTCAAATCAAAATTGGCTGCGCCTGGATAGGGCAGATTGACAGCGTTGAAAGTCCCATCACCATTGCTCAAGAACATCCAATAGCCCGATATATCGACACGTATCAGGTCGGTTTTACCGTCACCATTGAAATCCCCAGTTAAAGGTATCCAATAATTCGCTCCGATTCCAAAATCAGGGTTGCTTGGGTAATTGGCAACGACAGTGTTGAACGTGCCATCACCATTACTCAAAAACATCCAATAGTGTCTGGCATCAATACGAATGAAGTCGGTTCTGCCGTCGCCATTGAAATCGCCCGACAATGGTTGCCAGTTGATACTTGAAAAACCCGAACCATGTGGCCTGGGCGTACCCGATGTCCCAAAATTTGGCGCATTCGGATACGCCAGTGTTTGCGCGGTGAAGCTCACGTCCGTGATGGGATCGCTTGAGAATACTAAATCCTTCAGGCAGGTATCACCACCCAAATCAAGTGCACGGCCTGCACATACAGACAACCTGGCCAAGCGAGTCGGCTGCAAGCTGCTTGCAGTGTGATAGCGAGGAATAATGGTTTGGGTTTGCGATGCCGAGGCCCAGGTGGTGATCTCTTTGAGAAGTAAATTTTGCCGAGTCACACCGCCAGCATGGTAGGCCGTAGAGGTATCGTTTCTGGACTGGTAATTGAATTGGACTTGATTGCCCGCATAGGTCAGATTGAGCGGATAGAACTGGCCTGCATCTTTCAAGTAGCCCACAGTCATCGAATTCCCAACCGCGTCGGTGACCTTGTTCAGTGCCCAAACACGAACCGTATTGGCCGACCACGTTGCGTTGCTTCCAGTTGACTTGACCGCCTCAATGCGCGAATCACTGGTCGCGCCGTACTCCATCGTCAAGCCCGCTTTGGTCTGCACTTTGAAATACTCTGGCCCGTTAGCACTGTTCCCAGCTGCGGCACCTACTGCCGTGATCCTGCTGAAGGTGTCGATCTCGGTTCGGTACTCGCTGCCTGCTGCGCCATAAGTGCTAACATTGATCATGAGGCGCTGGCCATCCATGCAAAACCGGTCTTCGGTGTTGTAGTTGACGCTACCGCGAACAGCATCTGTCGCCATTGTCTTGGGGCATCGGGTAATGGCGCTCAAACCGCTCAGGTTCCAACCCATACCCAAAATGCCATTGCCACTTTGACTGTTGTATTCCAAACTGAGTTTGGGCTGCAAGCCAGCCACACCAGGGGGCACTTGGATAGGAATACTGTAAGTGGCCGCTCCGCTGGGGGAGACGCCAAACTGGCTGGGGATGCTCATTTGCGCAGAGGCTATGCCAGCGCCTGCCATGAGCGCAAAGCTCAACGTACCGGCCAATATTTTCCTGGCTCTGATGACAACGCAACGCTCAAGCATGCTTGCCCCCCCCCTGTAATCGATTAGTCGGATTGAGTTATTCTGCTAAATCACATCTGACCGAGGGCAGGTTTCCCAGACATTGCGCTCAAATGTGAAATAAAAGCGAGCGAAGCATACATGAGAATATGTGACACATCGCACAGACGCACGCATGCAATTGATGTCACCCTGTTGACCACAGAGCCTGTAGCTTCTTACAACGTTAAGCCCATCACATCCGAGGCGGCAAGCGCGAGTGCGTTCAGAGCTGATTGAGTTTCGCTTGCCACCGCGCCTTGAACCCGGTGCCCGCAGACGGTGACTGCGTGAGAAGACGACTGTGCGCGAGGGTATCCATTAACTGCCAAGGAGATGGACTGTATCCAGACATCAAAGCTTCGCTGATCTCGGAGGTTTGGCTCATCTGGGCGAACTCAAACTCGACCTCTACGAGGTTTTGCAAAGTATTCACTGTCAGCGAATGCATAAGCACGCCAGGAATCTTCAGGTTTTCTGGTGCGGCGAAGGCTTTGTTCAAATCGATCTTGAGCAGCTGCGCTGCTTGATCGGCTTGCTTGGTAAAAGCTGGGCTGTGAGTCGGTTGAATCGGCTCTGCTTTCTGGCTTTCTAGTTGGCCCAGTTTGGCGCGGGCCTGCGCTATTCGCTCACCCACATGTAATTTCTGAAGCTTGAGGTGATGTAGATGCCACGCCAAGCTCACCGTCAAACAAACCGTAGCCAATACGAAACCAAGCCAAATCCTTCGATAAGCGGGCTTGGCAGCAAAATTGAAGATCATTGGCTTCATACCGCCACCCAGTGACCTGACCATGCTCTCAAACCCGCTTCGTCGCCGGAATCCGCTATAGAGCGAAACTCAAACACGACCGTCGTGCTGTCTTTGAGTTGATGCGCAGACATCAATTGATGCAGCCTCTGAGTACCTCCAACGGTTTCAATGTGGGATGAGTAGTGCCAGTTCGCTTGCTCGGTATTGTTCTGCGCAGCGCCGCTTTCGGTAAACACCACCGTTCCATCTGGCTCGGTCAAAACCACACCGTGGATTGCATCCGATCTTGCACGCTCGCTCTGTGTGACGAGCAACCAAAGCGCTTGCACAAAGCCCAGTTTGATTTTCTGAGCATCCCCCCATGCCAACAGATTGCGCATCAAACCTTGTGTCGTCATCGGCAACAAGCCCGTTGCGGCGCAGCCAGATGCCCATGCCCACTGATCGGCTGGCCAAGGCAGTTGCTGTGCCAACTTTTGCCGCATTTCAGGCGATAAAGTAGCCGCGTCATATGCATTGAACGAGGTGGGTACAACAACGCCTTTGCATAAGCTCGCGCCCAAATCCACGTCAAACGCTGCTTGGCGTAGATCAATGCCTTGCTGCTGGCTTTTTAAAGTCAGTTGCTGTAGCACGGCAGACAGTGGCAGCGTCGGCGGATGCTCCAGCATCACAAGGGCCTGCCCCGTCACTTGCAACAGAGCCACCCGACTCCCGAGATAAAGCCGTCCACGCTTACGTCCAACCGACCACACGGGTCACCTCCTCCAAACTGGTTTTACCAATCGCCGTGTTTGCAATCGCCTGCGCAAGCAAACTGTCGCTGGACTGGGCTTGCATATGCGCTTTGATCTCCAAAATCGAGCTTTTCTTCAAAATCAAATCGCGCAAACCATCATCAACCGTATGCACCTGCGAGACGACGAAGCGCCCTTTGTAGCCCGTTTGCCGGCAATGCAGGCACCCCTGGCCAATAGAGACGCGCTCGGGTGGCGGTATTTTTAACGCTCCCATCCGCGCTTTCTCATGATCGGTCAATTCACGCCAACTATGGCAGTGCGTGCACAGCTTGCGCAGCAGGCGCTGCACCACAACGCCATTCAAAGATGATGCAAACGCGAAGGGGTCGATATCAAAGTGCTGAAAGCGGCCCAGCACATCAAACAAGCTATTGGCATGCACGGTAGTGAACACCACATGCCCCGTCAAAGCTGCTTGCACAGCAATTTCTGCCGTCTCGGCATCCCGGATTTCACCCACGAAAATTCTGTCCGGATCATGTCGCAAGATGGAGCGCAGGCCCGTGGCGAAGGTCAGGCCTTTGCGTTCATTGACCGGGATTTGCAGCACGCCATTCAATTCGTATTCCACGGGATCTTCAATCGTGACGATTTTCTCTATCCCGGTATTGACCTCTGACAGCGTGGCGTAAAGCGTGGTCGTTTTGCCGCTTCCCGTCGGCCCGGTGACGAGCAGCATGCCATGGGGCCGCGCTGCCAGCTCACGAATGGATAGCGCCGAATCGGCCTCAAAACCCAAAGCATCCAGCGTGATTTGGCTCAAGCTATCGCGTAGCTGAGCTTTATCGAGCAAACGCAGCACAGCGTCTTCACCAAAGACGCTGGGCATGATCGAGACTCGCAAATCCAACGCCTTTTGATCAGCGCCAATCCAGCGAATACGCCCATCCTGGGGCTTGCGTCGATCGGTGATGTCCAACTCAGCCAATACCTTGATCCGCGATATGGCTTGCTCGGCTGCGGCACTCGATTCAAGACGAGCACCGGCCACCATCACACCATCCAACCGATACTTGATACCAATGCCGCCGCGATGCGTTTCAAAGTGGATGTCGCTAGCACCCTCTTCGCTGGCCTGAGCGATGGCGCGATTGACAAATTCCACTACATCTGCTCCAGCATCATCCGCCGCTGGCCTTTCCGAAGCATTCGTTCTCTTAGGCGTGCCCACTGCCGCCGATTGCAATAATGCAAGCGCCGTTTGCCCATCGTTGCGGGATGTGAATTCAGCCAAGGCCGCATCAGACCACGGGTCCTGACAGGCCAACCAAGTCATGCCATCGGGCATGGTCAACGCCAACATGTCATTTGCCAAGGGACGCAGCGTGTGCCTCACTTTGTCTAAGTCTTCAGAGGACGTGACAGCGATGCCGTGCTCCTGCCAAAGCTTATCTTTAAGGGATTTTTCGTTTAGCTGTGTGACCATCAACAAAGCGCTCCACAGACTTACCTTGCCTAGACTAGCTTGGCTACGTGCCTTGGCAATCGATGAATCAAGGAGAGTTAGGCTCATGCAGGGCGATCAAGATTTAACGCAATTGCGTGGCAATTTCAAACACGGGAAGATACATCATGACCACAATCGTGCCCACCAAAAGCGCTACGCCCAAGAGCAGCACGGGTTCGATGATGCGCGTGAGGCGCTCCACAAAGATGGTGAATCGTTCGCCGTAGATATGAGAGACAGCCTGAGCAGCGCGGTAAAAATCCCCGTTGCGCTCCGCTGCGGCCAGTAGGCGCTTGCCAATGTCATCACAAAGCCCGGCCTCATACAACGAGATGGCAATTGGCATGCCGCGGGCTATTTTTAATTGGCTGCGCGATAGCGCGGCCTGAAGGCGTGGCGACAAACTCGATTGCGCCGCCACCGACAGCGCAGTCACCATGGGATACCCGCCCTTGAGCAGCAGGCCCAAGGCTTGGTACATCATCGCCAGTCTGAAATCGTCCACCTTGCCGCGCACGCCAGGAACGCGCTCCAGCCACTCCAGCCAACGCACCGTGCCGCCGCCCCATAAACTGGCCGCCATCAGCGCTAGCAAAGTGATTACCGTAAGCATCACTTCGGTTTGATACAGGTTCATCCATTGACTGATTTGAATCACAAAGGCCGTTCCACCAGTCGCGCCGCCTCGCAAACTCGTATACATTCGCGAAAAATTCGGCATCACCACAATCAGCAAAAACAGCGAAATGCCAATGCCCAGACTGGTGACCAGCAAAGGATAAATAGACGCACTAATCACTTTACTGCGCAGGTTGGCGACCAGCCCATCAAACTGCAAGAAATCATCCAACGCCTCCAGCAGATTGCCCGTGCGCTCGCCTGAGCGAATCGCAGCCACCAACACGCCAGGGGTGCCAGGAATCTGCTCCATGGCGTTAGATAAGGATAGCCCTTGACTCAGCAAAGCATGTAACCGATGACTCAAGCTTGCCGCCGCCGAGCCTGATGAGCTCGCCAACGCATCCACCGCCTCAACGACCGTCATACCGGCCTGCACGAGAGTTTTTAACTCACGGCAAAGCAAAGCAAAGTCTTGCCTGGTGAACCGCGATGGGCCACGGCTCGCTCCGGTAGGAGCAGCGGCTTGTTCTTCGGCGGATGTTGAAGATAGCGGCATTGCTTCTACTTCAGCGTTTAACCGTATTCGGCACGTAAACAAACTCCCACTGCCTGTACTGGCTAGCCGCAGGTAGGCTTAGCCCAGATAATTCCAACGCAGCTGAGCGAATCGGTGCCAACTCGCTTTGGCTGTAAACGCCTTGTATCCCGCCATCGCTTGCTCGAATAAAACCCCAATCCGCGCCAGTCGCAACAGGATCGACATAGGCTTTGCGCAAATGCCTGCGCAAAGTCACGAAGCGCTTGTCTTCGAGCAAGTCAGATACATCTCTGGGCCAGCGTTTGACAGTGCCTGGCGTGCTTTCGTAGAAATTGCCGATCGCTTGCTGGTAGGCCAAGCCAATTTGCAGTAGCTGCGCTTCCCGCTCGCGCTGGGCCTGTTGAGAGACGACGGTCGTCACTTGGTTCACCCCCAGAGCCAGTAACACCAACGCCACCAGCACTGCAAGGAGAGTAAAACCAGATTGTTTACCAGCTGGCATGGCTGATACCCGCTTTGGTCCGCTCCGCCGAGCCGCTTTTCACATCAAAAACTTGCGCTTGCCCGCCCTTTGGCGGTACCACCACCCACGTATCGGTACGCCCTGTCATCGGGTCTTCTGGTACGGCGCGGATGTAGCGCTCATCGGCCAAGACTTGGAGCGACTCTGGGTATTTGGCTTTGTCGCGGTAATACTGGTCAATCGCGGTGCGCATGCCATGCAGGTTTTGCTTGAGCACCACCTCGCGCGATTGCTCTACGCGATCGAGATATCGCGGTGTGGCAATGCTCGCCAAAATGGCCAGCAAAGCCATGACGACCAGCAACTCGATCAAGGTCAGCCCTTGCTCAGCGCGCATCGCCGCCTCACCAGTCACTGTAGGCGCTACCGTCGAGTGCTGTGCCCGTAGCGGTAGGCAGCACATCAAACACATCACTTCCTGCGGCAGGTTTATTCGGGGGCGAGGCATAACTGCGCAAACGCCATGTTTGTGCGGCTGGCAGGTCAGCAGGCGCGAACGGATCGCGTGGGAGCCTACGAAGGAAATACACCACCTGGCCATTGGCATTGCCGCGCACATCGGCTGCACCCATCATCAAGGCCTCAAGATTCGGCGGATATCCGCTGTCACCAGCGCCGGCTTTTATCGCGCCTTTGTCAACCGCTTTTTTGTAATCGTCAATCGCCGTGCGAATCTCCCATAGCGCCAGGCGTAGCTCCCGTTCCTTTTGAGAGCGCAACAAGACCTCGCCCAGTGGCATCACAGCCGCCGAAAGCACGCCTAGGATCGCCATTACGACCAGCAGTTCCACCAGTGTGTAGCCCGCAAGCTTGTGGTTGGATCGAATAAACCAATTCATTTGACAGTGATTGAAGCCATAGGCAGGGGTTGCGTTGCAACAGTACCTGCAGTACCCAGCGGTCGCACGCTGCTAAAGCTCAATTGCGCCGCACCAGCCGCTCTGGCTTTAAATTGAATCGTGAACAAAGTACCCTCCCCAATCGCCCCCTCTCCTTCATTGCGCACCAAGCCCACATTGATGCGCCCAGCCGTCGCATTTACAGCCTGTACGAAACTCGTGTTGCTATTACCTTGCTTGAGAAAACCCCCTTCAGCGATCGACACCACCTCCAGCTGCGCCGAAGAAAACAACATTTCCACCGGCAAGCCGCGCAATGCCGTGCCGCTCGCTGCAGTCACGGTGACATTAAAACTATCGCCCACTTTCACTTCAGTCGGTGCCGTCCAAAGCAGTTGCACATTGGCAGGTAAAGCATTCGGAATGAGGGCAGGTGAACGGCCCGCGCTTGAAGCCGTTGCTGCAGGCGCTGCGGTGGATGCAGTAACTACGCCAACCGCTGTGCCAACAACCGCAGTAGTAAGTCTTGATTGCTCAAGCGGTAGCGCTTGCGGCGCTGCACGCAGCCGCACATTGGCTTCACTCCCAATCCATAGCTCAGCTTGCGCGATGTCTGGCCGAGGGGCTGGACGCAAAATACGTGGCGTAATTGCCAAGATCAATTCTGTGCGCTGGAATTCGTCACGCTGGCTAGAGAATAAGCGCCCCGCCACTGGCAAATCGCCCAAGCCTGGCACCCGGTTAGCGGCAGAGCGGTCATCATTGCTGATCAAGCCGCCCAGAATCTGGGTTTCACCGTCCCTAAGGCGGAGCACCGTATTTGCATTGCGCGTGCCAATCTGAAAAGCCGTTGAGCCGCCTGCGCTGGTGATCTCTCTCACTACAGAGCTCACCTCCAGCGTGATTGCAATAGACACCTCATCATCGGGTGAGACCGTTGGCTCCACGTCAAGCTTCAATCCCACATCCAGGTAACTGACGTTCTCAGACACCAAGCCACCCGCTCCGCTGTTGGTCGTCGTAATTACAGGCACTTTGTCACCAATCAAAATGCGCGCCTTTTCTTTGCTGCGGGTACGGATTTTGGGATTGGCCAAAGTGTTGAAATCACCCACCTCGCGCCTCAGGTTCACCAGGATGCTGCCGACACTCACCCCCACCCGGCTTGAGTTGATATCGCGCAAGCTGTCGACCGTGAGACCAGATGACCCCGCCGCCCCTAGCGGCGTTAAAGAAAAGCCATTTGGAAAGTTAACGCCCAGCTCCGTCAGACGTGCGGTCCTGACCTCCAGCACCTCGACATCCAGCATCACCTCGGCCTGCGCCACATCGTGAAGCGCCACCAATCGCTCTGCCAGTGCAATCACGTCGGGCGGTTCGCGCAATGCCAACATATTGGCCTTCTCGTCCACATAGGGCTCTTTGAGCTTGAGTAGATTGCGCAGCATCTGTGCCGTGGTCTTTGCTTCCACATGCGCCAAATGAAACACCCGGATGACCAGCTCTTGATGCTCGCGTACCTTGTCCGGGGTATTTGGGTAGATTAATACTGTCTGTGGGTCGACGACGCGCTTGGTCAGTTGGTTCGCACTCAAAATCATGTCTAGCGCGTCTTCTACCTTGCCTGATTTCATGTAGATCGTGACGCGGCCATCCAAGCGCACATCGCGGTCCAGCATGAAGTTGATGCTGCTGCCGCGCGTGATGGCCTCCAGCAAAGTGCCCACCGTCGCATTCCTAAAATCCAAGCTGATCGGACGCGTTTCGGCCAAGCCACGGCTCGAACCAGACGCCAGGCGTTGGTCTAACTCCAACTGGCGTTGCAAAGCCAGTAAATCGCTATTGCGTGGCGCATCGCGCAGTGCGGCCGTAATCACGCGCAGCGCGACGCTTTTGTTGCCCTGTGCGAGCAAATTGCGGGCATCGTCCAGCGCTTTTTGCACGCGGCGCGTTTGCTCAAACTCCAACTTCAACGCTGCCAAGCGCGCATTGTCTGGATCGAGTTTCATGACCCGAGCCAGCGTTTTGTCAGCCTGGTCAAAGCGGCCATCGGTGCGCTCTTGCACAGCTTGTGCGATCAGGCGGGTAATCGCATCCGACTTGGCTTGCACCAAGCCTGCCCGCAACAAAGCGCTTTCAGGATATTTACTCACACCGTCTTGCAGGCCTTTGATCGCGGCTTCATAGTCAGCATTACGGATTTGTTCACTGGCGGAGTCTCGGATGCGCTGCTGCGAACAGCTGGCCAAGAGCAGAATTGAAACTAAGGCGATGCTTAATCTGCGTGAAGAAAACAATCTCATCTGATTTCGTACCGTGGCGGCTCGGGCAAGGCCAATTGCGCCAAGAAATTGAGGGGCGTAAACATCAGGGTCACAAATCTGGGTTCAATACTGGTGACCTGATAGCCATTGGGCAGATTCGCGCCTTTGGAGAGCAACACGGGCGTATCGCCGAGTGCGGCATAGATCAACCGCTCGCCTTCCGGTGTGGTGGCCTGCCCGAGAAAACGCAAATTTAAGGGTGGCGGGCTGGGCGCAGCCACCGCTTGAGGTGGAGGTGACACCGCAGTCAGCATAGGAGGAGGCGCTTTCTTGGGT
Organism: Burkholderiaceae bacterium; assembly: GCA_046155225.1. GTDB lineage: Bacteria > Pseudomonadota > Gammaproteobacteria > Burkholderiales > Burkholderiaceae_C > JAKFVA01. Next base: position 14,595 of record JBJXED010000112.1, read on the forward strand.
GCTGGTGGTTTGGGCTGAGGCGGCAGATACACAGCAAACGGATCGCGATTGGAGGCTTCCAAAGGCTGACGCTCAATCTGCGAAGGCAGCGCAATTTGCTCTTGTACGTTTGCCCCAGCCGCCAATCCGCCAGTCATTCTTTGAGCTGCGCCACCAGGAGCGGGCGGTATAGATTTTTTGGACAAAGCCGCCCACCACATCAACGCCAGACCAAAAAGGAGCAGCCCTATCCAGGTTTTTTTGTATCGCAAGAGAAATGCCGACATTGCGCTCACGGCTAGTCCTTCACATACAGCGTCAAAGCCAATATCCAATCGATCCGCGAGGCATCACCCGAGCGCGGCGTCGCAATCAGCGATTGCATCGCAAGGCTTGGATACCGGTTGAACAGCTCAGACAGCACGGCCTTGCCACTCGCATAAGTGCCATTCATAGTGAGGGCGATATCTACGCGCCCCGCAGCCTGAGCGCTCGAAGCCGTGTGCGATAGTGTCAATTGCCCCAAATTGACTTGATGCTGCGGCACCAGCGTCCCTATAAAACGCACCACCGCATTGATCTCGTCACGCTGCGGCCAGCCATGCGTGAAGTCTGGTTGATTGCGAACAGGCGGTGCCACTTGGGTGGCGACGGCTTTAAGCGATTGCTCCAACTGCCCCAGTTCAGCCTGCTGATGACGCAGCTGAGTGCGCTGCTGCGACACCATGCCCCATGCGAGAAGCACAATACCGATTAGCAAAACTAGGGCCACAGCGACATGATGCTTCGGTGACCAAGACCGATAGCCAGTTGTCTGAGCTATTGCGCCCGTCACTGAATTCAATGCATTCATAAGTTGCATTATTTTAGGGGGTAGAGTAAGTTGGCTTGGCGCTGCCTCAAACACAAAATTCAGGACAGGCTCCCTAAATCCGGCAGATCGAAGCAAACCAGTAACACCTCAGATTCTCACTGCCGAAGCGCTTGTTAACTCCCATTTTGCGAAACAGATTTACCCATCCAGCAACTTGTGCAGAAAACCCAACTTGCGGCTGATGTCGTAGAGGCTGATTTGCACCAAATCATCGTGGTGGTTTTTGAGTCGATGGTAGGTCTTCCAGTGCATGCCTTTTGGTTTGCCGCCGCTGTCATTCAAAATGCCAGCCTCCCAGCCCAAGCGTTTGCGAAGCTTCTCAGCGCGGCTGGACGCACGGTCGCCAGCACCTTCATTTTGCGTGGGGTAGCCCAGCCCGCCGCACTGGCGACAGGCAAAGTACCGGCCCGGCGCGTAGAGCACTGCCACACGTTTACTGCACCGTGGGCAGGTGAACCAGTAACGCTGCCCGCCCAGGTGACAGGGTGATGTTTGCGTCTGCACTCGCTGCTCGACCACTTCGCCGGTGCTCTTCATGCGGTAAGACAGCAACATGCTTTCGGGGAAGTCCACCCGGATGCTGATGCCCGCTACATGCCGGTCGTTCACCAGCCATTGCCAGCTAAAGCGGCTGCCCGGCACCAACAAGCCCTTGCGCGTGATCTTGCGAATGTCCAGCGGCATGGAATCATTGGTCACCGCTTTGCCGCTGTAACTGCTTAGCCGACCACTTCCGCGTCCACCCATTTTTATTCTCCGGTTTTTGCCGAAATCATTAGGCAAGTTGCGTTGGGCTTATGACCTGAAAACCCATGAATCGCGCTGCAACCCGCATGGATGCTGGGTTCATGGCGGTTTAGGTGTTGCTGGAAAGTACGCATGCTTTTACGTTGCGCACCTACTTCTGAGGTCTTTCAGCTTGATCAGCATGGCCAAAGTGCGCTCAAACTTGCGGTCGAGGTGGGTTTCGTAGCGGGAGAGCTTCTCCAGCCTATAGACTTGCATCCCCTCGCCAATGGTTTGATTCACGATGGCGTCGTGGTGGCGGGATTCTTTTTCTTGCTGATGGCACAGGGGTGACAGGTGCTCTGTGATGAAGCTGGCCAAGCCGACGGCATCGGCGGTGTATTCCTCTTCCTCCACGTAGCTGTCCCACCAGTCCCGTGAATCGGGTAGCAGGGCGCGTAGGGCCTTGTCGTAGGCGCGTTCGCCGCCTTTGCGCAGTATCGCGCTGGCCTTGTTGGTGGCATCCAGGTCGTGGCGGGCTGCGCGCTGGCTTTCGGTCACGTCTTCGGGTTTCAAATCCATCAGGTCGCGAATGTCGGTGCCCTCGCCTGACAGCCCCATCTCAAACGGTGCTGCTGCCGGTATCACCGTCTTGGCACTGCGGGCGGATTCCTTCAGGCCCTTGTTGATGGTGGCACCCTCGGCTTGCAGCACCCGGCGCTTGCGCCAGATCACGCTGGCCAGCTCTTCAATCAAATGCTGCTCAGTGGCACCCGCTGGCAAGTGCTCATCCATCAGCGAGTTGACCAGGCTTTCATAGTCGGCATGGCTTTCGTGGCTGAGCACGGTGTAGCGGCTCAAAATGCCGTGCTTGAGGGCGTTGAAGCGCACCACGTTGTAAGGCTGTTGATTGGGGTCCGCTATTTCGGCAGTTTTGTCAGTGGTGGCTGTGTTCATCTTTGGTTCCTTGCAATGTGGATCTTGGGTGTGCAGTGAATCCGTCACAGCGCTGGAGTTGCACCACCAGATCGGCAGGCAGTTGCGCATCACGCGAGCTGATAGCAACACCAGCGGCCCGCCAGTTACCGCAGCGCCATGACCCAGCCCCATGCCCGTCCAAGTGCTTGCACTCCAGGCAAATGCGTCGGTCGTCCTGATCGCGGTCGCGAAGCACCAGCTTATCGGCCAGCGCTTCGCCATAGTTGCAAGTCAAACCTTTTTCGGTGAATCGGTTTAGGCGCGCCGTGAACAGATCAATCTCCGCGCTATTCATGGCCGAAGAATGCGGCCAGCAATAGCGGTCGGGGTCTTCGGTCACCGCGATAGAAGAATTGTGTTTTTCCAATACGGCGGGGAAGGGCACTGCCAAAACTGTCGAAAGTCGCTCTGGCTTTGCAGAAACGGCCTCGGTAGCTACTGCCGAAACTGTCAAAAGTCTCAACGCAGCGGTTTCGTCAGTTTTGGCAGTGCCGTTCTGGCCCTTTTGTGAAATTGCCGCCTTTGCACGTTCCGCCCAAGTGATCATTTCGCCACCTTCTTGATTTGCGGGTTGACGTAGTAGCGGACGGTCGGGCGACCCAGCGTGTTGATGCCGTCCTGACTTTGCACATGGCCGTTTTCTTCCAGGATGGCAAGGGCGGTTTCGGCTTGCATGGCGGTGGTGACACCAGACCATTGTTTGCGCACCATGTCGCGCACGGTGAAGCCGTCGTCCAACTTGCCCTCGGCCAGTCGGCGGCTGACCATGCGGGCGGTGGTCACTTTGGCGGCCTCCACCAAGCCATAGATGCGACGTGCATGGCCGGTCAGGTACTCACACCATGCTGCTGCGCGCAGTGCGCTGGTGGCCGTTACCGGGCCAATGGAGCCCTCTGCCAAGTGCAGGATCAAGGCGATGGAGCAGAACAGTTTTTCAAACTTGCCAAAGTGTTGCTGCATCAATGGGTTTTGCTCACTGGCGATATGCACCGTATGCAACTCGGTGCACCACTCCACAAAGATGTCTTGCGCCGCGTCGTCAAAGCAGAAGTGGGACAGCTTTACAAAGTCGTCATGGGGTGTGGCACCGTCCTGCACCGGGTCAAACACGGCCAGCCGGTCAAACAGATCACGCACCGCCTCGCGTGCGCCCTTGACCGGGTAGCGGTCGCGCCATTCCCAAGCAACAGCGTTGGGGTACACCATCACTTGAAACCGTTGAATGCGGCCATCGTTGTCCAACGAGTTGGCGATACCGGCGAGGTAGCGTTCCAGCAATTCCGGCTGGATGCCGCCGAACACCGAGATGCACAGGTTTTTGATGTGCAGGCTGCCACGCCCGATGCGGTCAATGTTGAAGCTGGCGGTGCCGTTCCAGCCTTCCAGATAGAAAGCCTTGTCGCCTTCTTTGCCTTCTTTCTCCCAGGAGGCAAGCAGGCCGATCAACTCATCCCGGTAGACCAGCATGCCCTGCGGGTTGTGCACCAGGAGGTCGCCCAGCTTTTCCACGGTGGAGTCGTTGGATTTGAAACGCCGTTCTTTGGGTTCTTCCGGGGGTTGCAGGTCTTGCAGGTCTGCAATGGCGGCGTTCATTTTGAGGTGGTCGCCTTTGCCGACTGCGGCCTTCTTCATGCTGGCCTTGACGGCGGACTGGTGGGCCTCAAAGGCTGCGGTTTCGGCTGTGAAAATCTTCTTGGCATCCTCCAGCTTTTCCGCTTCTTTGGCCTCCAACCGATCCAGAAAGCGCGTCACTGTGCCCAGGGCGGGCGACTTCTTGGACGACGGGTCGCCCACGATGCCGCCAAACAGATTCGGGGTCACGATCCAGTCGTCCCGGCGCTTGGGCTTGATGCCGCAGCGCGCACCAATGACCGAGCCCAGGCACACGATCAGCGCCGCCGCGATGTAGTCAGGCGAACACGGCATGCGGTCGGCTTCGTCCAGTACAAAGTCAGCCAGCGTTGGGGGCAGCAATGTCTTGGCGTCAAAGGTTGGAGCAAGTGGAAGATCGGTTTTAACCTCCTTCGGCTCCGGCCATATGCCTAATTGGCCTGTAGCCCCCGTATCAATTGCGCAAGCAGCTACTGAATTGATAGCGGTATAAATGCACTCCCTTACCGCGTCTGGCCCTGCCAGTTGGTGCAGGTCGTTGAAGTCGGTCATGTCGTTCATGATGTTGTCGCCTTAAACACCGGCACCGCCAGGGTGGCACCCGTTGCTTGCACCGCTGCCGTGGCTTTGGTCATACCAGGGTTGCCGGGGGTCTGATGGTCGTCGTCTGCGGCGATGATGATTTTGAGAGCGGGGTACTTGCCGCGCAGTGCCAGGGCGACGGCCTCAAGGTTGCCCGCATTGAAAGCGACAGCGACCGCATGGCCCGTGCATTCGTGGATGCTTGCGCCGGTGGCAAAGCCCTCGCACACGATCAGCGCACCCTTGGGTTTGCCGATACCGAAATAGCAGCCTTTGACCCTGCCGCCCGACATGAACATCTTGGTGCCGTCGGGTGCGATGGTTTGCAAGCTGTGCACCGTGCCCACCGTGTCACGCAAAGGGATCAACAGCTTCTCGCCTTCAATCTTTGCACCATGGGGCTGGATGCCTTTGCGGGTCAGGTAGTCGTGCTGGGTGCAGGGTGTGGCTGCCGTCCAGCGCTTGAGTGCGTCCGCTGCTGCCATTTGCTGGCGCTGTGCCAGGTCATCTTCACGCTGGCGCTGCATGGCCTTGACGCGCTCACGGTGCGCGATCCGCTCCGCTTCGGTCATGGTCGTGTCCGCCTTGCTGCACCAGTTTTGGGTAAAGCCCTCGCGCCAGTCGCCAAACGCCCCTGCGGCGATGCCGTCGCTGTGCAGCATGTACCAGCCATTTTTGTGGGTGGGTTTGCCGCTGGTGCTGAAACGGTGGATTACGCCGTCGTCAATGATTTCAGTCGGTGGTGTCAATCCTGCCGCTGCAATGACCTGCCTGAATTGTTCGATCAGGTCGTTCATGGTGTGCTCCCTTTTAGGCCGCTGGGGCCAATTAGGAGGCTGCGTGTTTGGCCTGGGCGGTGCTGGTCATGCGGCCGTTGGCGTTCATCCAAGTGTCAACATCGGACTGAAAGTAGAAGACGCGGCCACGTTTTATGAACTTTGGGCCGTTGCCGTTGCAGCGCATCATGGCCAAAGTCTTGTCAGAAAGGCCGGTGTACTTTGAGGTATTGCACGTATCCATACGGCCATCCGGGTAAGTGACTACTTCGATGGGCTTGATTTGAGGTTGTGTCATGATTTGTTGCTGTGTAAGTTAAGACACTACGAGAATAATTTATTCAATAGTAGATTGTCAAAGAACTATTGTAGTGATAGACTTTCGCAGAAGGTAATAGAACCTTTGAACCAAAGGACACGACATGGCAACAGAAAAACCGGAAAGCAACCGTAAGGGTGGTGGCGGCAAACTCTCCCGTTCTGAGATCGTCACGGTGCGGATGGACTCTCAGCTTCACTATTTGGCTGAGCTGGCGGCGCGAAAGCATCGGCGTACGCTCTCCAGCTTTGTCGAATGGGCCGTCCAGCAGAGCTTCAAAGGCGTGGAGATGTACCACGGCAGTGGCTACAACGGTGACGAATCCGTCTTTTTGAGTGATGTGGAAACCAAGCTTTGGGACGTTGACCAGTCCGAGCGATTCGTCCGGCTCGCAATTCTCTACCCAGATCTGCTTACACACGAAGAGCAAGAGCGCTGGAAGCTGTTGAACGACAGTCAGCTATTGGCTCCAGCAATGCAGCGCAGGAGTGGCGTTCGTCAGTGGGATTTCACGGTTTTGGAAGACGTTGTGTTTTCGGTACTTCGTCGATTTTGGGTGTCACTGTTAGCTGCGCACGAAGCAGGCCCGGACGCGGGTCGAAAGTGGGTTAGTGACATTCAGGAAAAAATTGCAGCGGGCACGATCTACAAGAAAAAGACGGCCTTAAAAGAGGTAGCGCCATCAGGTTTTGACGACATGACAGATGACATCCCCTTCTGACCGGACGCATCATGGCAAAGACCTTCACCAAACTCACCCGCCCGGCCATGCGCAAGCTTGCTGCTGGCGACAAGCTCAATGAGCACGGCATCACCTTTGAGCGTCAGGCCAATAGCGACGGCGTGTTCAGCGTCAATGTCATGGTCGACGGCCAGCGCATTCACCGCGTCATTGGGCGAGAGTCCGACGGCACCACGCGCACACAGGCAGAGGAATTTATCGACAAGGCACGCCAAGATGCGAAGGCTGGTCGCCTGAATCTGCCCAAGGGCCGCAAACTCGCGCTGACGTTCAGCGACGCAGCCAGCCAATACCTTGCCAAGCTAGTGCAGGAAGACGGCAAAGACCTGCCCATGAAGGGCTACCGCCTGAACATGCACCTGACACCGTTTTTCGGTGATACCCAGCTTGCCAAGATCACCACGTTTGACGTGGAGCGGTACAAGAAACAGCGCGGCAGCGAATTGGTTGTGCGCCCCAATGGGCCAGGCGGTAAACCATCCGTCGGCGGCGAAACCAAACCGGCCACGATCAACCGCGAATTGGCGGCGCTGTCGCACCTGTTCAGCAAGGCGGTGGAGTGGGGCTGGGTGGATCACCGGCCCGCCACCATCAAACGCCTGAAAGAGCATTCGGGGCGCATGACCTATTTGACGGTCGAACAAGTCGAGCGGCTGCTGAAAGTGGCAGAAGGCGACCAGAACCACCAGATTCATCCCTTCATCAAAATCGGGCTGGCTACCTCAATGCGCAAGACCGAGATTTTCAGCATTCGGCGTGAGCACATCAATCTGCGACAGCTTGTCATCTATATCCCCAAGGCCAAGGCCGGGGCGCGTGAGCAACCCATTACCGCCGACCTTGGTGAATACCTGTCCGCCTACGTTGCGACCTTGCGACCCGGCGAACAATGGCTCTTTCCTTCACCCGCAGCCAAGGACGGGCGCACGGTCAATCTGGACAAGCCATTTCGCCGCTGTGTGCTGGCGGCGGGGCTGGATGTCAAACAGGTGGTGCGTCACACGTTGCGCCATACGGCCATCACGCACCTAGTGCAGGCCGGCGTGGACCTGCCCACAGTGAAGCGGATCAGCGGTCACAAGAACCTGAGCATGGTCGAACGCTACAGCCACCAGAACGGCGCGCACATTCAAACTGCGATGGATAAGCTGGCAGAAAGGTACAAATCGGGAGCGTCTTGATAGGTTCCGAATGACTCGGATTTGGCTGTGCCGCTAGTCAAATCTATAGGGGCCGAGCTTCTGAGAACTGCGACTGAACTAGGATGCCCGGCGACTTTATCGTTTCAAGGTACCGATGCCCATGGACAAGCAACAACGAGAAAGAGTGAGACGGTTGGTCAAAATCGATCACGAGGCATATTTGTTGGCGATTGCGGGAACCAGTCTCTTTCAGAGTTTCAAACAACGCCTAGGCCGCGTTGACATTGTCCTTCGAGATTTGTTGCGAAAGGAGCCCGGCTCAGAGAACTCCCTCAAAGACATTCCTACTCTCGTTCGCTATTTATTTGGGCTTCGCGAAGACGCTGTCCGTCTAGGCTTTCCGATACCTCTGTTCCATCGAGAGATTGAGGTACTGAACGATATGGTAATTGCGGCCCTTGGTCAGCGCCGTTCAACGAAGTACGCTGGAGAATGCGCGTCCTACGGGGAGACGCTTCTCAATTGCTACCTTGATCTATTCGTCACCCTCACGGTAGACAAGACTCCGCGACGCCTAGGTGCAAAGCCGTCATTTTTAGTGAATCCCAAGACGGGAGCCAATCTCGAACTCGACGTCATCCTGGAGGACTTTCGTTTGGCATTTGAGTTTCAAGGAGAACATCACTATGTGGACGAAAAAGTAATTGAACGAGACAAGTTCAAGTTGACTGAGTGCTCTCAGTTTCAACGTATCTTGATTCCGGTGAACCCGTATCAGTTACAAGCCGCTGTGCTTCAAAAGCTCATTCTAAATTCCATCAAAGATCAGCTTCAAATTGGCCCGTTGTTTTCGAGCCCTAAAACATTCGACCCATCGTCTGTATCGGTTTCAAACAAGCAGCTTCTGCAATTCAGCAAGGCGGCACAGCGAATTTATCTCGCGAACATGTTGTTCTCACGTTCCATGCAATGGGTGGATGGCTACGCAACTTCATACGTTGAGAAAATTTCATCGCACAGCCCATTCTCGACTACCACTCCCGCACCTCGGCTGACGGCATCGGGCCAAGACTTGGAAGTGGAGGCAATTTATCGAGGACTTTCGCTTGTCACGAAGCTCAGAAGAGGGACCCTGTCCAATGAACCTCCCCGAGTCCGAGTTCGAGGTGACCAGGGAAAAGTTGTTCCGCCCAACTGATTGCAGATGTCCAGTTGGTGGTGGCGTGCATTTTCCCGACGCAATTACACAGGAATTACACTTTCGCGCTACAAAAAGAAAAGCCTGCTAGCAATTAAGTAGCAGGCTCTCTAGTGCCCATAAGGCTTATCATGGCTCCTCGACCTGGGCTCGAACCAGGGACCTACGGATTAACAGTCTTCAGATCGAGGCGTATGCCGAAGTCTATCCGATTCTGAAAACTTCCTAAGTTGCTGATTTTCCTACGGTTTTTCCATTTGGGTGATTTTGGACATTCCATGTGGTTCTGGCGTTTTGTGTAATTTTCTCTGCCCGATTACACAGGAATTACACCGGGATTTAGCTCGCTTGCTGGGTGATGCGGGGGTGAAGCGGCGGACAGGGCACCAAGCTACTCTCCATTACTGATGACCCAGACTTGCAATCCGCTATGTAATTGATAGCTGCTTGCGCACGTTCTACGAGGGCTAGTGGCCTATTTGGCTTATAAAAGTGCTGCGCTTGGGTTTGATCAGCTACCGCGACGGCGTGAGTGAGTGACGATCCTTCGGTGTGCCAGCAGGTTGGCAACCAAGGAGCGCTCATTCCTTTACTGCTGCCAAGAGCGCATAAGATGGAACAGTGGTTGCCCAGCCATTTTCGAGATTGTTCGGCGAATGAAGGTGTATGTAGAACGAACTTCCATCACGAACGATCTCCAATATCCTCTCAGTGCCGTCGCCGCCGTTCTCGCGCTTTGGCGCTTTTCCGATGATGCTCGTTCTAACCGCTGACTTCCCTTGGATAGTTGCCATATTGATGCTTCGTTTTAGGCTGATAGCGTAGCACTTCCATCTACCAGCGCGGTCATGCCGGGCGCACTGCCTGCGGATTGGCGCTGCGCTCTGGGGATGAAGCGACATGATTAACCCGGCTCAGGCTCATTTGAGGATGGGGGTATTTGAGGTGGCCATAGGTGGAGAAGTTAGGGTGCTTCTCAGTGAGTTATTCGTCAAACCGTTCTTTAAGGGTTGCAAAGTCGGTCTTGATAAAACCTCTATTCAGCACCTCGATGGGCGATGGCTTTCCATATTGCAGTTTGATGAGCTCTGCAACGCCGAAATGCACTTGGTTTACTTTGTCTTCAAATGTCGAATATTCCACTGAACCCTCATGCCCATCGAGGGTTAGAAAAAACGATTTGATTGCTTGAAGCGACTTAATCAAGGCCACGGCAATGACCCTCGCTTTAACTTGCTGGTCATCAGCTAGATTGTTTGGCCCAGGTCGAACAGCAAACTCCGTTTCGTTTACTAAGGTGGATTTCAGCGCATGTGTTGCCGCTTGCCAGGTCGGATGTTTCACCTGACACAGCCACTTGTAGTGAAAATATGAAATCGTCCAATCGTCTTCATACATCTTTTGCGTGTACGGTTTCCCGTTCACCTTGGAAATCGCCATTTCTCTTTTTGTATCAAGCTGACACAGTTCTTTTGCACCCCATGGAATTTCGCCGTCCTTGGACTTTTTGGCCTGATTGGCCAAGTCTGTGGAGCCAGCGATGACTGCTGCGACTAACGCATTCTCGAAAAGCGACGCCGCCACAGAAGCAGCTTGCGCCGTATATCCTCGGTGAATCAGTATCCAAGTAGCACGCAAGTCATCCAGCGCGCACTTCAAGAATGGCGCTGCCGTAACCAGCCTCGCGTCCATTGGTTTTGAAGTTGGAACCATTGGTGCAAGCATGCCCGCCTCAAGGCATGCGATCACCAATTCTTCCCAGCCCTTTAGGCTGGCGTCAACAGTGGCCTGACTCATGGCTTCCAAATCAGGAAGTTGTGCCCAAATTGATTCAACAGTTTCGATCTTGGTTGCCACGCGGACGACTCCCGTTTTGTAAATGTTTCCTTCGATGTAAAGCCACTGGGAAGCACTACTTTTGGCCCTGCACATCCGCCCCTGGCTACTATTGCCACGATATGTGTGTCGGACTACATCAATTTACTCGACGGCTCGAACTAAGCCCCATCCCATCAAATGACTGATGCACCAGCGCATCATGCCGCGCCTGCCATCGTTCAGGCATACACCCCAGCATTCCGCTCCGGATAGCTCTCAAAAACATGCTCAAAAACCGCCGAACATTTCTGCTGGTAAAGCTCTGGCGTGTAAGCGCGTGGCAGCCCTGAATCCAGCGTGTCTTCAATCGTCAGCTTCAACTGCGACCGCGCAGTGGACTTCTGTCGCCAATTGAGCACCAGCAATTCTTTGAGCCGTGCCAGCAGCTCCCGTGCGACCTTCTTAACTTCCGCGCGCTCCTCAGTTCCCAGCTCGGGGGATGGCCGCGTCAGGATGTCGAAGATCACCAACTCTTCTTCGGTGATGTTCTCGCGCACATGGCGCTGCTCTTCAACATTCAGGCTGTTACTCAAATCCAGCAGCTCTTGGTACAGCGCCTCGATAGTGCGGCTACCTGCGTTGTAGCTTTCAATCAGCTCTTCAAACTTTTCGGAAAAATCGGCGCGGGTGCGGTTCAGCTCCACCATCTTTTCCAACTTGGCACGTATCGCCGCTTTCAACACTTCCAGGTCGGTGTTCTTGTGTTTCGACTGCTTGAACCGGCTGGCCAGCACTTCAAAGTTAATCTTTGACAGATCCAGCGCCGGTGGCCCTTGGTCGCGAATGGCGTGTCCGGTGATGGATTCGTCCAGCAGCGTGTTGATGTCTCCCAACACCTTGGAAATGTCGGTCGGGTTCGGGTTCAGCTTGGCACGAATGGCCTCGGCAATCGTAGCCAGGCACGCCACACGGCTGGCGAACTCCAGCGCCACAGGGTCAGGCTTCACCGCCTTGTACAGCGTGGAAACCAGTCGCTCGTGGCCAAAGAAGTCACGACGCAAAGGGTCGGGCGAAATCAATGCATTGAGAGCATCCGCAATCGCCTGCAAACGCTCCAGCCCGCCACCGTTAAGTTGCTCCATGTCCGTCAACATCACGCCATGCTTGGCACAAAATGCCGTCGCATCCACGACGCAGCGGCGCAGTTCAGCCACCAATTGGTCTTTGTCTTTGACCGGGCTGGTGCCATCTTTGCCTGCACCGTAAATGGCCAGCGCTTTTTCCAGAGATGCAAACACATTGGCGTAGTCCACAATCAGCCCGCTGTATTTGCCCGGGAACACGCGGTTGGCCCGAGCAATGGTCTGCATCAGCGTGTGGTTGCGCATGGGCTTGTCCAGATACACGGTGGAGCAGCTTGGCGCGTCAAAGCCGGTCAGCCACATGGCGCAGACAAACGCCAGTCGCAGCGGGTCGTCCGTGTCTTTGAACTTTTCGTCCAGGCCGGGGTTCGACTCGTTCATGCGCTTGCGGTGGGGCTCGATGTCCAGCCCCAGCTTTTGCATCTGTTGAATCTCGTTTTGCCCGGGCGACACGATCACGGCCATGTCGGTGGTCGTCAGCACGTTCAGCCGCTGTTTCAATTCAGCCATGCGAACATCGCGCCGGGCTTGCTCGGCGGTCATGCCGCCTTCCACCGGCACATAGGCCAGCTTGCCCAGCTCCTTCTGCGTCTTGGCCATATCCGCCGCCCAGTGCAGCTTCACCTTGTCATGCATCCGCAATGCGGTGGCCTTGTCGATGGATACCACCATGGCCTTGCCCACAAAGCCACGGCCCAGAAAGTGCCGCACGATGTCTTTGGCCACTGTGTCTAGCCGGTCATCGCGTGTAATCAGGTGGTATTGCCGCCCCAGCTCACGCTCCAGCTTGGCTTCCTGCTCGGGGTCGAGGTCGGCATCTTCAATGAGTTGGTAGATGTCGTCGTTCAGGTCGGGGTTGACCAATTGCAACTCAGGCGTGCGGTTCTCATAGAACAGCGGCACCGTGGCACCGTCTTCAATGGACTGCTGGAAGTCGTAAATGGACACATAGTCGCCAAACACTTCCTTGGTGCGCTCTTCGCCCGCAATAAGCGGCGTACCGGTGAAGGCCATGAACATGGCTTTGGGCAGAGCTGAGCGCATATTCAGCGCTAGCGTGTCGTACTGGCTGCGGTGCGCTTCGTCGGTCAGCACAATCACATCCGAGCGGTCGCACAGCAATTCCGGTGTTTGGAATTTATGCACCAGGGTAAATACATAACGGTGGTTGCCGCGCAGCAGTTCGCGCAAGTGCGCGCCGCTGGCGGCATGGCATTCGTCACCCTCGGCCTCGCTCACCGCGCCAACGGCCTTGAAGGTCTTGGCAATTTGTTCGTCCAGTTCCGTGCGGTCGGTCACCACCACAAACGTCCAGTTGCCGATCAGCTTGCGCAGCACCTTTTGCGCGTAGAACACCATGGAAAAACTCTTGCCGCTGCCCTGGGTTTGCCAGAATACACCGCCGCGCCCGTGGCCCAACTTGCGGGCTTCCAGCATGGATGCGATAGCGTTGTTAACACCCAGAAACTGGTGATTCTGCGCAATGATCTTGACCAGCCCCGCTTTGTGTTCAGAAAACAGCGTGAAGTTCTCCACCAAATCCAGCAGGCGGGTGCGATCACAGGTGCCGCGCAGCATGACTTCCAGTGACACGCGGCGCGGCTCGTCTTCACGGGCGATTCGCTTCCACTCCACCCAGCGGCCCCAGTTGGCTGTGAGCGAGCCCACACGGCTGTCAGTGCCGTTGGAGGCAATCATCAGCGCGTTGAACCAGAACAGGTTGGGTATCTGCTGCTTGTAGTGGGTCAGGTTTTCGTCAAACGCAGCGCGGGCCGATACACCGGGCTTTTTGAGTTCAATCACCACCCACGGCAAGCCGTTGATAAAGCCCACCAGATCGGGGCGGCAGGTGTACAGCGCGCCGGTTACGCTGAACTGGCTGACCAGCAAAAAGTCGTTGTTCTCGGGGGTGTCCCAATCCACCACGCGCAGGCGCTCGGTCTTTTGCCCGCCATGGACATGGTCTGGCACGGACACCACAATGCCTTCTTTGAGCAGTCGATACACCTCGCGGTTAGCCGCTTCTGGCAGCATGGCCGAGCGGTCGCGGCTGATTTCGTCAATGGCGTTATTGATCGCCTCAGCGGGTAGCGTGGGGTTCAGCCTAACCAGTGCCGCCCTTAGCCGGGTTGCCAGCACGACTTCGCCTTTGGTTTGGCGCCCCAATGTACCAGCCGCTCCCAGGGTTTCCTCCATGGCCGACACCGTTTGCCAGCCCAGGGCAGCGAACAGGCCAATGGCCGGTTGCTCGACTAGATGGTCTTCGGTGTAAGCGTGGGCCATCAGTGCGTGCGACCGTGCGCTAAACCGTCGCTTCGGCGGGAGCCCAGCCTTTGCTGGACAGGTGTTGCCACGCCTTGGTCAATTGCTCGGGCTTGAGCGTGCGGCGTTTGCGGGCGTTCCATTCCTGCACTGCACTGGACGCCGCCTCGGGGGACAGCAAGGCCTCGGGGTTGTGGCACATCACCCAGTGCACCGAACTCAGCAACTCCAAGCCCACCGGGTCTTCATAACCTACGATCAGTTCGGTGACGCGTTCCATGCGCTGGCCGATCAGCACGTCCTCTTGCAAAAAAGCGTGCGCTTCATCCACCGAACCGGGCAGCAGTTCGATGGCTTTGGTGGGCGAATCTTTGCCGTCGCCATAGCCTTGCGTGTAATGACTTTCCAGCCGAATCAACACCTGCCGCAGGTTCTTGGCGTAGGGGCCAAATTCTTTGGCTTCGTAATGCAGGCGTAGGGGCTGGCCAGCGGCCTGCAAAAAATACATCAGCTTGTGGATTTCCAACAGGCTCACAAACGGGTCGAGCAAGCCTTTGAGGTAACGGTCCATCAGCGCAATCAACGCGGCTTGGCCAATGGTCATCTTGGGGCGCTCGGTGCGGTTGGGCATGCTTGCCGCCGCTGGCGTTGCGCCGGGGGCAAACACCAATACCCGCACATCGGGCAAGTCACCCAGCACCGATTCGATCAGGGGGCGCACCTCGGCCCAATCCAGCCCGCCATGCCCACATCCCAGCGGGGGCACAGCAATGGAGCGAATGTTCAAGCGCTTGATGGTGCCCACCAAGTCTTGCAGCCCCGTTTGAATATCTGCCTTTCGGCTACCAGCGCGCCAGTGCCCCTTGGTGGGGAAGTTAATGATCCAGCGCGGGCCACCGACCAGGCCGCCCATGTCGAACACATGCACCTTGCCCAGTTGCACATCGCCCGCCTTGCAGGCGTGTTCATAGGCGCGGAACATCTGTGGGTAGGCTTGCTTGAATTGCAGCGCGATGCCCTTGCCCATGATGCCCACCGTGTTGACGGTGTTCACCAGTGCCTCCACGGGCGCATTCAGCAGGTTGCCTTCGGTGGTTTCGATCATGTTCAGTAGTACCAGTTGGGCTCCACGCGCACGGCGGGACGATGCGCATGGTTTGCCAGCATATTTTGCACTTGTTGGGCCACCTCGGCATTGTGGCAACCTACCGCATGGAAGCCCGACCAGTCAAAGAAATCTGCCGTTAAAAACTCGGCTGACTTTTGATGCGTTTTGCCTTGCCACTGGGTGGCGCGTATCGCAGCCCAATCCAGCCCCGCAAGGGCCGCCAAGTCTGATGAATACGTGCTGTGGAATGCACCCGCATTGCCATCACTGATGGCCCAGGGTCTGTTTTGGCCGATGCCGACGGCCAAGGTGCTGACAAGATGCACGATGGTGCGCTGGCAGCCTGGGGCGCGTCCAGTCTTGCCAATATTGACCGTGTAGAGCATGGGCGAACGCGGGCAAAAATAGAACGGCACAAACTCGCCCACAAACCGGTTGCCACAGCAGTCCACCCGAATCTCGGTCATGCGCCGCTGCTTGATATGCCCATAACCAATCACCGCCGGGTTGTGCTGCGCCATGGCGGCATCGGAGCGCAGACCACCACCCGTCAGAATGCCGGGCAGGTTGTCCACATCAGTGATGTGGTAGATCAGGGTCTGGTCAGGGCGGTGAATCATGGGGCTTCGACGTTGATCTGGCCAGAGAGCAGGCGGGGCAGTAACAGGTCGCGGGTTCGGCGGAGGTTGGACAACTGGGATGCAAGGATACCTACGCTCTGAAAAAGTGAAGAAATTGGCGCAATCAATTTCGCTCGCATCACTTCATCGGTCGGCAGAATGAGGCGTTCTTCTTTGGCGAACTTTTGCGCTTGAAAATTGGCAATGCCATTCGTTGCGACGTTTTGGTAATACTCCATCTTGGCATCTTCGCGCAGTTGACGGGTGCGTAGGTGAACCAATGGGGCAAGCTGTGGATCGTGTAACCGAAGGACTTTGCAAAAACTTGCGGCAATCGCATCGCGCCCGAGGCGGTTTAGAACGCTGCTATCTACAAGTAGTGTCGTACCGACGCTCCGGCTTTTTGCATTGATTGAGTTCTCAATGATTACATCTCCAACTTTAAGCCCGCGTGAAACGAGACTTGAAGGTTTGATGTAACGAACCGGCGCTCGGATATACCCACCATAAGCAACTTCGTCGAAATCGGTTCCACGCACAACTGTGACCTCGGAAGTATCGCGGTCCTCAGGCTGCTCACTGCCCCAATCGCCGCCCGTCATCGAGGCCAACAACACATCAAACGCGATGACTTCCCACCCCTCCGGAATCTCCCCCAACGCCGAAGCCACACGAGGATGGTTTTCATGCCCAGGAAAGCGGAAGTGGACGAACCACTCGCGGTAAAGACCACGGGCCATAGCCTCCAGAATCTTGATGCGCCGCTGGCTGTTTTCGATCAGTTCTTCGTAGGATGAGAGGATGTTGACAATCGCTGCTTGAGTATCAAGATCAGGGTAGGTCAGAGAAATTGACTTAAACGCATCATGCGCCAAATCTGGTTGCGCCGCACCACCTGCAAGTGCTTTAGCTTTCTCAATTACAGAAGGTTGACGCAGATACCAATAAACATAGTCTGGCTTGAGCCGTTCATTGGGAATCACACGAAAACAATTGTTATGAACAACTCCAACTTTGCCTTTGAACACCAGACCAACCTGCCCAGTCCTTGTGTAAATAATGTCTTGGGGGCTGGCAATGTATTTCTTTGGAACTCTCTCCGCATCAACAAATTTCGTCTGAGTATTGTTAATCAAGTCAGCGATCCGCAGCAAAGGTATTCCAGTCTCTGACATGAGGTGGTTCGTCTTTGCATTGAAGCAGAGACCCTGCGACAGGGTCACTAAATCGCCAAAAGTAGCTACTGTCCAGCGTTTTTCCATTTTCAACCTGCCAGAATCGCAGCGACGTTTACTGCGACAGTCTGTTCCAACTCCCGCGCCTGAACATTCAGGACTTCTAACTCTTCATTCAACGCTACAAGCTGTTCGTTGAAATCCTCATCACTCGCATCTTCACCAGCAGCCACGCCCACATAACGCCCAGGGTTCAATGACCAGCTTTGTGCTTCGATTTCTTGAAGGGTCGCCACTTTGCACAGTCCAGCCACATCGGCATAGGTGGGGCTATTGCCAAACACCTCTTTGATCTTGGCCGCAGCAGCATCGCCGCCAAACGTGGTGTCTAAGGCTTCCCCACGGTAAAGGCGCACCAGGTTGGCAATGAAGCCGACTTGCGCATCGTTCCAGTTTCGGTGGGCGCGGTCCACTTGCCGGTAGATGTGGCGCGCATCGATGAACAGCACGGTGTTTGCGCGTTCGGTCTTTGCTTTACCCTTATCCAGAAACCACAGGGTTACCGGCAGGGTGACGGTGTAAAACATATTGGGGCCAACGGCCACCATCACATCCACGGCCCGGGCTTCTATGAGTTGCTGGCGCAGTGCCTGCTCGGAGCTGCGGGCATCGGAGGCCGAATTGGCCATGACGAAACCGGCACGGCCCCGTGCATTCAGCGAAGAGTAGAAAAGCTGAATCCACAGGCAGTTGGCGTTGTCGGTGCGTGGCAGACCAAAGGGGAAACGCCTGCCTGCGCCCACCATGTCGGTCAGGCGCTCCTTGTCCACCGCGTTGACGTTGAACGGCGGGTTGGCCAGTACAAAGTCGAACTGACCGGTGGCGTTGTGCGGGTCGTCGTAATAGCTGTTGACGTTGCCGCCATGTTTAATGTCGCCCTCCAGCCCATGCACAGCCAAGTTGAGTCGGCATAGGCGGCCCGTTTCGTCGGTCTTTTCTACGCCGCAGATGGCCAGCTCGGCAGCGGGGTTTTTCTGGTGTTCGGCCACAAAGCGGGCCGACTGCACAAACATGCCGCCTGAACCGCACGCTGGGTCAAGAATACGACCATGGAAGGGTTCGATGATTTCGGTCAGCAGGCGCACGATGCTGGATGGCGTGTAAAACTCGCCGCCGCCCTGTCCCTCGGTCATGGCAAATTCGCCCAGGAAGTATTCGTAGATGCGCCCGAACGCGTCGTAATCCAGCGTGGCCGGAATCTCGGACACCTTTTTGAGCAACTCTTTGAGCAGGGTGCTAGTGAACAGGTTGAAGGTCTTGGGCAGCACTCCGGCCAAAGTGGGGTTGTGCTGTTCGATCTCGCGCATGGCGGCGTTTACCTTGGCACCAATGTCGGCAGACTCTGGCAGGGTCAGCAAATAGTCAAACCGCGCCTCGGGGCTGAGGTAGAGCACGCTTTCCGCCTGGTAGGCGGTAGGGTCATCCACACGGCTGCCACGGCGGGCTGAGCTGCCAGCGGCTTCCAGCTTGGCGCGCAGCGCGGCAAACCGCACTTCCGCAAAGCGCAGAAAGATCAAGCCAAGAATGGGGCCGGAGTATTCCTGCGGCTTGAGGCCGGAGTTGGCGCGAAACTGGTCGGCGGCGTCCCACAGGCGCTTTTCAAGCGTGGTGGTGGCGCTGTCTTTTTCTGAGGGGGCGATCCATTGCATATTTAATTCCCTGTCTGGCCAGGCTTTTTCCTGCGAATGCCAAGTGTTGGCGGCATTACCTGTTTATTCGGTTACTGGATCACTCTTTTCAGTTTGGTAGTGCGCCCTGAGCACGATGTCAAGTTGACCGGCTAGCGCCGAAAGAAGCACGTAACGCTCTTGTTCCAACGACCCGCGCAGCCTCGCTTTGTCTAGCTTCACTACAACATCGAATTCCAATGATGCTTCAGGCGCATCCTGAAAATTCACAGTCAACGTTCTCTGTCCAGTCTCTTTAGCTGTCAGTTTGAAGATTTCTTCCATAAGTTTTCTTTTTCAGAGCCACATTCATCGTGATCACGTTTCTACCCGTTAGCCACCTTGCGGCTTGATTCCCAAACCGACCAAGTTTCAAGGACACCAATCGAACGCCAGACTATCCCACTCAAGTGCCGACAACTGTTCCAGAACATCGGCGTCGGGCATGCCGAAGTGGTCTTGAAACCAAACCACGATTACCGTCGAAAACACCTCACTTCCATCGCGGGCGGGCTTGTCACTCGTCAACTCCGCAATGCACTGAATTCTGGGTAAGGTTTCCCAGTCAAAACTTTCATCTTGGCCATTGACGATTCTGTTGGTTCTGCCTGCAAAAACGATTGGTGGCAGAACAACGGGTTCAGCTTCAACCCAAGGATAGAGTTCTACAGCACGCTTAACCGCCTGGATCACGTAGCGGTCAACCGCGCCTATACCGCCCAGGAGCACACCCGCATAGATAAAGGTTTGATGCAACGAATCGACAGCAATGCTTCGGCCGTCCGCTCTAGAAACTTTCCACTTGTCAAATGTCGTGGCGCGTTGGCTGCCATATGGCCACGGTACGCGCGGCAGGTCATTGCAATCAAAGGCCAATTGCCTGCGTTTCGGCAGCTCCTGATCCTGTTGATCCTCAAATATTTCATCTTGCACATCTGCCTCCAAACGACCCAATTGCCGACCTACCGGGCATAGTTCCGAAACGTCAGCACGGGCGGCCTGAAAAACGCGCGCTCTTCGGGCGCTGGCAGGGCAGTCTCAGGCCGCCAGGCCGGATTACCTGTGCGCCGCGCCCGGTCTAGCCGAACCAGCACATAGTTGTACAGCGCCAGGTACGCCTTGACATGGCGCGGGCATTCTTCAAACATCCAGCGCAGCGGGCGCAATAGGCTCTCCGGGCAGGAGCGCAACCTGACCGCGCGCTGGCCCGTCGGCAGCAAGATGCCCGAGTGACACGACTGCTCCAATGGCAGGCGCAGCTCGTTTTCCAAGATGTAGCAGTCCCATTCGTACAGTTCATCGCCAAATTGGGGATCTTCTTCCGCCGCTACCGTGTGGAACCACAACTCGTCTGCCAAGTCAGCGCAAAGCGCAACCTCCCAGTCTTCGTCGTAGTTATGCTCAAACCGTGCCACCTCGGCCAGCCAGAGGTGGCCAAATTGTTGTTGTGGGCTGAGTTGCCGAGGCATGGTGAATGGGAAGATACTTGTCGCGATTAACGCCCATGGTAGACAGAATTTCCATGAATATCCAGCAATCAATCGAGAGCGCCGCCGATC
The DNA here is from genome assembly GCA_046155225.1 of Burkholderiaceae bacterium. GTDB lineage: Bacteria > Pseudomonadota > Gammaproteobacteria > Burkholderiales > Burkholderiaceae_C > JAKFVA01. The sequence continues at coordinate 34,933 of JBJXED010000112.1, forward strand.
TTATAAGCCAGGCAGACGCCTTGGTCATTGGGGCCGGTGCAGGTATAGGTGTCGATTCGGGCTTGCCCGACTTTCGCGGTAATGAAGGTTTTTGGAAGGCCTATCCTGCACTTGCCAAGTCGCAACTCAACTTCAGCGAAATCGCCAGTCCGCGCACCTTCGAGCAAGACCCGAAACTGGCGTGGGGCTTTTACGGTCATCGCTTGGCGCTTTACCGGCAAACGATTCCACACGCTGGTTTCGCTATTCTGCGCAAGTGGAGCGAACGCATGCCGCTTGGTGCGCGCATCTTCACCAGCAACGTCGATGGGCAATTCCAAAAGGCTGGTATCTCAGAAGATCAAATTCACGAATGTCATGGCTCCATTCACCACTTGCAATGTATGAACGAATGTCCGTCGAGCATTTGGCCGGCCGACCAGTTTGCGCCTGAGGTCGATGTCGAAGCTTGCCAATTGCTGAATGAACCGCCTGCCTGTCCGCATTGCGGTGGTTTGGCACGGCCCAACGTGCTGATGTTCGGCGATTGGAATTGGGTGAGTGGGCGAAGTGATGCCCAACGCCGTGCCGAAAGCAACTGGCTTTTATCAATAGAGCAGGCCCTGCCGCGAATTGTGGTCGTTGAAATTGGCGCTGGCACGGCGATTCCGTCAGTGCGGCACTTCAGCCACCGCATGAGTCAGGACTATGGTGCGCGCACCATCCGCATCAATCCTGGCGAACCCCAGGTGCCAAGTTCCAGGGATATTGGTCTGGCCACCGGGTCGCTGGCAGCGTTAGTCGCGGTAGATGCTTGCCTTCAGCGATTGTCAGTGTAGAAGTGGATTTATCCATTAACTAAGTCGGCATTCGACTAGAACGGAACTTGTGTCGCCAGCTTTTCAGCCGCATAGGCCCGCATAAATGCCGCCCCTGAAGCCGCTGGTGCCGTCAGCCAGTCTGCGTACTCACTTTCAGCCAGCACCACCACCATTCGCTTTTCGTCCTGCGGTTTGTGAAAATTCCGCATCAAACTATGCTGGTCGGCGTTTACCGTCAGCATGGTGTAGCTCAGCAGTTCTTCGCCCGCCGGTGACTTCCACCACGACCACAGGCCCGCTATTCCCATCGGTTCACCGTCAGCACGGCAGATGCGCGCTGGTACAGCCTTGCCGCTGCGCCAGTCGGGTTCATAGATCGCATCGGCAGGAATGATGCAGCGCTGGCCCTTGCGCCAGGCATCGCGGAAGCTGGGCAGGGCGGCGGCTGTCTCGCTGCGTGCATTGAATGTGCGACGGCCAAACTTTTCGTCTTTGGCCCAATGCGGCACCAGTCCAAACTGACCCAGCACGGCTTCACGCTCGGGCACCGCATCATCACCCACGTCAGCTTCTCGCGGTCTGCGGATAAATGGCGCTTGGTACGTGGGCCAGACATCGTGCCTGCCCGCCTGCGCCGGGGGCTCGACAGCAAAGTGGCGTTTCAACACCGCCGGGTCTTTGACCGATTCATAGTGGCTGCACATCGGGAAATCTTACGCCCTGGGTCAATCCGCAAGCTGCGCCATATACTGTCTTTATGTACAGTTTGATTACGTCAGTGCGGCCAGTGCCCGTATCGGGTGCCCCCTTGCTCGGCCTGATGCTGAAGAACCGCGTCTGTGCTGGCTTTCCGTCCCCCGCTGAAGACCTGGGAGCCAACCGTATTGACCTGGCCAAAGTGTTGATTACCCACGCCGCTGCCACCTACTTTCTACGTGCCAGCGGTCATTCCATGGTCGGGCTGGGCATCTTTGACAACGATATCCTGGTGGTGAACCGGGCACTCAAGCCCCGACATGGGGATGTGGTGGTGGGCGTGGTGGATGGTGAATTCACCGTCAAGCAACTGCACCAGCGGGCCGGCACCATCAAGCTGAAAGCCGCCAATCCCACGTTCCCCGACATCGTGCCCAAAGACGGTCAAACGCTAGAGGTCTGGGGCGTGGTCACCAGCAGCATCAAGCAGTTTCGGGTGTAGGGTGCACCGTGTACGCGCTGGTCGATGGCAATAATTTCTACGCCAGCTGTGAGCGGGTGTTTCGCCCAAGTCTGGTGGGCTGCCCGTTGGTGGTTCTGAGCAACAACGACGGATGCGCCATTGCCCGCAGCAACGAAGCCAAAGCGCTGGGCATTGCCATGGGTGCACCCTGGTTCAAGATTCGCCACCTGACCGAATCCGCTGGCTTGGTGGCCCTGTCTGCCAACTTCGCGCTCTACGGCGACTTGAGCGACCGCATGATGAGCCTGGCCGCTGGCTTGGGGCCGCAGCAAGAGATTTACTCGATTGATGAAAGCTTTATCGAGCTGACCGGTGTGCGCGGCAACCTGGTCGAGCGCGGTCACAAGGTGCGCTCGCGCATCCTGCAATGGGTGGGCATTCCCTGCGGCATCGGCATGGGCAGCACCAAAACCCTGGCCAAGCTGGCGAACCACATTGCCAAAACCGCCGAACGCAAGCCGGGCAGCTATCCGGCGCACCTGGCGCAAGTCTGCAACCTGTCGGCTCTGGCACCCGCCGAGCGGGACGCATTGATGGCCGCTACACCGGTCAACGAGGTCTGGGGTGTGGGTAGGCGCATTACCGCGCAATTGAACGCAGGCGGCATCAGCACCGTGCTGGACCTGGCAAGGTCTGACCCGGCCACGGTGCGAAGCCGGTGGTCGGTGGTGCTGGAACGTACGGTCCGTGAATTGCAGGGTACGCCGTGCATTGAACTGGACAACGAGCCACCACCCAAAAAAGAGATTGCTACCACCCGGTCATTCGGGCACCCCGTCACTGCCTTGGCTGACTTGGTGGAAGCAGTCACAGAGTTCGCCAGCCGTGCCGCCGTCAAACTCAGAAAACAAGGCAGTCTGGCAGGCTTGGTCATGTGCTTTATCCGCACCAGCCCATTCCGGGACGATGCGCAGTACAGCCGTGCGGTGACAGTGCCGCTGCGCAGGCCCAGTGCAGATACCGCCGTGTTGGTCGCGGCAGCGGTTGCGGGGCTTCAGTCTATTTACCGGCCCGGCTACCAGCTGGCTAAAGCGGGCGTGATGCTGCTGGACTTGCAGCCTGCCACAGTGCAGCAAGGGGAACTGCCATTGGAGGATGACGCTGCCCCGGACCATGGCCGACTGATGACGGCAATGGACGGACTTAACGAGCGCTACGGCCGGGGCACCGTGCTGATGGCCAGTGCCGGGCTGGCGGGTGACAAGCGTGCGTGGTCAATGAAGCAAGAACGCAGGACGCCGGGGTACACGACTTGCTGGGAGGATATGTTGGTGGTGCGGGCTTAGAGCGATACCCTCCCTGCGCGACAACGCATCACTTGAGGAATACCGCGATGCAATCAGCTTCAATACCCGCTCGGGTCGGTATAGCTCAGCGGGTTGTTCATCACATACGCATAGCGGTTATGGCTTTGCAGGTTCTCGGGGGCCTGGATGAACGGGTCGGCGCTCATGAAGCGGCCAATGAGCGGGTCATAGATACGCCCGTTCATGTGGATCACGCCCATCTCGTCCAGGTGTTCGTGCAGGGTGTAGCCCCGGTCGAGCGTCAGGCCGACTATTGAATCGCTGCTGTCTGCCATGCCATTCGGGAAGCGCCGCTTGCCCCAGGGGTCAAAGGCCAGGCGTTCGATGACGCTGCCGCTGTCGTCGGTGACGACGGCGACGCTGCCCAGGTGGTCAACGTGCAGGTACTGCAGGCTCTGGGCGGGTTTGGCGCTGCCGCTGGTCCGCCGGTTGCCTATGCCGATTTTTGGCTTAAATGGCTTGGTTTACGGCCTATTTAAAGCGTTATGGGCTTGTAGCCAAGGTAATGCTTGCCGGAGATGCTAATGTTTTGATAGTAGTGGGAATTGAGGTCTGACCCTAGTTACCCTTATTATTGAATCTGTCTCAACAATTCGAGGTTTATCGTTATGGCCGTTCACTGCTTCTTCCAAGCCTTGCCATGACTATCAGTGCCGCCGCGCGTGCGTTTTTTGTCGAGTTGGGCGTGCGCGTTGCCACGCTGCGCAAGGCGCGCAATATCGCCCAGGTGCAGTTCGCCTCGCTGCCGCGCGCCAAGCAGCAGGTGGTCATGCAGATGCTTGACGGCCTGCTGGCCGGGGCGGCGCGCTGATGGCCAGCAGTTCGGCATCAGACGTGTCTGAAACGCCCGCCATTCAAAGCATATCGCTGGCAATCGCTGCGCTACGTGGGCAGCGGGTGATTTTGGACAGCGACCTGGCTGCGCTGTACGGCGTGGAGACCAAGCGCTTTAACGAACAGGTCAGGCGCAACGCCGCGCGGTTCCCGGCTGACTTCATGTTCCAGCTCACCGCCGAGGAGTCCGATTCTTTAAGGTCGCAAATTGCGACCTTAAAGACCGGGCGCGGTCAGCACCGCAAATACCTGCCCTACGTCTTCACGGAACACGGTGCCATCATGGCCGCGATGGTGCTCAATAGCCCGCGTGCGGTAGAGGTGTCGGTGTACGTGGTGCGCGCCTTTGTGCGCCTGCGTGAGGCGGCTGTGCTGCACAAGGATTTGGCGGAACGGCTGGCCAGCCTGGAGGAGAAGACCGAAGCGCTGGCGATGTCGCATGACACGTTTAGCCGCAATGCGCGCAATCAACTGCGCCAGGTGTTTGATGCTTTGCGCGAGCTGACCATGCCACCCGATCAGCCGAAACGGCCGATTGGGTTCGTCACCCCAGAGGACAAGAAGAAGGGGTAGTTCCTGGCAAGACGCAACCCCTGCGACCCGATTAGCTCAAGCGCGCGCGCCACCGCTCAGCGCGAATCGGCTCTATCTCATCCAACATTTCTATCGCGCCTTCGTCGCCTAGAGCAACAATCCGACCATCAGGCAGCGTGATCTCAAAGATGTCGCTCTCCGTCTTCCACATGTTAGTCGCGTCAACTTTCAAAGCAAAGCCGTTGTCGAATCGGAATGCGATCCATCGACCGTCCGCGGTGCTCTCAATCATCTCCAGTGCTGCACCAATTGGTCGTCGCTCCAGATCGTTGGCGAACGCCACGTCGTCAACGTCTTCGGCAGTTGTGATGGCTCGCTCGCCATCGATTGCGACCCAAAGGACGTTTCGGATGCCGATCATCAGACCGCCTTCCGCAACAGTCGTCGAGTCATGCGTCTTGACGTCGATCTGATCACCGAAGTCCAACGTCAGCATGGAGCCGAGATACCGGCTAAATCGCCAGCACCTCATGAGATGGAAGCCAGCTAGCAGCTCATTGAGCTGGGCAACCGTTAGGCGCTTAGTCATTTGATATTGATGAGCCGCTCGCCGCCCTTGATTCGTTCCGCCGCATCGACGATGTCGCTATAGCCAAAATTCTCGCCGTACTTGCGGCTGCCTTGCTCGACGTACCGGCCGAGTTCACGCCTTTGTTGCTTATCTAGTCCTGCCTCTCGCGCAGCATCGTCCACCCGCTTGTTCTGATCTACGTTTCGCTCGGGCTTACCCTTCTTCTGCTTATCGCCCTTGTCGTTGTCGTCACCATCTGGCGGCGGCGAAGTGGCACCGGCTGCACTGTCTGCCCCACTATTCGCCGCATCCCTGCCATTGCTCTCCTCAGGATTTGCCGCCTCGTTCATTGTAAATATGCGTGCCAGCCCTTGCTGTGCAAAGTACAGCCGCGTGGCACTCCACAGGAAACGGGCAGCGCCCAAGGCTTGGGGCGCATACACGACTATGCCTAAAGCAGCCTCAGACGACGTCCTGTAGTCGTAGGCTCTCGCCATCCGCTCGGCCTGGCGGTAAATCTCCACCGCACTCTGCACCACATGCGTCACCGCCTCAGATGCAGCCGCATTCAACGCGCCATCCCCACACGAGCCTCCACTGATTCTTGCGCTGATGCACCCCGCTGTGACGGAGCCCCAGAAACCATAGCTTGCGCCATAGTGATTCAGTGAGCCCGCAACAGCGCCTCGGCCGCAGTCTGCACCACCTGCTGCTGCCGCTAGGCACCCACCCACAGCTCTGACGGCATAGGCTTCGACTGTTTGACCGCCAAAGTGATAGCCTAAGTAACCCGTGACGCCGCCAATGAGGGCTCCGATGCCGCCGCCGCTCTGGTAGCCCTGGTACGCACCCACGGCTGCACTGCAGTACCCGGAGCAGAGCAAGAAGACATCTGCCGCCGCCGCTATGGCTCTGATCACGGTGCCCCGAATCTTCATCCACAGGCTTTTGTAGCCACTCGGATCGACCTGATTCAGCGGGTTGTTCATCACATACGCATAGCGGTCGTGGCTTTGCAGGTTCTCCGGGGCCTGGATGAACGGGTCGGCGCTCATGAAGCGACCAATGAGCGGGTCATAGATGCGCCCGTTCATGTGGATCACGCCCATCTCGTCCAGGTGTTCGTGCAGGGTGTAGCCGCGGTCGAGGGTGAGGCCGACTATTGAATCGCTGCTGTCTGCCGTCCCGTTGAAGAAGCGCCGCGTGCCCCAGGGGTCAAAGGCCAGGCGTTCAATGACGCTGCCGCTGTCGTCGGTGACGACGGCCACGCTGCCCAGGTGATCAGCGTGCAGGTATTGCAGGCTCTGGGCGGGTTTGGCGCTGCCGCCGGTGCCGCCCGTGGCGAGGTTGCCGGTGCGGGTGACTTGCAGGGCGAAGACCATGCCGCCTGCGCTGAGGTAGTGCTTGTGCT
>JBJXED010000113.1:0-4362 GCA_046155225.1 Burkholderiaceae bacterium
GAGAAAAAAATCAAGCTCAAGCCGGGTGAAGTGCCATTTGGCAAGGGCAATATTCGCGGTGTGGCGGCCCCCGAGGCGGCGAACAATGCAGGTTCGCAAACCTCGTTCATTCCGCTGCTGACTTTGGGCATTCCGCCCAATGCAGTAATGGCACTGATGGTCGGCGCGATGACTATCCACAATATTCAGCCCGGCCCGCAGGTGATGACCAACAACCCCGAGTTGTTTTGGGGCCTGATTGCGTCAATGTGGATCGGCAATCTGATGCTGGTGATTTTGAACCTGCCGCTGATCGGCATCTGGATCAAGTTGCTCTCAGTGCCTTACCGCTACCTGTTCCCAGCTATTGTTTTGTTTTGCGCCATTGGCGTCTACAGCACCAACAACAACACTTTCGATGTGTGGATCGTGGCGGTGTTTGGCCTGGTGGGGTATATCTTTGCCAAGCTGGGCTGTGAGCCCGCGCCCTTGCTTTTGGGCTTTATTTTGGGGCCGATGATGGAGGAGTATTTGCGCCGTGCGCTGCTGCTCGCGCGCGGCGACTGGAGCGTGTTTGTCAGCCGTCCAATTTCTGCGGGGCTGTTGGCGGCAGCGGCTTTGCTGCTGGTCATTGTGTTGTTGCCCGCCGTCAAGAGTAAGCGCGAAGAGGCGTTCGTCGAAGACTGACGCAAGCCTCATGAGGCGGCGCGCGTGTACGCTGTTGCCGCACAATGGTGTTGGAGGAAACGATGTCTCTGAGCCAACACCCACAGCGCCATGCGCTGCACAACGAAATCCATGCCCGTCCGCCGCTGGCGTTGGCACTGCCGCAAGCCATAACGCATGTGGTGATGCTTGCCGATGCTGCCCAGCGCGAGGCCAGTCGTGGCCATGTGGCGCAATTGCTGCGTGACCATCATCTGCCGCAACCTGATGCCAGTGCCACCCACATCCGCATGGACTTTGGTGCATGGCAGCTGCGTTGGGAGTTGCACACCGAGTTTGTAAGCTGGACGTTTATGTGTCCGCTTGGTGACGCGCCATTTATCGCCAGTCAGCCGCCAACCGCCAGTCAGGCGGTGCCCCAGCAATGGCTGGCTGCCTTGCCCGGCCAATGTTTGGCGAGCTTGCACCTGTGGGTTGTACCCTCCAGTGGGCCTGACGCTGACCAATGGGTGCGCGGCGTGCTGCATGAGGACACGCTGGTGGCCTCCACCGTGGCCGACGGCAGCGGCGAGGTCTACACCGACTTTGCCATTCATGCCGACGGATTTTCACGCATCGTCTTACTGGCTGGCAGCATGACGCCCCGCAGGCTGGGCAGGTTGGTGCAGCAGTTGCTGGAGATTGAAACCTACCGGATGGCCGCACTCCTGGGCTTGCCCGCCGCGCGCGAGGCCGCCGCCGTGCTGGCCAGCGCCGAATTGGATCTGGCCGAACTGGCACAAGCCATTCGCAGCGCCAGCCGCGACGAGGAGCCGCAGTTGCTCGACCGCCTCACACGGCTGGCCGGACAGGTGGAGGGCCAGTATGCCGTCAGCCATTCGCGTTTTTCAGCCAGCAGCGCCTACTTTGAGCTGGTGGACAAACGCATTGCCGACATTGCCGAGTCGCGTCTGGCTGGCCTGCAAACCATACGCGAGTTCATGGACCGGCGTCTCTCGCCCGCGCGCAGCACCTGCGAGTGGGCTACGCGGCGGCAAGACTCGCTGTCGCAGCGGGTTTCGCGCATCAGCAATTTGCTGCGCACGCGGGTCGAGATTGAGCAGCAGCAAAGCAGCCAGGCCTTGCTGGCCACCATGAACACGCGCCAGGACATGCAACTCAAGCTGCAATCCACCGTGGAGGGCTTGTCGGTGGCGGCGATCACTTACTACATTGTTGGGTTGGTCGGCTATGTAGCCAAAGCCGCGCAGCCACTGGGCTGGCCACTCGGCGCTGAAAGCACATCGGCGGTTGCAATACCGTTTGTGGCGCTGGGGGTGTGGTGGCTCTTGCGGCGTTTGCATCGCAAAATTACCAGCGGCCATTCACCCGCGCCTTGACCCTATGTCTCGGGACAGCGCTTAACTTTCACCAGACCATGACCTTTAACTTTTCCAACCCCTACACATCCACCCGCATCCCTGTGTTTGCCCGCAATGTGGTGAGCACCTCGCACCCGCTGGCGTCGCAAGCCGGGCTGCGCATGTTGCTGGCAGGCGGCAACGCGGTAGACGCCGCCATTGCCACCGCCGCCGCGCTGACCATCACCGAGCCGGTGAGCAACGGCCTGGGCAGCGATGCCTATGTGATTGTGTGGGACGGCCAGCAACTGCACGGGCTCAATGCCTCAGGCCGCGCGCCCAAAGCCTGGACGCCCGATTACTTCAAACGCAAATACGCTGCCGATGCCGTGGCCCCGCCCAAACGCGGTATTGACAGCGTGACCGTGCCGGGTGCCATCAGCGCCTGGGTGGCGCTGAGCGAGCGTTTTGGCAAGCTGCCGTTTGCCGACCTGCTGCAGCCCGCCATCGAGCTGGCCGAGCGCGGCTACGGCGTGCCGCCCGTGGTGGCGCAAAAATGGGCGGCAGGCAGCCCCGAGCTGATGACGCAACCCGGTTTTGCGCAAGCCTTTGCGCCGCATGGCCGGGCGCCGCAAGTGGGCGAACTGTTTCAGTTTCCCGCTGCGGCCAAGGGCTTGCGAGCCATTGCCGCCAGCCAAGGCGCGGCGTTTTACGGCGGCGAAATTGCGCAGGCGCTGGCGCGCTTCTCTTCTGAAAACGGCGGCGGCCACAGCGTGCAAGACTTTGCCGACTACCGGCCCGAGTGGGTCACGCCGATTGCCCAAAACTACCGTGGCTACACCGTGCACGAGATCGGCCCCAATGGCCAGGGAATTGCCGCGCTGATGGCACTCGGCATCGCCCAGCACTTTGACTTGAGCGCCTTGCAGCCCGACTCACCGCAAGCCATGCACTTGCAGATTGAAGCCATGAAACTGGCCTTTGCCGATGTCTACCGTTATGTGGCCGAGCCCGCCAGCATGGTGGTGAGCGCCGAGCAAATGCTCAGCGCGGACTACCTGGCCGCACGCGCCCAATTAATCAACCCCCACCGTGCACAAGAATTTGCCGCAGGCAATCCCACGGACGTGCACCGCAGGGGCGGCACCGTCTACCTCACCACCGCCGATGAAAGCGGCATGATGGTCAGCCTGATTCAAAGCAACTACATGGGCTTTGGCTCGGGCTGTGTGGAGCCCACTTACGGCATCAGCTTGCAAAACCGGGGCCACGGCTTCAGCCTGGATGCCGCCAGCCCCAATGTGGTGGCTCCGGGCAAGCGGCCGTTTCACACCATCATTCCGGCCTTTTTGACGCAAAACGGCCAGCCCGTGATGAGCTTTGGCGTCATGGGCGCCAACATGCAGCCGCAAGGCCATTTGCAAACCCTGGCGCGCATGATCGACTGGCGGCAAAGCCCGCAAGCCGCTTGCGATGCGCCGCGCTGGCGCTTCAACGCGGGGCTGGAAATCAACGTCGAAGCCACCATGAACCCCGCCGCCGTGCAAGGCCTGGCCGCATTGGGCCACCGCATGGAAGTCATAGACGACCCCTACCAGGACTTTGGCGCGGGCCAGTTCATCTGGCGGCTGGGCCACCCGGCCGCCGAGGGCTATGTGGCCGCTAGCGACACGCGGCGCGACGGGCAGGCTGTCGGGTTTTAAACCGTGGCTGGTTCAGCGCCTGCCCAGCCGCAGCACGCCGAGAAAGCGCAGCGCCAGCGCCACCTTACCGGCCTGGCGCTGGCGGTGGTGGGCGCCATTGCCTTCAGCGGCAAGGCCATCATCATCAAGCTGGCCTACCGCTACCAAGTGGACGCGGTCACGCTCATCATGTACCGCATGCTGTTTGCGCTGCCGCTGTTTGTGGCGATGGCCTGGTGGGCCAGCCGGGGTAAGCCGCCTTTGACGCGGCGTGACGGGCTGGGCGTGCTGGGCCTGGGCTTTTGCGGCTACTACCTGTCGAGTTTTCTGGATTTTCTGGGCCTGCAATATGTCAGCGCCGGGCTGGAGCGGCTGATCTTGTACCTCAACCCCATGCTGGTGGTGCTGCTCGGCTGGCTGCTCTACCGCCGCCGCATCAGCCGCGGCCAGACGCTGGCCATGGCCGTGAGCTACGCGGGCGTGGTGCTGGTGTTCGGCCGCGAGGTCAGTGTGCAGGGCGGGCAGGTGGCCCTCGGCGCAGTGCTGGTGCTGGCCAGTGCCATCAGTTACGCCGTGTACCTGAGCTACAGCGGCGAGCTGGTCAAGCGCCTGGGCTCACTGCGTCTGGTGGGCCTGGCCACCAGCGTGGCCTGTGTGCTGTGCATCGTGCAGTTTTTGGTGTGGAACCCGCTGGC
>JBJXED010000114.1:0-23459 GCA_046155225.1 Burkholderiaceae bacterium
TCCATCTCATGGCCATACCAGCTCGTCATGGCCAGATACTGCGCCACCACCGCCACCACCTTGCCTTCCGAAGCGCTGCGGCGCAGCCAGGCCGCAGGGTCGAAGTGGCAGCGCTGATCAGAACAAAATGTGGCCATCGCACTGAACTTGCGGCCGTCCACCTGGGCCGCCCCTGGAGACGGGTAGGCATCAATCATGGTGCGGCTCCGACAGCGCGGCACGAATCTGCGCTGCTTGATGGCACCTGACGCGCTGCGCGTTTTGCTGCACTGCAGTGCGGATGTTCTGACAGATTTTCAGGGCCGCTGGGTAGTAGTTGAGTGAGGGATCGAAAGTATTCATTTTTTGTCTCCTGTACGTCGGTTTATTGGTACTCTGGGCAACCACCGCTTTCAGACTCCACAGCGTCAGAAATCACTGACAAAGTTTAGGCTGGGTTGCCTACTGTAGGAGCCACTTGTATTTGCGTAAGTTCGCTGCCACACATACATAGCGACATAAATTTGTCATTGTGTAATCAACGGCTACTGAAGACCGACTATGTAGATTGGCCAATCATTGGGCCAGTCCAACGCGCTCAGCGGAATTCGTTGACTGTCTGCATACATCACCCACATTTGCTGCTGAGCACTACTAAATAAGTAGCGCTTAAGGCAGTAAACACTTTGGCTACAGGCCAATTTAGCCTAAAGTTAACGGCAAACCACCTGAAAAAGCCGTTTCAGCACGACCCTCAGCCTGAACACTCAACGCCGGGTCTTGCGCGCCTTGCCCTTGCCCGCAGCCTTTTTGGCGGCGGCTTTGAGCGCTTGAATCGGCGAAGGCAGTGGCAAGCTGGCCATGCGGGCACTGCTGCGCCCGCCCACGCTGGCGCGTTGGGCGCCGGCTTTTGAGGGTGCCCTGTGGCTGGCTTCCAAATGGCTGGGGTGGCGCGGCGTGCGGCTGTGGGTAGGGCCGCCGTCGGTGCCCTCGCGCCAGTCGGCAGCGGGCGGCAGAGCGCCACTTGCGCCCGCCAAGCCTTTGTCTTTGGCGGCGCGCAGCAGTAAATCTTCACCGTCGCGCACAAGGCGGAAATCAATCTTGCGGCCATCCAGATCGACCCGGCTGACCTGCACCCGCAGGCGCGAGCCAATGGCGTAGCGGATGCCGGTGCGCTCGCCGCGCAGTTCCTGGCGGGCTTCGTCAAAACGGAAGTATTCGCCGCCAAGTTCGGTGATGTGCACCAAGCCTTCAACATACAGCGCGTCCAGCGTGACAAAGATGCCAAAGCTCGTGGCCGCGGTGACGACACCGGAATATTCCTCACCCAAATGCTGGTGCATGAATTTGCACTTGAGCCAGGCCTCAACATCGCGGCTGGCCTCGTCGGCGCGGCGCTCATTGGCGCTGCAGTGCAGGCCGGCGGCTTGCCAGGCCAGGCTGTCTGGGCTGTGCTTTTTCTTGGCCTCATGGTCGCCGCCGCGATGCGCGTCGCGTGCGGCCTGCCCTTTGGCCAGCCGTTTGGCTAATTTGGCGTGCGCCTCGCCGGGAATCGGCAGCGCGGGCAACTGGTATTTGGTTTTGCCCAGAATCGACTTGATGACCCGGTGCACCAGCAAATCAGGGTAGCGCCGAATGGGGCTGGTGAAATGGGTGTAGGCGTCATACGCCAGCCCAAAGTGGCCGCTGTTGACCGGGGTGTAGATCGCTTGCGACATCGAGCGCAGCAGCATGGTGTGGATTTGCTGCGCATCAGGCCGGTCTTTGGTGGCAGCGGCAATGGCCTGGAATTCACCCGGTTTAGGGTTGTCGCTGATGCTCATGCCCACACCAAGTGCCTTGAGGTAGCCGCGCAGGGTTTCCTGCTTTTCGGGCGTGGGACCTTCGTGCACGCGAAACAGGCCGGGCTGCTTGTTGATGGCGATGAAGTCGGCGCTGCACACGTTGGCGGCCAGCATGGCTTCTTCAATGAGGCGGTGCGCCTCGTTGCGGGTACGCGGCACAATTTTCTCGATGCGGCCGCTGTCGTCGCAAATGATCTGGGTTTCAGTGGTTTCAAAGTCCACCGCGCCGCGCACATTGCGGGCCGCCAACAGGGCGCGGTACACGTCATGCAGGTTGATCAAGTCATTGATGCGCGCCTTGCGTTTGTTGGCCTCGGGACCACGCGTATTGGCCAGGATGGCGGCCACTTCGGTGTAGGTGAAGCGGGCGTGGCTGAACATCACCGCCGGGTAGAACTGGTAGCTGGTGACCTCGCCAGTGCTGCTGACCAGCATGTCGCAAACCATGCACAGACGCTCGACATCAGGGTTGAGCGAACACAGGCCGTTGGAGAGCTTTTCCGGCAGCATGGGAATGACGCGGCGGGGAAAATAGACGCTGGTGGCGCGGTCGTAAGCGTCAATGTCAATCGCACTGCCGTTGTCGACATAGTGGCTGACATCGGCAATCGCCACCAGCAAGCGCCAGCCTTTCACCGCGCCCTTGCCGCGGCCCACAGCAGTAGGCTCGCAGTACACCGCATCGTCAAAATCGCGCGCATCTTCGCCGTCAATCGTCACCAGCGGCACATCGGTCAGGTCAATGCGGCGCAGCTTGTCTTCAGGCCGCACGCGGTCTGGCAAGGTGCGCGCCTGCGTCAGGCAAGCTGCCGAAAATTCATGCGGAACACTGTATTTGCGCACCGCAATTTCAATCTCCATGCCGGGGTCGTCCACCTCGCCCAGCACTTCCTTCACACGGCCCACGGGCTGGCCAAACAAGGCGGGCGCTTCGGTGAGTTCCACCACCACCACTTGGCCCGGCCGCGCCGTGCCGGTGGCGCTTTTGGGAATCAACACATCCTGGCCATAGCGCTTGTCTTCGGGCGCTACCAGCCAAACGCCGCCCTCATTGAGCAGGCGGCCGATGATGGGCTCGCGCGAGCGCTCCACAATCTCGACCACACGCCCCTCGGGCCGGCCCTTGCGGTCGCTGCGGACCACGCGCGCTTTGACGCGGTCTTTGTGCAGCACCGCGCGCATTTCATTGGGGGGGAGGTAAATGTCGGCTTCGCCGTCATCACGGAGGACAAAACCGTGACCATCACGGTGGCCCTGGATGCTGCCTTCAACTTCGTCGAGCAGGCTGCTGGTGCTGTGGCTATTTTTGATAGAATCGCTCTCTTTCCTGAAATTCAAAACCTGTCGCTCCTTGCGGCAAGTGGGCCCAGGTGGCGGAATTGGTAGACGCACTAGTTTCAGGTACTAGCGAGTAACTTCGTGGGGGTTCGAGTCCCTTCCTGGGCACCAATGATAAAGCGGCATAACTACAAGTCTCAGGACAAGTTATTGCCGCTTTTTTCTTGGCTCTAAATATCGTCATGCTGCTGGCTATGGGGGTACTTTGGCTGACGTCCTTCAAACCGGCTGTGCGATCAAATCATGCCCCTGCACCGCCACCACACGGGCACGGGTATATTCCCCCGCTTTCAATGTCTTGCTGATCTTCTCGGGCGGCAACAAGCGCACCGTGCCGTCAATCTCGGGGGCATCCGCGTAGCTGCGGCCCGTGCCGCCTTTTTTGCCCAAGCCTGGCGCATGGTCCACCAGCACCTGCAGTGTGCTGCCCACGCGCTGCTGTAGCTTGCGCACCGAGACTTGCTCAGCCACGGCCATGAAGCGGGCCCGGCGCTCCTCTCGCACTGGCAGGGGCAACATGCCAGCTAGCTCATTGGCCGCTGCGCCGTCTACAGCAGAGTAGGCGAAACAGCCAGCACGGTCAATTTGGGCTTCTTGCATGAAGGCGAGCAGGTGCTCGAACTCATCCTCGGTCTCGCCCGGAAAACCCGCAATAAACGTGCTGCGGATCACGAGCTCGGGACAAAGCGCGCGCCAACGCTGGATGCGCTCCAGGTTTTTCTCGCCACTGGCAGGCCGCTTCATGCGCCGCAGCACATCGGGGTGGCTGTGTTGAAAAGGCACGTCCAAATACGGCAGCACCAAGCCTTGCGCCATCAGCGGCAGCACTTCATCGACACTGGGGTAGGGGTAGACGTAATGCAGGCGCACCCAGGCACCATAGCCTTGCGCCAGATCACCGAGCGATTGCACCAAATCCAGCAAGCGCGTTTTGATGGGTTTACCGTCCCAAAAGCCGGTGCGGTATTTGACATCAACCCCGTAGGCCGAGGTGTCCTGGCTGATGACCAGCAACTCTTTCACGCCGCTTTCAAGCAGTGCCCTGGCTTCTTTCAACACATCGCCAATCGGGCGGCTGACCAGGTCGCCGCGCATCGACGGGATGATGCAAAACGTACAGCGGTGGTTGCAGCCTTCGCTGATTTTCAAGTAGGCATAGTGCTTGGGCGTGAGCTTGATGCCTTGCGCCGGGACCAGATCAATGAAGGGGTCATGCGGCTTGGGCAAGTGTGCATGCACTGCATCCATCACTTCCTGAGTGGCATGCGGGCCAGTCACCGCCAGCACGCTGGGGTGGATTTGCCTGACCAAATTTTCGCTCTCGCCAGTGCCTTGTACCTTTGCGGTTTTGGCCCCCAGGCAACCCGTAACGATGACCTTGCCATTGACCGCCAGCGCCTCGGCAATCGTGTCCAGACTCTCTTTGACAGCGTCGTCAATAAAACCGCAGGTGTTGACAATGACGAGGTCGGCACCTTCAAAGGTTTTGGAAGTGGTGTAGCCCTCGGCGCTGAGTTGCGTGAGGATAAGTTCGGAATCGGTCAGGGCTTTGGGGCAACCTAGGCTGGCAAAACCAATGCGCGGAGCGGCGCGTGCTGGGGATGTCGGCTCTAAAACAGCGTTTTCAGTCATGCCCGCATTGTCGCAGCCGGACAGCCGCTGGTTCAGCGCTTGGGCTTGAAAGTGCCAAACATCTGCTCTGTCTGCTTTTGCATCTGCTCTTGCATTTGCTCAAACATCAGCTTGGACTGCTCGGCGAAACCGCCCATCAGCCCCTGCATCGGCGGCGACTGCATCGGAATGAATTTGGCCCACATCTCCGGGGTAAAGCCCTTGGTTTGCTCGGTCATCTTGACCTGCATGTCCATGAAAGCCTGGACATTTTTTTCCAGGTAGCTGCCCATGAAGCCCTGCATCGCATGGCCATAAAAACGGATGATGTTGGCCAGCACCGCCTCAGAAAACATGGGCACGCCAGCCGCTTCTTCCTCGAGGAGAATCTGCAAAAAAATGCTGCGTGTCAGGTCTTCGCTGCTTTTGGCGTCGCGCACCACAACCTGATCACCGTCCATCACCATGTGCTTGACTTCGGCGAGCGTGATGTAGGTCGAGGTGTCGGTGTCGTAGAGGCGCCGGTTGGGGTATTTTTTGATGACGCGCAGCGGCGTTTTGGTCTTGCCTGTGGCGGGGGAACTGGAAGGCACTTCAACACTCCTTGCGGGTTCAACGGGTCGGCCGCAGTTTGCACTGCACCAAAAAAAGCATTCTAGGAATTCAAACCCGGACAACAGCAAGGATTACCCTGAGCCAGCCTATGCAACGGCGGCAGAGGAGCCCGCATAGTCCGCCAGGGTGAACACGTCCAGACCGGCCGCCTTCAAGCGCTTCGAACCGCCCAACTCGGGCAAATCGACAATCACCGCCCCTTCAATCACTTGTGCGCCGAGTTGTTCCAGCAGGCGCTTGCCAGCCATCATGGTGCCACCCGTGGCGATCAAATCGTCAATCAGCAGCACCCGCATGCCGGGGCGCACCGCGTCGGCATGCAACTCGACCGTGGCGCTGCCGTATTCCAGCTCGTAGCTTTCTTGCACCGTGATGTACGGCAGCTTGCCTTTTTTGCGAATCGGCACGAAACCCAGATTCAGTTCATACGCCACCACCGATCCCAGGATAAAACCACGCGCATCGAGCCCGGCCACCACATCGGGGCAGCGGTCCATGTAGCGGTGAACAAACGCGTCAATCAAGACGCGAAACACCTTCGGGTCTTGCAAAAGCGGCGTGATGTCGCGGAACTGTACGCCGGGGCTAGGCCAGTCGGGGACGGTACGGATGTGGGATTTGAGGTAAGCGGCAAGGTTCATGGGCAGAGAGTTCAGGCTACTTTTTTTATAAGTCCCAGAATTGCCTGCGACCCGTTTTGGCATGTACAACCCATATCCGATCTGCCAGGAAATATTGGTAGGCGCGATTGGACTCGAACCAACGACCCCCACCATGTCAAGGTGATGCTCTAACCAGCTGAGCTACGCGCCTGGGTCCCGTGAAGCGCTGGAGTATAGCAGCGTGCGGCTTGGCCAAATGATCTCCTAGCGCCTGCGCGCCGAGCGCACACCCGGCACTTGCAGCACGCCGGCGAGGGCTTGCGCCAGCCGGGCGGTGCCTGTGACTTGCACGGTGAAAGTCATGAAGGCCTGGTCTTTGACCGACTCGGTCTGCACGCGGGTGACATTCATTTTTTCTTTGGCAAACAGCTCCGAGATGTCGCGCAGCAAGCCCTGGCGGTCTTGCGCCTGCACCGCCACATCGACACCGTACTGCGCTGCCTCATCGCCGCCCTGGCCCCACTGCACTTCAATGATCCGGCCCGGCTCACGCAGCTGCAAAGCGCAAAAATTGCTGCATGCCTGACGATGAATACTCACGCCCTTGCCGCGTGTGACAAAACCGCCGATCGCATCGGGCGGGGCCGGCTTGCAGCAGCGCGCCAATTGCGTCAGCAAGGAGTCCACGCCCACCACCAGCACGCCGCCTGCGCCGCTGCCCGCGGACTTGTCGGCATGACGCGCTGTCTTTTGCAGCACCAGCGCGTCAGCGTCGGGTGCTGGCTCAGCAGGCTTCCACAGGGTCTCGATGGTGCGCAGCGAAAACTCGTCCTTGCCGACCAGCATGAACAAAGCGTCGGGCGAGGCAAAGCCGAGTTGCGCCGCCAAGTCGCTCAGCTTCACGGCTGTTTTGCCCAGGCGCTGCAGCAGTTTGTCGACCGCCTCGCGGCCACGGTCGGTGGTTTCCTGGGCTGCCAGGGCGTTGAACCAGGCACGCACCCGGCTCTTGGCACGGCCCGTGGTGAGGTAGCCCAGCTCAGGGTTGAGCCAGTCACGCGAAGGCCCCGTATTCGGCGCGCCTTCCTTGGCGGCGATGACTTCCACTGTCTGGCCGTTTTGCAAAGGGGTGTTGAGCGGCACCATGACGCCGTCGACCCGCGCACCGCGGCAGCGGTGGCCCAGGCTGGAGTGAACCGCATAGGCAAAGTCCACTGGCGAAGCGCCGCGCGGCAGCTCGACCACACCCGCCTCGGGTGTGAGCACGTAAATGCGCGCGTCGAATGCGCCCTCTGCCGCCGCCACTTGCAAGCCCGCGGGGTCGCTCGGGTCCGCCGACACATCGCTTTGCCAAGCCAGCAACTGGCGCAGCACCGCCATGCGCGCATCGTGCGCACCGACGGCGCTGGTGCCGGCATAGCCCTTGATTCCCGCCTCTTTGTAAGCCCAGTGCGCAGCCACGCCGTATTCGGCACGGTCGTGCATGGCCTGGGTGCGGATCTGAATTTCAACGGCTTTGCCATGGCCGGTGGCTGTGTCTGCTTTCTCGCGCACCACGGTGTGCAGTGACTGGTAGCCGTTGGCTTTGGGTTTGGCAATGTAGTCGTCAAACTCGTGCGCCACGGGTACAAATTGCGCGTGCACCCAGGCCAGCACCGCATAGCAGGCCGGCACGTCCTGCACCACCACGCGCAGGCCCAGAATGTCCAGCACCTGCGCAAAGCCGAGGGACTTGCCGCGCATCTTGCGGGCAATGCTGTAGATGTGCTTGGGCCTGCCGGTCACCGCAGCGGCGATGCCCTGGGTTTTGAGCTCCAGCTCCAAATTGCGTCGCAATTGCTCCACGTGCGCCTCACGCTCGCCGCGCTTTTCATCAAGCAACGCGGCAATCTGGCGGTAGTGCTCGGGCTCCAGAAAGCGAAACGCCAGGTCTTCCAGCTCCCATTTGATCTGCCAGATGCCCAGGCGGTTGGCCAGCGGCGCCAGCACCTGCAGGCACTCGTGTGCGACTTCAGGCGGGGCGGTCTTTTTGGCAGCGGCAAAGTAGCGCAGCGTTTGCACGCGCGAGGCCAGGTACAGCATGACCACCCGCAAGTCGCGCGAGAACGCGAGCAGCATCTTGCGCACCGTCTCGGCTTGCGCGGTGCCCTGGGGATTTCCGGCTAGGCTGCTTTCGTTTTTTTTACCCGCATGCTGGCGCGTTTGTCGCTGAAGTTGCACAAGCTGCAAGGTCTCATGCGCGAGCGCCGCCAGCGGGGCTCCGTAGAGCTTGGTGAGCACTTCCAGCGGGCGCTGCAAATGTTCGCCGGCGTACGCCAGGTAGCACGCGGCCTGCAAGTCACTGGCACCGCCCATGTCGGCCAGCAGTTGTACCAGCGCGTCGGCGTGGGCGAGGGTGTTTTCGCCGGTGGGCAGTTGCTCGGCGGCAATCAGCGGCTGGGCAAACGCCCTGGCCTGCTGAACCAGATGAGTGCCCGTGCCAGGGGGCGATTCAAGCGGGGAAATAAGGGTCGAAGCTGACGCTTGCATCCCGGCTATTGTGGCGCGGCGAATAAAAAATCGGCCACGGCTTGCGACTGGCCCTGCGCCACCAAGGTCGGCGCATGTCCCACCCCGGCAAACTCCACCAGACGGGCGCAGGGGCCGCGCTGACCCATCTCGCGCGCGGTCTGGGCTGACAGCAAATCCGACTCGGCCCCGCGCAGCAGCAAGGTCTGCGCCGTGATGGCGTCGTACAAGGCCCAGAGTGCGGCCTCACTGGCCTGCGTCGACTCGGGTGTCGCGCTGCGAAACGGCTCACCGATAGCGGGGTCGTAGTGCAGCGTCAGCATGCCCGCTTGCCCGGCCAGCGGTTTGACCATGTGCTGCGACAGCGCCAGCCACTGCGCCGGGGTGTGCGGGCCAAAGCCGGTAGAGATTGGCCACATCGCATCGGCCGCCTGCTGAACGCTGGCAAATGTCCCGGTGCGACCAACGTACTGTGCAATCCGCTGCAGCGACGCCCATTCGATGCGCGGCCCGACGTCGTTGAGCACCAGGCGGCGCACGGGCAGCGGCAGCACATCCGGCACCGGCAGCGGCGAGCCGCACAGACCGATGCCGATCAGCCCGCCCATGCTGGTGCCGACCCAGTCGAGCGTGGCCAGCGGTGCCTGCGCATGCAAATGCTGCACCAGGCCCAGCAGGTCGGCTACATAGGTGGGGATTTGGTAGCCCGTGGGGTCGACCAGCCAATCGCTCTGGCCACGGCCCGCCACATCGACACAGACGACGCGAACCGGCTGCGGTGCCTGCGTGCACAGCACCTGGGCCAGCACATCAAAGTCCCGGCCCTGACGCGTCAGGCCGTGCACACACACCACCGCATGCGCGGCCTGGGCGTCGCCCCATTGCCAATAGGCCAGCCGCCGGGGGGCACCCGATTGCGGTGCGCAGGGGGCGAATTGCAGGCTGGGTTCGATCATGTTGCGAGAAATTTGAGAAATTCAAAAAACATAGCATTGGCGGCAGTAAATACCTTGGCTAGAGCACGATTTAGTTATAAAAAGCGCCGCAAAAGCCGAAAAACAGCTGTTGCGGCGGTTTCTGGCAGGCCAGGCTTAGCCCATGTGCAAACCGCCGTTGAGCGAGAAGTCGGCGCCCGTGGCGTAGCCGCCCTCTTCGGACGAAATCCAGGAAATGATCGAAGCGATCTCTTCCGGAGTGCCGAGCCGCTTGGCTGGCACACCGGAGACAATTTTCTCCAGCACGTCGGGGCGGATGGCGCGGACCATGTCGGTGCCAATGTAGCCGGGGCTGACGGTGTTGACCGTGACGCCCTTGGCCGCCACTTCTTGCGCCAGCGCCATGGTGAAGCCGTGCAGGCCGGCCTTGGCGGTGGAGTAGTTGACCTGGCCAAACTGGCCTTTTTGCCCGTTCACCGAGCTGATATTGACGATGCGGCCCCAGCCCGCCTCGATCATGTTTTCAATCACTTGTTTGGTGACGTTGAACATGCTGTCGAGGTTGGTGGAGATCACCGCGTCCCAGTCGGCCTTGGCCATTTTGCGGAACTGGCCGTCGCGCGTGATGCCGGCGTTGTTGACCAGCACACTCACCGGGCCGAGTTCAGCCTTGACTTTGCCAAACGCCTCGACGGTGGAGTCCCAGTCGCCCACATTGCCGACGGACGCATGAAAGCTGTAGCCCAGGGCTTTTTGCTCGTCCAGCCATTTGTTGAAGTCGCGGGTGGGGCCGCAGCCCGCCACCACGGTAAAACCGTCTTTGTGCAGTCGCTGGCAGATGGCGGTGCCGATGCCGCCCATACCGCCGGTGACGTACGCTACTTTTTGATTCATGTTGGCTCCTGTTATTTATGGTTTTGAGGTTAACGGCAAATCAGCGTTCTAACGTCAGGGCAACCCCCATGCCGCCGCCGATACACAAGCTGGCGATGCCTTTCTTCGCATCGCGTTTGATCATTTCGTGAATCAGCGTCACCAGGATGCGGCAACCGGACGCGCCAATCGGATGACCAATGGCAATCGCGCCGCCGTTCACATTGACTTTGCTAACGTCCCAGCCCATTTCGTTGTTCACTGCGCAGGCTTGCGCGGCAAAGGCTTCGTTGATTTCCAGCAAGTCCAGGTCTTGCGGCTTCCAGCCGGCACGGGCCAGTGCCTTGGTCGATGCAGGCACCGGGCCCATGCCCATGGTGGCTGGGTCGAGCCCGCTGGTGGCAAAGCTGGCAATGCGCGCGAGCGGCTTCAGGCCCAGCGAGGCGGCCTTGGCCGCGCTCATCACCATCACGGCCGCCGCGCCGTCGTTGATGCCCGAGGCATTGCCAGCGGTGACGCTGCCCGCTTTGTCGAAGGCCGGGCGCAGGCCCGCCAAGGCTTCGGCACTGGTTTTTTTGTTGATGAATTCGTCTTCGGAAAAAACAATCGGGTCGCCTTTTTTCTGGGCAATGCTGACCGGCACAATTTCGTCCTTGAAGCGGCCTGCCGCTTGCGCTGCAGCAGCTTTTTGCTGGCTGGCCAGCGCCAGTGCGTCCTGCGCGTCGCGGCTGATGCTGTACTGCTTGGCAACGTTCTCCGCCGTGATGCCCATGTGGTACTGGTTGTACACATCGAAGAGGCCGTCAACAATCATGCTGTCAACCATTTTCCAGTCGCCCATGCGCATGCCGTCACGCGAGCCCAGCAGCACATGCGGCGCGGCGCTCATGTTTTCCTGACCGCCCGCGATCACGATGTCGCTGTCGCCCCAGGCAACGGCTTGCGCGGCAAGCATTACGGCTTTGAGGCCCGAGCCGCAGACGGCATTGATGGTCAGGCCAGGCACGGCTTGCGGCAAGCCGCTTTTGATGACGCTTTGGCGCGCCGGGTTTTGGCCCGAACCGGCGGCGAGCACCTGGCCCATGATGACTTCGCCAACCATGTCGGCAGATAGGCCGCTGCGGGCCAGCACTTCCTTGATGGCGATGGCACCCAGTTCGGGCGCGGGCATTTTGGCGAGCGTGCCGCCGAATTTGCCGACGGCGGTGCGGGCAGCGCTGACGATGACGATGTCTTGCATGGTGTTTGTCTCCAGTGGGCTAGTGGTTTAAAAAATAAATCAATTGAATCAATCAGACTTGGCTTTGACATAGCGGCCAGGTGCAGGCTCAATCGCCTTGTACTTCGCACTGCCGTAGTCCTTGGGTGCGGCGATTTTTTCGCCGCCATGTCCCGCAAGCCAGGCCGTCCAGTCGGTCCACCAGCTGCCTGGGTGCTCGGTAGCACCACTGAGCCATTGGTCAAGCGAAGCGGGAAAACCTTGCGCAGGTAACTGCTCACGCAACCAGTGCGAGCGTTTTTTCTTGGCCGGCGGATTGATGACGCCGGCAATGTGGCCCGACGCGCCCATCACAAAACGAATCGGGCCCGCCAGATGCTGCGTGTTGGCATAGGCCCCGCCCACCGGCACGATGTGGTCATCGCGCGAGCCATACACATAGGTGGGCAAATTGATTTTGAACAAATCAATTTTCTCGCCGCAAACCCGCGCCATGCCCGGCTGGCAGAGCGAATTTTCATGGTAGGTGTGGCGCAGGTACCAGCAATACATGGGGCCGGGCAGGTTGGTGGCGTCGCTGTTCCAGTAGAGCAAGTCAAACGGCGGCGGCGTCTCGCCCTTGAGGTAGTTGCCGACCACGTAATTCCACACCAGGTCGTTGGGCCGCAAAAAACTGAACGTGGTCGCCAGCTCCTGGCCTTTGAGCAATCCGCCCTTGCCCATTTGCATCTCGCGCAGCTTGACAAAGCCCTCGTCGATGAACAAATCGAGCACACCCGTGTCGCTGAAGTCAAGCAAGGTGGTTAGCAGCGTCAGGCTCGCCACCGGGGACTTGGGCCCGCCCTGCCCGCGCGCGGCCAGCACCGCCAGCGCGGTGGACAAAATCGTGCCGCCGACGCAAAAGCCCAGGGCGTTGATTTTTTCCGCGCCTGTGATTTCGCGTATGACGTCGATGGCTTTGATCGCGGCGTCCTGGATGTACTCGTCCCAGGTGGTTTTGGCCATCGACTCATCAACATTGCGCCAGCTCACCACGAAGGTGCGGTGGCCTTGGAGAACCACATGGCGAATAAGCGAATTCTCGGGCTGCAAATCGAGGATGTAGAACTTGTTGATGCACGGCGGCACGAACAAAAACGGACGCTCGAACACTTGCGCACCACTGGCTGTTTTGCCGCGCGGGCTGGTTTTGGCGGGCAGCGCTGCGGTATCGGCATCGGCAATCGGTTTGTATTCAATGAGCTGAAACAGCGCATTCTCAAACACCACGGCACCCTCGGTGGTGGCGACGTTTTTTCCCACCTCGAACTGTGCCTCGTCGGTCTGGCTGACATGTCCCTGGCGCAGATCGTGGAGCAGGTTTTTCAAGCCCTTGGCAATGCTCTCGCCCTTGCTGGCAATGGCTTTTTCCTGCGCCTCGGCGTTCAGCGCCATGTAGTTGCTGGGCGCGGTGGCAGCGAGCATTTGCTCGGTGGCAAAGCGGATGCGGCCACGGGTTTTCTCGTCGGCCTGCAAGGCGTCGGCCAAGCCCATCAGGGTGCTGGAATTGAGGCTGTAGAGCGCAGCGGAAAAAGCCGAGACCGGGTTGTGGCTCCAGGCGGGGGTGGCAAAACGCTTGTCCTGCAATACCGGGTTGGCCTGCAAGCCCTGGTTCCACAGCGCCGTGGCTTGCTCCAGATAGGTTTGTTGCAACTGCTCCAGTTTTGCCGCATCAAACGCCAGCGCTGGCAAGCTACTGCCCGCAATGCCAGCCGCAGCCTGGACCCCGCCGCCCTGCAGGGCTTGCTGGAACTGCTGCGCAAACGGCCCCCACATTGACGCAAAATCGGGCATGCCGCCCGGCCCCAGGCGGGCAGCGGAATTCGTTTGGGATGGGGTGTTCACCTTGTCTCCTTGGGGTTGGGGTGATGTTTGTTTTAAGTATCTCAGGTTTGGCTTTGCCAGCAATGACAAGCCCTGGTGCAGTTCGTAACCCGCCTGATCAGAAAGATTTCTCATGTATTTGGTGCTTATAGGCTGGCTCTATGTCGCGTTGATGATGGGCGTGGCCGAAGCCACCAGCCCGGCGGGTACGCTGCTGGGCGCTTTGGTCACGGTGGTGTGCTACGGCGTGCTGCCCGCTGCGCTGGTGGCGTATCTGATGGGCGCGCCGGCGCGGCGCCAGGCGATTCGGCGGCGCGAAGCAGCTGAGATGGCCACTCGGCAGATGAACGGTGGCGATATTGACACTCGGCAGGCGCAGGCTGGCGATATTGACACTCGGCAGGCGCAGGCTGGCGATATTCACCATCAGCAGGCGCAGGCTGCAGCCACGCAAACAGGCGACTCAGTCACACCAGATGAAAGCCCCGTGGCGGCCACTGGCCCCGAGGCGAACGCCGTCGCGCCGGTGCGAGAAAAACCGTGACGGGTTGCTATAAGTGCACCACGCAGAGCTGCCGTCATTGCCGTAGACCTGGTGCACGCCCAGCGCCTCCAGACGCTGGCGCGCCAGGCCTGCCAAGTCGGCCATAAACTGGCTGCTGCCCGGCTGCAACGGCCGGAAGTGCCGCCCGGCTTGCGGGTTGTCAACTTCAAACGCTTGCTTGACTTCAGGCCCGACTTCAAATGCCTGCGGTCCAATGCAAGGTCCCAACCACGCTACGATATTTGTAGCTTCACCGACATAATCCACCTTGGCTAGAGCCTGAATTGATATAAAAAGTTGCTCTAAAACGCCTTTTCCAAGCTTTTCAGCCCCTTTGCCAACCCTTTTGCCACCCGCCCCGCCCGCACTGGCCATTCCCGGATTAAGCATTTCTACGCCTGCCAGCCCGCGCCATCCGGCATGCGCTGCGGCCACCCACTGGCCTGTCGCATCCGCAAGCAACACCGGTAGGCAATCGGCCACTTGAATGGCGCAGGCCAGGCCGCCCATGCGCGTGATGCAGGCGTCGGCAGTGGCCAGGGGCCTGGTCGCGGCATCCGCCAGTGCGTGCACTTGCACCGCCGTGCCGTGCACCTGGTGCATGTACACGGCAGGCACCCCCAGCGCCTGCTGCACGCGCTGGCGATTGGCAGCGACATGCGCCGCATCGTCACCGACGCGCAGGCCCAGGTTCAGGCTGTCCCACGGCGCAGCCGATGCGCCGCCCTGGCGCGTGGTGAACACGGCTTTTATGCAGCTGGGTACAGGCCAGTCGGGGACGATCCAATCCGGTGGGCAAGCAGCAGGCATGGGTGCAGCATAAACTGTTGGCTGGCATCATTGACAGCAATGCCCATTCCCTGCAACCGGAGACACCATGATTCTTGAGCTTGCCGACATTCGTATCCAGCCCGGCCAGCAAGCTGCCTTTGAGGCCGCACTGGCGCAAGGTATCCGCAGTGTGATAGCGCCATCCGAGGGCTACCTCAGCCACACTGTTGCCCACGGCATTGAGTCGCCCGAGCGCTACTTGCTGCAAATTCGGTGGCAGACGCTGGAAGACCACACGGTGAAGTTTCGCGGCTCGGCGGCATTCACCGCCTGGCGCGCGCTGGTCGGGCCGTTTTTTGCGGCGCCGCCGGTGGTGGAACATTTCAATTTGATGGCTTGAGGCGCGCCCATGAATGCCCGAGACGCGGCTCCAGGGCCACGCGAGCAGCTCTACCGCGACATGTCAGGCCACCACTTGACGCCACTGTGGGAGGTGTTGCATGCGCTGGTACCGCCGCAGCCCGTCACGCCCTGCGCGGCCGCGCATTGGCCGTACGCCGAAGTGCGGCCCTACTTGACGCGCTCGGGCCAGGTCATCAGCGCCGAAGAAGCCGTGCGCCGCGTGCTGATTCTGGAAAACCCGGCACTGCGGGGCCAGTCGTGCATCACGCTGTCGCTCTACGCGGGATTGCAATTGATTTTGCCCGGCGAGGTCGCGCCCAGCCACCGCCACGCCCAAAGTGCGTTGCGCTTTGTAGTGGAAGGCCGCGGGGCATACACCGCTGTGGATGGCGAGCGCACAGCCATGCATGAGGGCGACTTCATCATCACGCCGAGCTGGACTTTTCACGACCACGGCTGCGCTGACGACGCCCCTGCCGAAGGCGTGGTCTGGCTCGACGGACTCGACATCCCGATGCTGCGGTTTTTTGATGCCGGGTTTGCGCAGAACCATGCGCAGCAAATTCAGCCTGTGACACGCGCCGAAGGCAGCAGCCTGGCACGCTACAGCCACAACATGGCACCCGTGCGCGGGACGGCGCCGTTTGCCGCCACTTCGCCCCTATTCATCTATCCCTATGCGCGCAGTCGCGAAGCGTTGCACACACTTGAGCAGAGCGAGCCGCCAGACGCCTGGGACGGCCACAAACTGCGCTATATCAATCCGCTGACAGGCGGCTCGCCAATGCCGACCATGGCCACTTTTTTGCAGCGCCTGCCCGCAGGTTTTGTCGGCAGGCCCACCCGGCAAACCGACGGCTGCGTTTTCAGTGTGGCCGAAGGTGCCGGGCTGGCCTTGCTCGAACACAACGGCCAGCAGACGCGAATTGCCTTTGCGCCGCGCGACCATTTCGTGGTGCCTTCTTGGCACACGCTGCGGCTGCAATCGACCAGCGGCTGCGTACTGTTCAGCTTCAGTGACCGCCCCGCGCAGCAAGCCCTGGGCATCCACCGCGAAGAACGATTACTTGACCAGGACTGTGCATGAGCCACTATATTTTCCCGCCCCCAGCAACCACTACCGTGCCAGTGCGCGGTCGCACAGAGCGTTTCGCGGTGCGCCGCATCTACTGCGTGGGCCGCAACTACGAGGAACATGCCAAGGAAATGGGCCACAGCGGGCGCGAGCCGCCGTTTTTCTTTTTCAAACCCACCGACGCGCTGCTGGTGGTGGACGCCGGTGCCACCGGCCATCTGCCCTACCCCAGCCTGACCACGAATTTGCACCATGAGGTGGAACTGGTGGTGGCGATCGGCCAAGGCGGAAAAAACATCCCGGTGGCGTCGGCGATGCCGCATGTGTTTGGCTATGCCGTGGGTCTGGACATGACGCGCCGCGACCTGCAAACCGACATGAAGAAGCAAGGCCGGCCCTGGGACATTGGCAAAGGCTTTGACCACAGCGCGCCGATCGGCCCTATCGTCCCTGCGGGCGAAGCGGGCGACATGGCGGCAGCACATATCGCGCTTGATGTGAATGGCGTGACCCAACAAAGCAGCCAGGTCTCGCAACTGATCTGGAACATCGCCGAGACGATTGCGCATATTTCAACCGCGTGGGAATTGCACTGCGGTGACTTGATCTACACCGGCACGCCCGCAGGCGTTGGCCCGGTCGTGGTGGGCGATGCGATGCAGGCGCGCATTACTGGCTTGGATGTGCTGAACGTCACTGTGGTGTCGGTAGCTTAGCGCCATACACGTCTACCCATGCCCGCAGCATTCGCCAGCGCCATCAAGTTCTGCAAAAACTGCGGCACAGCCGTCGACTACCGCCTGCCCGACGACGGCGACGAGAAAATCCGCGCCGTCTGCCCAGCTTGCGGCACGGTGCATTACGAAAACCCGCTGAATGTGGTCGGCAGCCTACCGGTCTGGGGGGATCAGGTTTTGCTGTGCAAACGCAATATCGAGCCGCGCTGGGGCAAATGGACGCTGCCGGCAGGTTTCATGGAGCTGGGTGAGACCACTTCGCAAGGCGCTGCTCGCGAAACCATTGAAGAGGCGGGAGCCGAGTTTGAATTGCAAGACTTGTTCTCAGTCATCAACGTCCCGCGTGTCAACCAAGTGCACTTTTTCTACCGCGCCAAACTGCTGAGTGCGCGCTTTGCGCCAGGCTTTGAGACGATCGAAGCGCGCTTGTTTGACGAGTGCGACATCCCGTGGGACGAGATTGCCTTCAAGACGGTGCGCGAGACTTTGCAGCGCTATTTTGCCCAGCGCCAACGGGGCATTTTTTCAGTCCATTGCATCGACATTGACTGACCGGATTTCTCAGCGCTCCAAGTCTCTTTCCCTGCGCTCTCGTTCCTGCTGGCGCCGCTCGACGCATACCGGATGGCCGCGAAAACGCGGCAATTCGCACTGCTCGTTCAGGCACAACTGGAACGCAATAAAGACTTTGGATTCACACGCCGCACGCGGGTTGGTAGGTGCAGGCGCAGGGGTCGGGACACTCACAGGGGCTGACGGAACGACCACAGGAGCAGGCGCGGAATCCGTAAATGGCACCACGGCCGTAGGCGCAGCCGCTTTGGAGCCTGGCAGGCTGGCGGGCCGCAGCGCGCGGGACGCGCCCAAGCGGGCGGCAGACGCAGGCAATCTGGTTTGCGACGCGGCACTGGCCACGGGTAATGCAGCCGTGGCGGTGCCTGTGGCCGCAGAAGCGGTCTCCGCTGCGCTGCTTGCACTGGCCGCTGGTGCGGGTTCAGCGACCACGGGTGCCGCCACAGGTAAGGGCGCGACGGGTGCTGCAGGCGGCGGCGGACTGCCCCGCAGTGCGAAAAATGCAGCGCCCACCACTGCCAAGCCGCCCAAGCCGATCCACAGCCCTTTTTTACTGCCAGCCACCGGGGTTTTAACGCCTGTCTCAGGTGCAGCGGCAGCGCCAGGCGCTGAAGATTTTTTTTGCGACCCTGATGCGCTGCTCTTTTTGCTCTTGGACTCTGCGGCGGATCCTGGAGCAGCTGCCGCTGGCGTTGTCAGCGCAGCAGTTTTAGGCGCAGGCGTTGGCGTTGGCGTTGGCGTTGGCGTTGGCGTTGGCGTTGGCGTCGGCGTTGGCGTTGGGGGCGGGGGCAGATTGGGCGCAGGTTTGGCAGGGGCTTGCCCCGCAGAAGCAGGCGCAACAGTCGGTACGACACGGGGCGGCATGGGCGTGACCACGGGCGCTAATGGAGCAGGCGCGGGCGTCGCCAAGGCAGCCGGGACCACTGGGAGCGCAGCAGCCACCGCTGGCGCAACCGTATTTGCTGGCATCAGGCTTGGGGCCCCAATGTCCGCTGGCCGGAGCAAGGGCAGGGTCTTCGTCGGCAATGAGCTGTCGCTGCGCAAGCGCGTGGCTTCAAAATCTTGCGCATCTGCGGGCACATTCGATCCAGCGGGCAAACCCACAGTGGAAGGGTCGCCCCCGGCAACCAGTCTCTTCAATCGGCGTTGCGCCAAATCGGCATAAATCCCTGACGGAAACTTCGCCAGAAATCCTTCCAGTTCCTCGGGGTCGGTCGAGTCCTTGATGTCTTTCCAATAGACCAGCTCCACCTCTTGCGTCACGGTCGCCGAGGTGTTGGTATTTGTATTGGTGTTGGTGTTGGTGTTCGTGTTGGTGCTGTTGCCAACACCCATGTTGCTGCCCCCCGCGATACTGCCCTGGGTCGGCCCGGCGGAACGTTTGAAAGGGTCGGTGGGCGGCACCACGGTGGAATCAGACGCCCGGCGTGTCGCTGACTGAAGTGCCACCGCAAAATCGCGGCCAGTGGCAAAGCGTTGGTTTCGATCTTTGGCCAGGGCACGGGCGACCACGGCGTCAATCGCGGCGGGCAAGCCGGCGTTAAATCCGCTGGGGGCTGGCGGATGGTGGCCAATAATTTGGTGAATGATGGAGAAGTCGTTGTCTCCGTCAAACGGCCGTTTGTCCGTGAGCAATTGGTAAAGCACCACGCCGACAGAAAACAAGTCGGCCCTCGAGTCAATCGGCTGGCCTTGGACTTGCTCGGGCGACATGTATTTCAGTGTGCCAACCATGCCGCCCTGCGTGCGGGTGACGTCCCCCGAGTCCTGGATGCGGGCCACGCCAAAGTCGGTCAGCTTGACGCGGCCGCCCGGCTCGATCATCAAGTTGGCGGGCTTGACGTCGCGGTGCACGATGTTTTGCTTGTGCGCATAGTCCAGCGCCGAAAGCAGGTCACGCACCATTTTGAGCGATTGCTCCAGCGAATAGCGCACGCCGCTGTCCAGGTGGTGTTTGAGGTCATCGCCCTGGACATACTCCATCACCAGAAAGGCGGTATCACCATCGCGGTCAGAGTCGTACACACTGACGATATTGGGATGCTGCAACCGGGCTGCAGATCGCGCTTCGGTGCGAAAACGGGCTTCATATTCGGCCGCCGCCGCTTCGGACAGGTTTTCAACCTTGACCGTTTTAATGGCTACGCGCCGGTCAAGATTGGGATCGCGGCCCTCATAGACCACGCCCATGGCACCTTTGCCCAGCACACGCAAGAGGTCGTAACGGCCTAGTTTTTTGGGACTCACGAGTGCGGCGCGCTTAAAAAAAGATTTTTTGATTCTAGCCTGCGCTATGCGGCGGCTTGGCGCTTTCGCGCTTGATACGCTGGGTTTCGCGGACGTAGGCGCTGGTGAAATAACGGTCGGCCAACTGGCGCAGCCAGTCGCTCATGCTGCGGCCCTTCTTGTGGTAGTGCTTGGCGAACAAATCCCAGAGCCGGGCATGGTCCAAAAATCCCAATGAGGCGCGGCCACTGAGGAGTTTTTCTCTCAGGGCATTGGGCTCAAACTCACGCAGCACACCTTCCACCATGGCGCGGGAAGCGGCGGCCATCGCCAGGTCATGAATGCGAAGGTCGGCCAAGCTTTCTTCAAGTGCGGCTTCGGGGCTGAGATACCCAGCACCATAGCCGCGCCCAGCCAGCAGGTATTGCAGTTTGGTGGCCAATGGCCAGTCGGTATGCAAAGGGTTGGTGGGGCGAGACGTCGCCATCATGGTGTGCTCTTCGGTTTTGAGTTCGCGGCGCAAGCCGGTTTTGGCAGCATGCAAGGCCAGCAAACCCTCCACTGTGCG
Organism: Burkholderiaceae bacterium; assembly: GCA_046155225.1. Taxonomy (GTDB): domain Bacteria; phylum Pseudomonadota; class Gammaproteobacteria; order Burkholderiales; family Burkholderiaceae_C; genus JAKFVA01. The sequence goes on from JBJXED010000114.1 coordinate 20,281, forward strand.
GCGTACCACCGCCCCCGCAGCCTGCAACTCACCCGGGCTGAGCTTGCCCAATTGAGCCGCATCCAAGCCCAGACCTTGGTAGAAATGGGTCATTTCGCCCGACATCACCGTCTGCGGTGCTGACTGCAGCAATGGGCCCTGGCCGTAGGTGGCCTGCAGGGGGTGCTCGGGTTCAAAAACAGAGTCACCAAAGGGGTCATCGTCTCCTTGCACGGCGGGCTGCAGGCGGGCGGTAGGCACACGCACCGACAGCGGCGTTTCTACCGCTGTGCTGTCAGCAAAAACCGACCACGGATCGTCCCCGGACTCGGCGGCTGGAGTTTGCTCCACTTGCGCAATATGAATCAAATAAGCACCGAGACGCAAATGCTGGCCTGCAGGCAACACAGCTTGCGCACCGGGAGGGATCTCCCCACCCGGCAAATCCACACCATTGACCACCGACAGCACCCGAAACCGCAGCACACCACCTTCATTCCAGACAGCGAGGTGTCTGCGCGAAATAGTTTTGCCAGGGTCTGGCAAGGGCACATGGCAGTCCGTATCTCGGCCCAGTACCATTTCCGGGCTGCCATCAGCCAGCATGCGGTTGCCGTTGTAGCCCGGACCTTCAATGTGCAAGAGCAGTGAGGACATAACGGGTTTTACAAAAGAAAAGAGCGCTCAGGACGCAACACGAAAATCGATCAGCGGCGCCGCCTCTGCATCGCGTTCACAACCAAGCACAATCTGGCCCAAGCCAACCAAGTAGCATTCGGTGCGCCTGAGCACCACAGGCTCACTTTGATTGCCCATGTACACCCAGGTCCCAAAACTGGACACATCGGCCAGTACAAACTGGCTACCACGCCAGTCCAGTACCGCATGTACCCGCGATACGCGCGAGTCGTTGATCGACAGCGAGGCCGTGGTGGCGCGGCCCAAGGTCAAACGCTCTCCGCGCGGCTCCAAACGCAGCGTTTTCCCAAGAGCGGATAACTCGAGTCCTTGCTCTTTTTGGGCCTTGTGCAGGGACGTTCCCATGATGGTGGCGTCTGCATCGCGATCGGTTTGCCACTCCACCCGAAACACTTCAGTGGCATCCGATTTGCCTCGCAAGTACATCGGCCCCAGGCTGCGAAGCGAGGCTCGCTGCAAAGGAGCCAGCGCGTCGCGAACCCGTTGGGTCGTCAAAATCTGGTCGGCACTCGCCAAATCAGCCAACCTTGCGGCGCTATTGACCGCGTCGCCGTAGCAATCGCCATCAATCTCGACCACTTCACCCGACTCGACCCCCATTTGCATTTGGACCGGATTGCCGCTCCCGCCTGGGCGCACTGGAGTAGTTTGTAGTCGTGTCTGAATCGCGACGCAAGCCGCAAGCGCGCTGGACTCTGCCTCAAACACCACAAACAGGCCATCACCCAACACCTTGACGACCCGCCCGCTGTGCTGCTCAAAGACTTTACTGAGTGCCCCGGTGAGTTGGGTCAAAAAATGAGAGGCGGTGGCATCACCCAGCCGTTCAAATATGCCGGTGCTGCCTACCAAGTCTGCGAATACAACGGTGGTCACGGTGGCCAATGGGTGTGGAAAATTTTCGGGCAAGGCCTAGCCGCTGACTGGACGTGGGCGGGTTAGCATAAATCAATAACCGAGACTGCCTATTTCAAAATGAGGGCTATTTTAGGCAGGCCTATCGCCGATCGAGCAAAGCGTGGGCTACCGTGCCCAGATCCACGTATTCCAGTTCGCTGCCGGCGGGCACCCCGCGTGCGAGACGGGTGACATGCAAACCGCGTGCCTTGAGGGCTTCGCTGATCACGTGGGCCGTGGCTTCACCTTCCGCCGTGAAATTGGTCGCCAGGATCACTTCTTGGACTACGCCGCCTGTGGCGCGGGCAAACAGTTTTTGCAGACCAATGTCATGCGGGCCTATGCCGTCGAGCGGGCTGAGTTTGCCCATAAGCACAAAGTACAGCCCCTGGTAGGCCGCCGTGCGCTCCAGTGCAGACTGGTCGGCCGGGGTCTCCACCACGCAAAGTTTGCTCGCATCCCGCTGCGGATTCGAGCAGGTGACGCAAATCTCGGACTCGGTAAAGGTATGGCACTGCGCGCAGTGGCGGACTCGGTCCACGGCTTGCGAGAGTGCCTGCGCCAGCATCTGCGCGCCGCTGCGGTCGTGCTGCAGCAAATGAAATGCCATGCGTGTGGCCGACTTGATGCCCACGCCCGGCAGGCGACGCAGCGCCTGTGTGAGGGCTTCAAGGATCGCAGTGCCGGGCATAAATACGCAGATTAATCAGTTGGGGACAGAGCAAGCGGGCGCTTTGCGCAGCGCTTGGTCTGTCCCGCAAGGTATCAGAAAGGCAACTTCATGCCGCCGGGCAACCCTGGCATGCCTTGCGAAATCCTACCCATTTTTTGCGCTTCTGTTTCTGCCGCCAAGCGCACAGCATCGTTGAAGGCGGCCGCCACCAAATCTTCCAGCATGTCTTTGTCGTCAGCCATCAGGCTGGGGGCAATGGTTATGCGGCGGACCTGGTGCTTGCAGGTCATCGTAATTTGCACCAGGCCCGAACCGGCTTGGCCCGTCACTTCAATGTCTGCCAGTTCTTCCTGGGCTTTTTTCAGGTTGTCTTGCATGGCCTGCGCCTGTTTCATGAGGCCGGCAAGTTGTCCTTTGTTGAACATGGTGTTTTCCTTAAAGTGGTTTTAGCGTACCGGGAACAATTTTTGCACCCCATTCGCGCACGAGGGATTGATAAAAAGCATCCGATTCAATCATGTCCTTGGCCTGCTGCTGGCGCTGGTCCAAAGCCGCCCGCTGGCGCAGTGCCGGGCTGTCAGTAACGCGGCCTACTTCGACCATGAGGCCAACGACATGGCCCGCTGCGGCCAATGCTGCTTGAAGCCTGTCACGGCTGCTCGGCTGGTTTAGCGACTCGCGCTCGACCCGCAGCATCCAGTGGCCCCCATCGCTGACATCACGCGCAACCAATTGTGACTGCAGGGCCAACTCGCGCACCAGCGCATGAATCGATTCGCTGGCTATCAAGGATTGCACTGTGGTGTACCAAAACTCGCCGTCACTGTCATCCGCGCCGGCTGCCGGGGTAACGTTGACTGGTGGCGCCAGTGCAGCGGGAGCAGGCATGAGAGGCGGCTCAGGCGGCTGATGCAGGCGCATGGCCACAAGA
>JBJXED010000115.1:0-7598 GCA_046155225.1 Burkholderiaceae bacterium
TTGCGGTCGAATTTGTTGATGGCCACAAACTCGGCAAAGTCGAGCATGTCGATCTTCTCTAGCTGGCTGGCCGCGCCGAATTCGGGCGTCATCACATACAGCGGCACATCGACCAGCGGCACGATGGCTGCATCGCCCTGGCCAATGCCCGAGGTCTCGACCACGATCACGTCAAAGCCTGCGCACTTGCAGGCGGCGATGACATCGGGCAGGGCTTGGCTGATTTCAGAGCCGAAATCGCGCGTGGCGAGACTGCGCATGAAGACCTTTGAGCCACCAGCCCAAGGGCTGATGGCGTTCATGCGGATGCGGTCGCCCAGCAGCGCGCCACCGCTCTTGCGGCGAGATGGGTCAATCGAGATCACCGCCACGCGCAATGCGTCGTTTTGGTCCAGCCGCAGGCGGCGGATCAGTTCGTCGGTGAGCGAGGATTTGCCTGCGCCGCCAGTGCCTGTGATCCCTAAAACCGCTACAGATTTAGCAGCTGCATGCGAACGTAAAGCCTCCACTACAGCGGGTTTTAGCTTTGAATTTTCCAGGGCGCTGATGAGTTTGGCCAGCTCGCGCCACGCGATTTCGCTGTGACCTTCAATCGCGCTCAAATTGGCCGGCGCGTGGCCCGTGAGGTCGCGGTCGCAGCGCATCACCATCTCGCCAATCATGCCGGCCAGGCCCATGCGCTGGCCGTCTTGCGGGCTATAGATTCGCGTTACGCCGTAGGCCTGCAGCTCAGCAATCTCGCTCGCCACAATCACGCCGCCGCCGCCGCCAAACACCTGGATATGTTCGCCGCCGCGCTCGCGCAGCAAGTCCACCATGTACTTGAAGTACTCCACATGGCCGCCCTGGTAGCTGCTGATGGCAATGCCCTGCACATCCTCTTGCAGGGCAGCCGTCACCACCTCATCAACGCTTCGGTTATGGCCGAGATGGATCACTTCGGCACCCATGCCTTGCAGAATGCGCCGCATGATGTTGATCGCGGCGTCGTGCCCGTCAAACAGGCTGGCGGCGGTGACAAAACGCACCTTGTGGGTGGGGCGGTAGTTAGCCAAGGCCTTGAATTCGGCGGACAGGTCAGTCATGAGGAACTCCAAGCAGGTCAGTGAAAAACCAGCGTTTGAATTGACGTTTACGTAACGTCAATAGTAACGATTTTTTAGCTGGTCAACCCGCAACATTGCCTCGTCATGAAAAAAGGGGGCACATGCCCCCTTTAAAACGATTCAACCAGAGGCCTATTTGTACAGCACGCTTGGCAACCACAGGCCGATGCCAGGGAACAGGTACAGCAAAATAATGGCGATCACCTGAATGCCCATAAAGGGCAGCATGCCTGAGAATATCTGGTTCAGCGTCACGTGCTTGGGTGCTACCCCTTTCAAATAAAACGCCGCCATGGCGACTGGCGGGCTGAGGAAAGCGGTTTGCAAATTCAGCGCCACCAACAAACCGAAGAACAGCGGGTCGACCCCAAAGTTATCCAGCAGCGGAATAAAGATGGGCATGAAGATCACAATGATCTCAGTCCACTCCAGTGGCCAACCCAGCACAAAAATGATCACTTGGCTGAGCACCAAAAACTGTGTTTTGCTGAGGTTCAGGCTGAGCACCCAGGTCTCCACCAGTTCCTGCCCGCCCAGCAGCGCGAAAGCTGCCGAGAAGATTGCCGAGCCGACAAACAACCAGCACACCATGGCTGAAGTCTTGGCGGTGAGGAATACCGACTCCTTGATCATGGTGAAGTTGAGTCTTCGGTAAGCGGCTGCCAGCAGCAAGCCGCCCAAAGCGCCCATGGCCGCCGCCTCGGTAGGCGTAGCCAGCCCCAAAACTATCGAGCCAAGCACCGCCAAAATCAAAAACAGCAGCGGAAACAAGGAGGCCAGCAGCATTTTGAAGACTTCAAATCGTGTGAAGCTCAAGATGGCGTAGTAGGCCACCAGCGCCAGCGCGCTCACGCCCAAGCCTATCCAGAAGCTGTTGGATGCAGGCACCCGCTTGCTTTCAGCCGTTACTGCGCTTTTGGCCGGCGTAGTTTGGGTCTGCAGGGTGGGTTCAGTTACAGCGGCTTTTTCAGCGGCTTTTTCGGCACCAGGGGGCTCGTTCAAGCCTGACGCAGCAGGCGGCTCTTGCAGGCCTGATGCAGGGGGCTCCGTCAAACCACCGGCTGCCGGGGCACTGGGTGCGGCACCCGGCGCATCACCAAATGATTGCAGGCTTGAGACGTCCTCCACCACATCCGCTTTGGTAGCCGCGTTGTAACTGGTCAGCGCAACTGCGGCAAAAAAGATCGCCGGGAGCAGGATCAGCAGCAATTGTTTGAACAAATAAGGCGCGCTTACGCCGTGGTTGCTGCGGCCTTTGAGCGCGGCCAGCAAGCCGGGGAGCGCTAGCTTGTCGCCCATGGCTCCGGCACGCTCAAGCAGCGGCGGCAGCGGGACAAAGCGCTCGGCCATGGTCAAGGGTGGGGCCATGCTGGGCTTGATTTTGGCCAGAATAATCACATAGGCGATGTACAAGCTCGCCAGCATGATGCCGGGGAAAAATGCGCCCGCGTAGAGCTTGACCACCGACACCCCGGCGGTGGCACCGTACACAATCAGCAGCACCGATGGCGGGATCAAAATACCCAGGCAACCACCAGCGGTAATGGCACCCGCCGACATCGGAACGCTGTAGCCCGCGCGCAGCATGGCCGGCAAGGCCAGCAAGCCCATCAAGGTCACCACCGCACCCACAATGCCGGTGGCGGTGGCAAACACCGCGCAAGTCACCAGCGTAGCCACCGCCAGTGAGCCCGGTACCCGGGCCAGTGCCAGGTGCAGGCTTTTAAAGAGCTTCTCAATCAGGTTGGCGCGCTCGACCAGGTAGCCCATGAAGACGAAGAGCGGAATCGATATCAGCACATCATTGGACATCACCTTGTAGGCCGACTGCACCATCAAGACCAGCGTTTTGCTGGTGCTTTGTTCATAAGCTATCCAGGTGAAAAACATGCCCATGCCCATCAGGGTAAAGGCCGTGGGGAAACCCAGCATGATGGCCACCACCACCAAAGACAACATCAGCAAGCCGATGTGACCATTGGTTATTTTGGGCACGGCAATCAACATGCCGACTGCTGCGGCGATGATGATCGCCATCAGAATAAAGCCGAACCAGAGTTCTTTGCGAATCTTCATACTGGTTTGCCTTTCATGGGTGCCAGTTGGTCCAGCGCTGCAATGTCCTCGTCCTTGACGTGAACCATTTCTTTGAGTTTTTCGACATCGACTTCTTCCACATCGCCCTCGCGCGCGGGCCACTGCCCGTTTTGCAGGCACATCACGCAGCGCACGATTTCTACCAAGCCCTGCAGCAAGAGCATTGCGCCAGATAGAGGAATAACAAATTTAAACGGATAAAGCGGCAACGAGTCGGCGTTGAAGGTTTGCTCATTGATAGCCAGCGATTCCTGCGCGAAGCTCCAGCCAGCCCAGGTCAATGCGACGATGCCGGGCAGAAAAAACAGGATGTAGAGGGTGAGATCAATCGTTGCCTGGGTGCGCGGGCGGAAAAAGCCGTACAGCACATCGCCGCGCACATGGCCGTTTTTGCTCAAGGTGTAAGCACCGGCAGTCATGAATAACACGCCGTACAACATGATTTGGGCGTCCAGCACCCAGGAATGGGGCTTGTTCAGGACATAGCGCGAAAACACTTCGACGCTGATCAAAAGCGTCAATGCAAGGGCAGTCCATGAACCCGCCTTGCCAATCCAGGTGGACAAACGGTCCACCGCCAACAATAAATTTTGCATTTCACACTCCGCGCTTGCGCAACATTTTGACGGACAAAAAAACAGGGGCGCTACGCTAGCGCCCCTGTTATTCAGGCGAACAACTTACGCTTTCTTGCCTGCGCCGAAATAGTGGTTGAACGCCATTTTGAAATCGACCGAGTAGTCCGACTGCCATTGGCCTGCACGCTGGGCGAAGGCTTTTTGCGAGTCCAGCACTTTTTGGAACAGTGGATTCTCAGAGGCCTTTTTGGCGATGGTTTTGTCCCAGGCTGCCAATTGCGCACGCAGCACAGCGTCGGGTGTTTTGTAGAACTTGACGCCTGCTTTCTTCAGTTCCAGGTAGTCGGCCGAGTTGCGCTCAATGGCTTTCCAGCTCATGTCGGCGCTGGAAGCCTGCACCGCGTAGTCGATGATGGCCTTGAGGTCGGCTGGCAGCGCTTTGTATTTCGGGCCATTGAACAAAATCTCGAATTGCTCGCCGCTTTGGTGAAAGCTTTGCAGCATGCAGTTTTTCACCACATCGGGGAAGCCCAGCAAACGGTCAGACGACGCGTTGTTGAATTCGGCTGCGTCAATTAGGCCGCGGTCCAGCGCCGGCACAATCTCGCCGCCAGGCAAGGGGTTCACCGCAGTGCCCATTTCGGTGAAGATGTCCACTGCCAGGCCCACGGTGCGGAACTTCAGGCCCTTCATGTCTTCGACCTTGGCGACCGGCTTCTTGAACCAGCCCAGCGGCTGCGTTGGCATGGGGCCGTACAAATACGACTGCACATCCAGGTTCAGGGTTTTGTAGATTTCCTCAACCAGCGCCTTACCGCCGCCATAGTTGTGCCAGGCCAGCACCATGTTGGCATCCATGCCGTAGCCAGGGCCAGAGCCCCACAAGGCCAGCGCCGAGTTTTTGCCGTAGTGGTAGGCAATCACGCCATGGCCACCGTCGAGTGTGCCTTTGGCTACCGCATCGAGCAACTGGAATGCAGGTACCACGGAACCGGCGGGCAGCACCTCAATCTTGAGCTTGCCAGCCGCCATGTCGTTGACTTTTTTGGCAAAGTCCTGTGCGTACTCATGAAAGATGTCTTTGGTTGGCCAGGTGCTTTGAAAGCGCATGGTGGTGGCAGGTGTTTGCGCCATCACCATCGGTGCAGAAAGAGCACCTGCAGCAACTGCCGCGCCTTTGAGCAGGCTGCGCCGCTTGGTGGCGGGCTGAGCGGGGATTTGAGGGGTCATAGAAGTCTCCGTGAATAATTAAACAGCCTCATATCATTGCCTTGCGGCAAGCTTTGATTAAGAGGGTTTTCACCAAGCAAGCCAAGCTAATCACATCGTGAAAAATCGCCTACGTGGTACCCACAAGGCAAGGCATTTAAAACCACGTCAATCGATGCGAATACCTGCCAATGCGGGGTTTTCGGGCGGGTAGCGCAGCGCCATTTTTTGCAAAGCGGCCCGCACCAGGGTGGCAATCATCAGGTTGCGGTGGGTCTTGGAGTCGGCGGGCACCACCGTCCACGGTGCCCAGGGCGTGCTGGTCGCGTTCAGCAGGGTTTCATAGGCCCGCTGGTACGCGTCCCAGTGCTGGCGCACGTCGAGGTCACCCAGCGCAAATTTCCAGTGTTTGGTGGGATCGTCAATGCGCTCTTGCAGGCGAATGCGTTGCTCGCCATAGCTGATGTGCAGCATGAACTTCAAAATCACCGTACCGGTGTCGGTCAGCAGGCGCTCAAAGTCGTTGATGTGCGCCAGCCGCTGGGCGGTTTGCGCGGGCGTGATCCAGCCGCTGACGGGCGGCACCAACACGTCTTCGTAGTGGCTGCGGTTGAAGACCACAATCTCGCCCGCCGCCGGCACCCGCTGGTGGATGCGCCACAAATAATCGTGCGCGCGCTCGTCTTCGCTAGGCGCTTTCCATGCAACGGTGTGCACGCCCAGCGGGCTCATGCGGCCAAACACGCCGCGCACCGTACCGTCTTTGCCTGCGGTGTCGGTGCCCTGCAAGACCACCAGCAGCTTGAAGCGTCGATCGGCATAAAACAGGTTTTGCAGCGCGTCGAGTTCCTCCGCCAGCGACTCTACAGCGGCTTTGTCGCGCAGCTTGTCGCCGCTGGAAAACGGTTTGGCTGCCGGGTCCATCTCCGCCAGTTTGAGTGGTTTGGCTTTGTTTTTGTCCGCGCTGCCAAGCAGCGGCGGTTGCCAGGGCGCCAGCAGTTGGGCGATTTCTTTGTCTGTCATGGGTGTCTCCCTTGTCTTTATCATGGCCTTTGGCGGCACATTCATCCACGCCATGAGCGCCAGCCGGCGAAAAGTCTGCAAAAATTCATTTCACCATGAATGCTCCTGCTGATTCCCCCATGACACATACAGTTCACCCTGCCAGCGGCTATGCGGGCGATGTCACGCCGCAGCAGGCCCTTGCCTGGTGGCAGGCGGGCGAGGCGATGCTGGTCGATATCCGCAGCGACGCCGAGCGTGACTGGGTCGGCTTTGTGCCCGGCGCAGTGGCTTTGGCCTGGAAGCAATGGCCCGGCATGACGCCCAACCCCGGCTTTGATGCTGGCATTCAAGCGGCGGTACCCGCCGGCAAAAAAGCACTGCTGCTGTGCCGCAGCGGCGTGCGTTCGATAGCCGCGGCCAAGCGGGCAACCGAACTGGGGCTGGTCGCCTACAACATTCTGGAAGGCTTTGAAGGCGACGCCGATGACTCAGGCCAGCGCGGCAGGCTGGGCGGCTGGCGTTTCCATGGCCTGCCGTGGCAACAAAATTGATAGCATTACCGGCAGCATATACCTTGGCTAGCGGCCTAAAACACTTTAAATTTACTGCATTTGACCCCCAAACGGCGTTTCAAACGCCCCCAACCGGAGACCCCTGTGGCCGTCAACCTCACCATCACCCCCGCCGACCAATTGCTGCCCATTGCTGGCCTGCGCATCGGCACGGCAGAGGCGGGCATCCGCAAAGCCAACCGCCGGGATTTGACGGTGGTACTGATTGACGCGGACGCATCAGTAGCCGGTGTCTTCACCAAAAACCGCTTTTGCGCCGCGCCGGTGCAGGTCTGCCGCGAGCATTTGGCGCTGGCTCAAAGCTCTAGCCACGGCATTCGCGCAATGGTCATCAACACTGGCAATGCCAATGCCGGCACCGGGCAAGACGGCTTGGCGCGCGCGCGCAGCACCTGTGCCAGCCTGGCGCAACTGCTGGGCTTAGCGCCCGAGCAAGTGCTGCCGTTTTCCACCGGCGTCATCATGGAAGTGCTGCCCGTCGAGCGTGTTGCGGCGGCCCTGCCCGCCGCCATTGCCGACGCGCAAGCAACGCACTGGGCGCAAGCGGCGCAGGCCATCATGACAACAGACACCTTGCCCAAAGCCTACAGCGCGCAGCTTGAACTTGACGGTATCAAAGTCAGCATCAGCGGCATCAGCAAAGGCGCCGGCATGATCCGCCCCAATATGGCCACCATGCTCGGCTACATGGCTACCGACGCCTGCGTCAGCCAAGCTGTGATGCAGCAGCTGGCCACCGCGCTGGCCGATGTTTCGTTTAACTGCATCACGATCGACGGCGACACCTCCACCAACGATTCTTTCGTGGTGATTGCCACCAACAAGGCGGGCCATGCGCCCATCACCTCGCTGGCCAGCCCGCAAGGCCAAGCCTTGCTCATGGCTATGAAAGATGTAGCGGTGCAGCTAGCCCAAGCCATCGTGCGCGACGGTGAGGGCGCAACAAAATTCATCAGCGTCACTATTGAAGGCGGCAAAACCGAAGCCGAATGCCGCCAAGCTGCTTATGCCATTGCCCACTCGCCCTTGGT
>JBJXED010000116.1:0-41936 GCA_046155225.1 Burkholderiaceae bacterium
ACCGAGATGGCCGCCAAAGCGCAGGGTGCGGACCTGGGCCGGGCCGAGAAAGAGATGCGCCGCAAGGAAGGCATGATTCAAAGCATGACCCCGCTGGAGCGCCGCAAGCCCGAGATCATCAAAGCCACCCGCAAGCGCCGCATTGCTGCAGGTGCAGGCGTGCAGGTGCAAGAAGTCAACCGCATGCTCAAGGAGTTTGAGCAAATGCAGGACATGATGAAAAAGATGAAAGGCGGCGGCCTGATGAAAATGATGAAACGCATGGGCGGCATGAAGGGCATGGGCGGGATGCCGGGGATGCCGCGTTAAGCCATTGCGAGCGAGCTACACACTCACCACTTCACCGCGCAGCGCCCGCTGCGGCGCTTCGGTAATGCGCACGGGCACCAGCCTACCGGTCAGGCGCTGGGCCTCGGCGGCATCCGGGCAGTCGATCATCACCGCGCGGTTGCATTCAGTGCGGCCAAACAGGGCGTTGGGTGTTTTGCGGGCCGGGCCTTCAATCAGCACTTGTTGCACGGTATGTAGGCGGCTGGCGCTGATGCGGGCGACGTTTTGGTCGATGGTGCTTTGCAAGTGCTGCAGCCGCGCCAGCTTGGTCTCGTGCGGCGTGTCATCTTGCAAGCTAGCGGCTGGCGTGCCGGGGCGCGGGCTGTAGATAAAGCTGAAGGAGGTGTCAAAACCCACGTCTTCGACCAGCTTCATCAACTGCGCAAAATCCTGCTCGGTCTCGCCCGGAAAGCCGATGATGAAGTCGCTGGAGAGCACCAGCTCGGGCCGAATGGCGCGCAGTTTGCGCACGGTGCTTTTGTATTGCAGGGCGGTGTAGCCGCGCTTCATGGCGGCCAGGATGCGGTCGCTGCCGTGCTGCACTGGCAGGTGCAAGTGGTTCACCAGTTGCGGCACCTTGGCATACACATCCACCAGCGCCTGCGTGAATTCGTTCGGGTGGCTGGTGGTGTAGCGGATGCGCGCGATGCCAGGAATCTCGGCCACATATTCAATCAGCGTGGCGAAGTCGGCGATTTCATGGCTGGCATGCGCCGCGCCAGGGTTGCCGCTCATGCGGCCCCGGTAGGCGTTGACGTTTTGCCCGAGCAGGTTGACTTCTTTCACGCCTTGCAGCGCCAGCCCGGCGATTTCGGTCAGCACGTCTTCAAACGGGCGACTGACCTCTTCGCCGCGGGTATAGGGCACCACGCAGTAGCTGCAGTATTTGGAGCAGCCTTCCATGATGCTCACAAACGCGCTGGCGCCGTTGTTTTTGGCCGGCGGCAGGTGGTCGAACTTTTCGATTTCGGGGAAGCTGATGTCCACTTGCGGACGCTGCGTGCGCGCGCGCTCGGTGAGCATCTGGGGCAGGCGGTGCAGGGTTTGCGGGCCAAACACCACATCTACATACGGCGCACGCACGGTGATGGCCGCACCCTCCTGGCTGGCCACACAGCCGCCGACGCCAATCAACGCGCCTTTTTTCTTCAGTTGGCGGACGCGGCCGAGATCGCTGAAGACTTTTTCCTGCGCTTTCTCGCGCACCGAGCAGGTGTTGAACAGGATCAAATCGGCCTGCGCGAGGTCGTCGGTAGGCGTGTAGCCTTGCGCGGCGTGCAAAACGTCGGCCATTTTGTCCGAGTCGTACACATTCATCTGGCAACCAAAGGTTTTAATGAAGACCAGTTTGCTCATTTATTAATAGCTTTCTGGGCAGTAAATACCTTGGCTACAGGCCAATTTGGCATGAAAAACCGCTAAAAACACTACAAACGGCCGAAAAAGGCTATCGCCGCCGTGCTTCCCGGGCTTCCAGCTCGGTCAGCACCCACACCAGGTGCACATTGCCGGTGCTGTCGCGGGTGTAGTTCACCAGCAGTTCCTGGCCGACCAGCGAGCCGGAGAGCTGAATCAGGTTTTGCGTGTTGTAGATGCGCGCGCCGGGTGACAGCCGTGCGGCTTTGCCATTGAGTGTGACTTCGGGCGGCTGGGTCACCACCAGCGTGCCGCGCAGCGCTTTCTCAGGGAAGGGCCGCGCGGTGATTTGGGCCTGCGCTGTTTGCGCCCACAGCGCCAAAGCGGCGGTGGCCATCAGGAGGCGGGAGACAAGGCAAGCACAGCGGTTCATGGTGTTTGTCCAGAGGCTGCAAAGGAGCGCAAATGAAAGCAGGAAACTTGGTGGTGGTAGGTGGACTTGAACCACCGACATCAGCATTATGAATGCTGCGCTCTAACCAACTGAGCTATACCACCGAGGCCGCGAATTATAGCCGCGCCAGCTCTTCGCTGACCAGCCGCACGATCAGCCGGTCCAGCGTCTGCACCGAATAATTGTTGACATCGTGCAGCGTCTCACGGCCCGGCCCGCTGGCCGGGTTGTGCGCCTGCGCATACGTCAGAAATACAAAGCGACCGCCGGTGTATTGCGCGATCTGGCGCTGGATGTACTCGCCCTGCTTGTCCAGCCCGCTGGCGCCGACGCTGAAGATTTTGATGCCCTTGCCCAGCGCCGCCAGCATGTCGTCGTCATAGTAGGGGCTACCGTAGTCCAGGTGCGGCGGCGCGTCGGCCAGCAGCACGACCAGCCTTGTCGTACCGCTGCCGCGCCAGCTCAGCTTGTGCACAGTCTCGTGCAGCGCCTCGTTCATGGCCTCGGGGTAGTCGCCGCCGTTGTCGGCTTGCAAGGCGTTCAGCACACCCTGGAAGGCGCTAAGGTCGTTGGTGAAATCATGGCTGCGCAGCAAAAACGCGTCGCCCTTGTCGCGGTAAGCCACCAGACCAAAGCACAAGTCGGGCTGGCTCGGCAACCGTGCCACCTCGGCAGCAATGCTGCGCAAGCTGGCTTTGAGCTTGCCAATTTCATCGGCCATCGAGCCGGTGGCGTCGATCAGAAACACCAAATCCAGCCGGGCTTTTTCGGTTTGACCCACCTGCGCGGGCAGCCTGACTTCCAGCGCGCTTTTTTGTCCGCGCTGCAGCACGCCCTGGGCCTGGCGGCCATTTTTGCGCACCGTCACGTCGTACAGCGGTGCGCCCGAGGGGTCGAACGCGCGCGGATGCAGCCAGACCCGGCCCGCCGTGTCCGTGCGCGCCCACATCGCTGCGCCTTGGCCCGATTGCACCGCGACTTCGGCGTCGGCCACGCTGCGGCCGCGCGCGTCTTTGACTTCCAGCAAGTAGCGCTCGCTGACATCGCGCGGGCGGTGCACTACGTTTGTGCGGCTTTGGTACGCCAGGTACTCGCTGAAGTTGGCGTTGTCATCGACCATGCCGGCGGTCACGGGGCCAAGGCGGGGCTGCTGCTGCGGGCGCGCACTGAGCGCCTGCGGGCTTGGCTCCCGCTTGGCACTGGCCGCTTGTTCAGCCCGCTCCGCGCTGGCGTCGGCTTTGCTGCGGGCAGCCGGCGCCGGGCTTGCCGAGAGGTCCGCCAGCGCCTCGGGTGCAGCCATTGCGGCGGCGCTTGCCGGTGCGGGTACTGGAGCTGGCCTTGCTGCAGCGGGGCTGGTGGGCCAGGCGTGCTTGCGCAGTTCGGCGTCGCGCTCCGGCAGGCTGTTGCTGTGCAGCGGCCTGCCGGGCAGCTCGCGGGTGGCAATCGGACGGGCGCAATGCGCTGCGGACGGGGCCTGAAAATTCGGCACCTGCAGCGCAGGGGCAGCCGCAGGCCATTGGACGGCTTGGGCCTGTGGCCAATGCGCGGGTTTGGGTTCGGGCCAAATGGCGGGGCTGGTCAGCAGGCCGGGCTGGGCTGTGGCGCTGCACGCTGACAAAAGCAAGTGTGCTGCCAGCAGCGCCGCCAAGCGGCTACGCGGGGACGTGAAATGGGTGGCAGGGCGGGAAAGGTTCTGCATGGAAAGCCTCCAGGGTTGTGGTGTAGCTGACACGGCTGGCTAGGCCAAACGGGGTGAATAATTTGGTGGTGGCTAACCCCAGGCCACGACCAGCGCCGTACAAGGTGGTGTGAAAATCTTTCCATGCCCCCATCCCAGCCTGTGGCTTCGATGCCTGACGACCAGTTGATGCTGGCCTATGCCGCAGGTGACGCCGCCGCGTTTGATGCGCTGTATGCACGCCACGAGGGCGCGCTGTTTCGTTTTGTGCGGCGTTTGCTGGGCAGCGCCCTGGTGGCACAAGCCGATGAAGTTTTTCAGGACACCTGGGTCCGCATCATTGCCGCCAGGGCGCAGTTCCAGCCGCAGGGCGCGGCGTGGAAAACCTGGGCCTTCACGATTGCCCACAATCTGGCGATGGACCGGCTGCGCTTGAGCGGCCGTGAAGTGGCCTATGGCAGTGGCGGCGATGAGGGCGACCCGCTGGACTGGCTGCAAGCCGCGCTGGACATGAGCCACCCCTCCAGTGAGGACACGGCGCACTGGCGCGCTGCCGGCCAGCAAATGCTGCGGTGCCTGGACGCGCTGCCCAGCCCGCAACGCGCGGCATTCTTGCTGCACCATGAAGACGGCGCTACGGTCGAAGAACTGGCACAAAGCCTGGGGCTGAATTTTGAAACGGCCAAAAGCCGCCTGCGCTATGCCTTGCAAAAGCTGCGCGCTTGCATGCAGGCCTACTTGCCCGAAAGGCAGGCCCAACCATGAACCCGGCGCAGGCACAACCTGATCAGGGCACGATCGGTCTGCGCGATGCGCGCTTTACCCGCGCGTTGCAGTCCGCTCCCGACCAGGACGCGGTGCCTGCGGCAGCCTCGCGCGAGGCTGTCTTGCGCAGCGCGCGGCTAGCGCTTGCGCAAGACAGGGCGCAAGCGGGCGCGCCGACCGAACCCGGCAGCCGTGCCGGGTGGTGGCGCTGGCTTGCACCTGCAGAAGGATCTGGCGCGCCCTGGAAGGCCGCTTTCGCCACGCTGTTGCTGGGCGGCTTCATTACCTTGCTGTGGCAGGGCCAGGAACCTCCAGGCGCGCTGCCCGAGCGGCCCACCGCAGCAATCAAACCAGCCCTGACCCCGCCTGAAATCGTGCCGCAACCCGCCGCCTTGCCAGCGTTGAGGGAGACAGAGCCCGCCAAGAAAAAAGCGTCTACCCAGAACCGCCAGGCGGCAACAGCAGGTGCTGTTGCCCCAGCGCCTCCTGCGGCCGCTGAAGCGCCAGAGACTGTGGCGCAGTCAGTCCCGGTGCCCGCCCCTGCGCGTCCAGCGCCGGCCCATGCGGCGCTGGAATCTGCCCCTGCCGATAGCGCATCCCGCGCCAAGGCGACGTCAGCACCGGCAGCCAACGCGTTGACGTACGACAGTGCCGCCGCACCCGCCGCACCTTTGCGGTCTGCGCCCACACCGATGGCGGCTGCCAGGCCTCAGCAGTCGCCGCCGAAGCTGGAGATTGCCTCTTGGCAGGTACTGCGCATTACCTTGCAAGGCCGTACTGCCCTGGCATCACGCGCGCAGGCCGGCCCGTTGCTGGTGGGTTTGCGCGCATTGGAACCGACGGCAAGCGAGTGGCAAATCGCACCATTGCAGGCCGAGAATTTCTCGCCCTGGCCCGCTGCCGAGCTGACAGTGGAGTGGTTGCAGCAGGGCCAGCGCGTGGCCATCTTCGAGGCCGTAGCGTTGCAAGGCCGCTGGACATTGACTGCGCCCGCAGGCCTGCGCCGGATCGAGCGGACTCTGGATGCGGCGCAATTCCAGGCCTTGGCAGGCGAGATCGGATTGCTGCTCGCTCAGCCCTAGTGCAGCCGCAGGGCGGCGCTGCGCTTAGTTGTGGGTGAACTGCGGCTTGCGTTTGTTCACAAACGCGTCCATGCCTTCTTTTTGGTCTTGCGTGGCGAACATGGCATGGAACAGCCGGCGCTCGAACATCACGCCGTCGGACAAGCCCGATTCAAACGCGCGGTTGACGGATTCCTTGGCCGCCATCACGGCGATCCGGCCGTAGCCGCATATGAGCAGCGCCGCGCCGATTGCTTCCTCCATCAGGCTGGCCAGCGGCACGACGCGGCTGACCAGGCCGGCGCGCTCGGCCTCTTGCGCATCCATCATGCGGCCGGTGAGCACCAAGTCCATCGCCTTGCTTTTGCCGACCGCGCGGGGCAGTCGCTGCGTGCCGCCCGCGCCGGGAATGATGCCCAGTTTGATCTCGGGCTGGCCGAATTTGGCGTTGTCGGCGGCGATGATGAAGTCGCACATCATCGCCAGCTCGCAGCCGCCGCCCAGCGCAAAACCGCTGACGGCGGCAATCACTGGCTTGCGGACGCCGCGAATCGTCTCCCAGTGCGCGGTGATGTAGTCCTGGCCATAGACATCGGCAAAACCATAGCTGGCCATCAAGCCAATGTCGGCACCGGCGGCAAAGGCCTTTTCGCTGCCGGTCAGGATGATGCAGCCGACCTCCGGGTCGGCATCGGCCTCGCGCAGGGCGCGGCCCAGTTCGACCATTAAATCCTGGCTCAAAGCGTTGAGCTGTTTCGGGCGGTTCAGGGTGAGCGTGGCCACGCTGCCCTGGCGTGCGCTTAAAAGGTTTTCGTAGGTCATGAGGCGTCCTTAGGCAGTCAGTGGATGGGATTTAAAAAGCACTATACCTGCCGCGCGCAGCGCCTTTTCTGGTGGTGCGGTGCGGGCCATTCCTAGGTTGAATTACCTAGTTAAGAAGGCGGGTTTTCCTAGAGCAATTGGCGTAAAAACCCTATCGACAATCGGGCGCGAGTGGAGGTAAATTCTGCCTTGGGGAAAACAATATTATTTTTTTGACACGCAAAGGAAAACACGATGAGTACTGCCACTTTCAGCAGCGCCTCCATTTTTTGCAAGTCCGAAAAAGGCTTGGATGAAATGACCTCGCGAAAATATGGCCTGCCTCCCAAGCTGCGCTCCATTTTGATCCTCATTGACGGCAAACGGCCCTTTGCAGACTTGGCCAAACTGGCCTCCCATTTCGGCACCCCTGAAGAAATGGTTTCGCGCCTTGTAGACGGCGGTTTTGTGCAGCCCAAAGGCGGCAGTGAAAAGCCCAGCCAGTTTTCCAATTCAACCAGCCCGGCTCCGTTTGAAGAGTCTGAGCGCTCTATGGCTGCTGCCTGCCGTCACGCGGTGCGGTTTTTAAATGACCAAATGGGCCCCATGGCTGAGAGCCTGTGCATGCGGATGGAGTCATGCAAAACCCTGGACGAATTCATCGTGGCCACCGCCCGTGCCCAGGGTGTGTTGGCGAGCGTGCGCGGCAAAACCATCGCCGAGCGCTTTGCCAGCGAAGTGGCGGCACGGGCACCCAACCAATAAGCCGCAGCGCGCCACACAGGCACTGAAGTTTGCGGTTACGCCAAGCGGCTGGCCGTCAGGCCAGCCACTGCGCCAGCAATGCGGTGTCGTGCGGTGTCAGACGCCAAGTGGTGATGGCACCGGGGCCCGTGCGGCGAGGTATCTCCAGTGGCAGGGTAAGCAGTTGCTTGTCACGCGCCACCAGGACAGTCACTGCCTGCGCGGGCCCGGCATACAACAGCAAATCATCGAGTTGGCTCATGCGCCAACCCTGCGGCTGCGGCGAATCGCTCCATATCCCGAGCCATTCATCGCCCGCTGCCAGCCCTGCGGCATGGGCCGCGCCGCCATGCAAGACCGTTTTGATGCGCACGCCGCCCTGTCCTTCTAGGCCGGTGGCTACCCGCAGACCCAGGGCTTGCGCCAGCGGTGCGGCATCGGTGCTCACCGCAACGCCGCAACGGGTGAGCAAGGGGGCCAGTGGCAATTCTTCCGTACTGTGGACCCAGCGGTTGATTTCGGCCGCCAAAGATCGGCCTGCGCAGGCTTTCAGCACGGCCAAAAAACTGGCTTCGGTAAAACCTGGGCGGGCTACCGGGGCAGGTATTGGGGTGCGCCGGGGCGGCTTGCCCTGGCCCGGCGCAGGCAGGACTGCCGACCATTGGCGCCAGAGTTGGCGCCAGAGTTGGCGCATGACTTCGTCCAGGCTGGTGCGCCCTTCAGCGCGCAGCGTCAGGTCCAGGCACAGTGCCACCAGCGCGCCCTTGCCGTAGTAGCTCACCGTGGCATTGGGTGTGTTTTCGTCCGGGCGGTAGTACTTGACCCAGGCGTCAAAGCTGGCCTGCGCCACCGTCTGCACCAGTCGGCCCGGGGTTTGCTGCAGCTGGTTGATGTTTTTGGTCAGCAGCCGAAGGTAAGTGGCGTCGTCAATCAGCCCGGCGCGGCGCAGCAGCAAGTCGTCGTAGTAGCTGGTGAAGCCCTCAAAAAACCACAGCAGGTCGGTGTAGTTTTCCTGCGTGTAGTCGTACTGCAAAAACGCACTGGGGCGGATTTGCTTGACGTTCCAGGTGTGAAAGTACTCGTGGCTGATCAGGCCCAGCAAGGTTGTGTAGCCCTCGGGCTGGCGCTGGGCTGCGGGCGTGCCGTCGGGGCTGCGCTGCGGCAAATCGGCGCGCTTGCAAATCAGCGCGGTGCTGTTGCGGTGCTCCAGCCCGCCGTAGTCGTCCGCCGCAGCATGCAGCATGAAGACATAGTGCGCAAATGGCGGCGGTGGTGACTCTGGCGACAGCGCGGCGGCCTGCGGCACCTGGCCGTGCCAAAACTGCAATTGCGTCTCACAGATTTTGCGGCAATCGGCGAGCAAGCGAGCGCCGTCAAAACCGGGCGCGCTGCCGCTGACGACCAAACGGTGTGGCAAGCCAAAGGCCTTGAACTGGCCGCTCCAGAAAGGGCCGAGCGTGACGGGACAATCCACCAATTCGTCGTAATTGGCCGCGCGGTAGCGGCCAAAACCGCGCCGGTTGATTTTGAGTGGTGCAAGGCCGGTAGCCACCGACCAGGTGGCGCTTGGGGATGTTGATTTCAGCGTCAGCTCATGCGGCAGGTGTTCCTGCCCGTGAACCCGCAAACACAGGCTGGTGCCGTTGAAGAAGCCGCGCTGCGAGTCCAGCCAGGCGGCGCGCACCGAAGCGTCAAAGGCATAGACCTGGTAGCGCAATTCCAGCGGCGCACCGGTTTTGCAGTCTACTTCCCAGGTGCACTTGTCGAGTTGCTTGACGGCCACAGGCTGGCCCGCCTGCCGTGCCTGCAAACCTTGCAAATGTTTGGCAAATTCGCGCACCAGGTAGCTGCCCGGAATCCACACCGGTAGTGACATGCGCTGACGCCGTGCGGGCCGGGCCACTGCCAACGTGACGCGGTACAGGTGCGCATGCAAGTCGGCTAATTCAACCTCATACGCTGCAGCGGGCGACGGGCTGTGGGCGGACGGTAGGGCAGTGGATTTAGGCAAACGGAACGCTATAGATTAAATAGCTGTACAGGCAATATATGAATTCGCTAGAGGGTATTTTTGCATGAAAATTCGGATGTGTATGCCTCCGGCAGCCTATCAGCGGCTGGTACGCACTGGGCGGACTCTCATGCAGGTTGTGCAGTGCAGGCTTACTTCACCGCCGTCAAAAACTTCTCGACTTGCTGCGCCGGAATCGCCCCCGGCACGCGCGCGCCGTCCTGGAAAACCAGCGTCGGCGTGCCTGTGATTTTGTATTTGCGGCCGAGTTCGACATTGCGCGCCACGGCTGCGCTGTCGCAATTGGCGGCCGGCACGTCGATGTCGCGCACCATCCAGTCCGACCAGGCTTTCCTCGGGTCTTTCGCGCACCAGATGTTTTTGGACCGCTCGACCGAGGCGGCGCCCAGAATCGGGTAGAGGAACATATAGACCGTGACGTTGTTGACGTTTTGCAGGTCGCGCTCAAAGCGCTTGCAATAGCCGCAATTGGGATCTTCAAACACCGCCATCTTGCGTTTGCCGTCGCCGCGCACGATGGTGAAGGCGTCTTTCAGCGGCAGGCTGGAGAAGTCGATGGCGGTGAGCTTGTCCATCCGCTCTTCGGTGAGGTTGCGGCGCTGTTTGGTGTCGATCAGCGCGCCCTGAATCAGGTAGTTGCCGTCGGCGTCGGTGTAGAAAATCTCGGTGTCGTTGACGCGCACCTCGTAGATGCCGGGCATCGGGCTTTTAGTGATCTCGTCAATCTTGTCGATCTTGGGCAGGCGCTCCTTGAGGTTCTTGCGGATCACGGCCTCATTGGCGAGCGCCGCGCTCGCAGCGAAAAGGCAGCCCAGGGCCAGTGCGAGCGTGGACAGCGTGGAAGTCGTGGGTTGCATGGCGTGGGCTTTCTTTAAAAAATACCGTCGTTGTCAATCAAATCTGTCCCGAGGCTTTGCGCACCAGCCAGGCCTTGAGCGGCCCGCTGTGGTTAAAGCCGCGCAGGCCGTGGTTTCGCACGGCGCGCCAAAACTCACCCGGCTGCGCAAACAGTTGCTGCAAGCCGTCGGTGGCACCGGCCACCCCCATCAGTTCCCACTGGCGCGCGCGCTCGTAGCGCCGCAGCAGCTTCAAATCACCTACGCCGCGCCAGTACGCGCGCTGGCCCAACACCTGCGCCAGGCCCGCCGCATCGGCCAGGCCCAGGTTCAGGCCCAAGCCGGCCAGCGGATGCACGGTGTGCGCCGCATCGCCCGCCAGCGCCCAGCTTTGCCCCCCCTGCTGGCCGACCCAATGCTGCGCCTTGGCCCGTTGCAGCGGCCATGCCGCCCTTGGCGCGCTTTGGCGCAAGCTGCCCAGCGCGTTGCGGCTGGCTTGTTGCAGGGCCTGACAAAAATCCGCATCACTTGCCGCCAGCAACTCTGTGGCCCGCGTCACAGAGACAGACCACACCACCGCCACCAAGTTCCCTTGGGCGTGGTCGCTGGCCTGGCCGGGTGCGGTATCAGCGGGTGAATTCAGCGGCAAGAACGCCAGGATGTCGCCGCCGTCAAACCACTGGCGCGCCACCTGGCCGTGCGGCAGCTCGCACACCACGCGGGTCGCGATGGCGCGTTGGGCATAAGCCTGCACGTGCCAGGCCACGCCCCATTCGGCGCGGCTGGCACTGGCCTGACCCTCGCAGGCCACCAGCAATGTGGCGCTGACGGGCGGGGTGGTGGGCGGTGTCTGGGCCGCAAGGGGCAGGCGGTCAATCAGCGGCTGAAAACGTACGGCTTCGTGCAGCCGCGCCTGCAGCGCCTGGGCTTGCACAATCCAGTTCAGCGCCGGGGGCTGGCCGTCTTCAGGGGGCGGCAAGTTGTCCGCAGAGAAAATGACTTCGCCGCCGCCATCATCACGGTCGCCATCGCCGCAGACCCGCATTTCGCGCACCGGCGTGGTCCATTCGGGCTGCGGCCAGGCGCGCAAGGATTGCAGCAGGGCGCGCGACGCGGCGTTGAGCGAATAGGCGCGGATGTCGCTGTGTTCGGTGCCAGTTGGCGCAGGGGCGGCGCTTGCAGGCGCGCCGATCAGCGCCACCTTCAGGCGCTGGGATGCCAGCAGCAGCGCCAGCGTGCAGCCGACGATGCCGTCGCCCCGAATGCCGATGTCATAGTGCTGAGCCATGCGGCATTGTAGGAGTGGCCCGGCGCATGACGCCGCAGCGGGGGTATGCCCGTTGCCCGGCGCGGACCCGTGCAAAAGCAGCAAAATACGCGCTTTCAATCCGGGCTGCACGCCTGCAGGAATCACCATGTCAACCGCCGCCCCCGCAGACGTCACCGCCCGGATCGAACAATTGGTGGTGTACCCCGTCAAATCCTGCGCCGGCACTGCCTTGCCAGCAGCGGTGCTCACGCCCACCGGCCTGGAGTTTGACCGCGCCTGGATGCTGGTGGACCAGCGCAGCGAGTTTGTCAGCCAGCGCGAGCTGCCGCGCATGGCGCTGGTGGCACCGCAGTTGCGCCATGCCGATATGGTGTTGCGTGCGCCGGGCATGCTGGCGCTGCACGTGGCGCTGGAGCAAGTCGAGCAAGCGGTGCAAGTCAAGTTGTGGGGCGAGCAAATGCCCGCCTACGACATGGGCGACTTGTGCGCGCAGTGGTTCAGCGACTTTCTGCTGGCAGGGCCACAGGCGCAAGCGCAGGCGGCCCGCGCCGGCATCAGTCGCCTGCGCCTGGTGCGCTTTGACCCCGACTACCGGCGTTTGTCCGACAAAAAATGGACCGGCGGCCAAGAGGCGGAAAACCAGTTCAGCGACGGTTTTCCCGTGCTGGTGATCAGCCAGGCCTCGCTGGCCGAGTGCAATGCCAGGCTGCAGGCGGCGGGGCATGCGTCGGTGGACATGGCACGCTTTCGGCCCAATATCGTGCTGTCAGGCCTGGCAGCGCACGAAGAAGACCAACTCGATGTGCTGCGGCCCGCCGGGCCGGCCGAGGGCTCAGGCGCCGCTGGGGCGGAGTCGGCGCAGCCGCTGGCGCTTCGCATGGTCAAGCCCTGCCCGCGCTGCCCTATTCCCAATATTGACCCGCAAACGGCTCTCAGCAGCCCCGAAGTCGGTGACCTGCTGCAAAGTTACCGCACCAACCCGCTGCAAGGCGGGGCGGTGTGTTTTGGCATGAACGCCATCGTGCAGTCGGGCGACGGGCAGGTGCTGCAGGTAGGGCAAGTGCTTGCGGCGGGCTACCGGTTTGAGTGAGCCGCGCAAGCCCAAGAAAGGCAATTTCAGGCTGTTTTTGAATCAAATAGCCTTGTAGCCAAGGTATATATTGCCAAGTTTGCTATGGTTTTTGAAAAATACCCCGGCACTTAGTGTACCGGCGGGAAGTCGCTGTGGATGTCGTGCTGGCGCTGCGACTCTTCTTCCAGCGGCATCAAGACCGTGTTTTCGGGCTCCAGGAAGCGGATCGGTCGGCGGGTTCGGCTGGACATGCTGGTCAGCAGCCGGCCCAGTTCGGTCCCCAGCGACTGCGGGTCCATGATGCGCTCGCCCAGCAGAACGGCAGCGACGTGGAATTGCAGCGTGATTTGCGGTTTGAGGCCTTTGAGCGGCATCAGGCCCGCGGCAATGAGCTGCGCGCTGCGCTGCGTCACCGTGTGGCGTGAGGACACGCCTTCCATGATCAGGCCAAAACGTGCCTCGCTGATGCGGCTGATGGTGTCCACATCGCGCATCAGGCGGCGCAGTTTGATCACGCTGCGCAGCAGGCTTTGTTCGGCCACGGCCGAGCCAAAGTAGGACTTGACGCGCGCGTAGTTCACCAGGTCAATGAAGACGATGGCGGCCGGGTTTTTCTCGCGGTTAAAACGCGCCACCACCTGCGCCATCCGGTCCTGGAACAAATGCGGTGCCAGCAGGCCGGTCAGCGCGTCTTGCGTGGCCAGCGCTTCCTCGCGCGCCTGCGCGCCGTGGCGGGCGCGTGAGCGCAGGTTTAGCGCCACCAGCAGCAGGGGCACTTCCATGCCCATCGCCAGCACCACCGCGTACTGCGTGATCCAGGTCGCGCTGAGCCAGCCCAGCACCACCGTGAGCGCCAGCAGCGCCGCCAGCGCCATCGGCGTGTAGGCAATCAGCACCCACTTGCCGACTTCGTCACCGCGGCGCCAGCTCAGCACGGCGGTGGTCAGGCCAAACCCCATCGTCAGCGTGAAAGCCGCCGCAATCACCCAGATGCCGACGCTGCCGCGGTCAACCATAAGGTATAGCAGCGCCGCCGCCACGCCGGCAATGCCAACCCATTTGGCGGTTTTGCTGAAACGCCGGTAGCGCCCGCCAATGGCGCACAAATGCCAGATGAACAATTGCGCCGAGGCCGAGCCCAGAATGCCAAGGCTACCCTGCGAGGCGTCGGTCCACGCGCCCGAATAGCGCCACAGCAAATGGCCTGCCACGCCGGTGTAGGACGCCACCGCCAGCGTCATGATGGCGGTGTACAGCGCATACCAGGCGTAGGTGGCGTCGTCATAGACCCAGCTTTGCGCAATGCAGGCCAGCATCATCAGCAGCATCGCGCCAAACACCATGCCCAGGCCGAGGTATTCGGTTTGGATCAAAAAATGGTGGGTTTCCTCGGACACCAGGGTAATGGGCAGCGACAACGGCGTTACGTGCTGCACCCGTAAGTACAGTGGCTTGGTTTGCCCCGGCGCAATCTGGAGGTGAAACTGCGGGTAGCGCCCGCTTTCGGGCCACAGCGCGTTGGGCAGGGTGTCGCCTGCGGTCTGGCCCACCCATTTGCCCTGAGCGTCTTGCTGGTAGAGCGTGACTTTGTCCAGCAGCGGCAGCGGGATGGTGAGTTGCCAGCGGTTGTTGTTGCCCTCGGGCTGGGTGACCCGCAAGCGCAGCCAGAGAGTTTGTTCTTTGTTCAGTGGGTAGATGGTTTGCTGCAAGGCCGGGGCAAATTTTTTGCTGTGAATGCCGCTGGCACTGTCAATGCTGGCGGTGCTCATCGGGTCCAGCCAGGCTTGCAGCGGCAAGGTTTTGTACGGAGACTCGGCTTGGTCAATGAGCACGGCGGGAGCAGGCAAGAAGCTCGCCTGCACGTCTTCAGCGGCCTGGGCCAGCATGCCGCCCAGCAACAGGCTAGCGCAAAAAGCCGTTTGCAAGGCCACGCTAAACAGGCTTCGCATACACTGTGCAGCCCGATTTTTGAGGTGATTCATGAGTTTGAAGTGCGGTATTGTGGGCTTGCCCAACGTGGGTAAATCCACCCTGTTTAACGCCTTGACCCAGGCCGGTATTGCAGCGGAGAACTACCCCTTTTGCACCATTGAACCCAATGTGGGCATTGTAGAGTTGCCCGATGACCGGCTCGCGGCCCTCAGCGCCATCGTAGGGCCTGAACGCATCGTGCCTGCGATTACCGAGTTTGTCGACATTGCCGGCCTGGTGGCCGGTGCCAGCAAGGGTGAAGGCCTGGGCAACCAGTTTCTGGCGCACATCCGGGAGACCGACGCCATCGTCAATGTGGTGCGCTGTTTTGACGATGACAACGTGATCCATGTGGCCGGCAAGATCGACCCCGTGAGCGATATTGAAGTGATCCAGACCGAGCTGTGCCTGGCCGACATGGGCACAGTGGAAAAAGCCCTGCACCGGCACGGCAAAAACGTCCGCTCGGGCGACAAAGACGCGGCCAAGCTGGTGGCGCTTTTGGAGCGCATCATGGCCGCGCTCGACCAGGGCCAGCCCGCCCGCACGCTGGACTTCAGCAAGGAAGAGCTGCCGCTGCTCAAACCGCTGTGCCTGATTACGGCCAAGCCGGCCATGTTTGTCGGCAATGTCGATGAAGCCGGTTTTGAGAACAACCCGCACCTGGACCGCCTGCGCGCCTATGCCGCGACGCAAAACGCGCCGGTGGTGGCGATTTGCGCCAAGATGGAGGCCGAAATGGCCGAGATGGAAGAGGCCGACAAGCAGCTGTTTTTGGCCGAGATTGGGCAGACCGAGCCGGGCCTGAACCGGTTGATTCGTGCGGCCTTCAAGCTGCTCGGTTTGCAAACCTATTTCACCGCAGGCGTCAAAGAAGTGCGCGCCTGGACCGTGCCTGTCGGCGCGACGGGCCCGCAAGCCGCTGGCGTCATCCACACCGACTTTGAAAAAGGCTACATCCGGGCGCAAACCATTGCGTTTGAAGACTTCATCCACTTCAAGGGCGAACAAGGGGCCAAAGACGCCGGCAAAATGCGCGCTGAAGGCAAGGACTACATCGTCAAGGACGGCGATGTGATGAACTTCCTTTTCAGCTCCTGAGCTTGCCTAAAACACCCACAGCAGCCCCGCCGTCAGCACCAGGTAGCGCAAGAATTTACCCAGCGCCATCCAGGCCACGCAAGGCCAGAACGGCAACTTGAGCCAACCTGCCACGGCGCACA
This sequence comes from Burkholderiaceae bacterium, assembly GCA_046155225.1. Taxonomy (GTDB): domain Bacteria; phylum Pseudomonadota; class Gammaproteobacteria; order Burkholderiales; family Burkholderiaceae_C; genus JAKFVA01. Next base: position 15,594 of record JBJXED010000116.1, read on the forward strand.
GCGGGTCACCCACGAGTGGCAGCCAGCTCATGGCGCAGGCTTTGGGGCCAAAGCGTTCGAGCCAGCCCAGCGCGTGTCGCTCAAAGCGCGACTCAAAACGCGCTGGCCGTTTGCGGTCTAGCGCTTTGTGCAGGCCAAAGCCGATCCACCAGTTCAGCGCGCCGCCCAGCGTATTGCCAGCGGTGGCCACCGCCAGTGCGGGCCAAAACAGCGCAGGCTGCAGCTGCACCAGGCCGTACACCGCCGGCTCGGAGCCCAGGGGCAGCAAGGTGGCCGAAATGAAGGCAATGACAAAGACCGCACCCAGGCCGTGACGCGGCAGCGCGAGCCAGAGCAGCACAGCGGCAAGGGATTGCTCCCAAAAAGTTGGCATGTGAAATAGTTGTTAGCACGTTTGGAAGCCTCACACCATACGCCAATTGAACAGTGTTGCCAGAAAGTTGCAGTCTGCAAATTGTTGCAATTGACGCTGCGGGGCCAAAAAACGGGCCGCTACAATCGTGCCTCATTTTTAAGCAATCTGCCTTTCACGCTGCTGCCCATCGCGCTGCCCTCTCCCCATGCATATTGGCCCTTTCCACTTGGCGAATCGTTTGTTCGCCGCGCCTATGGCGGGCGTGACCGACAGGCCGTTTCGGCAGCTTTGCAAGGAGTTGGGGGCGGGCTACGCGGTCAGCGAAATGGTGACCTCACGGCGCGAGCTGTGGGACAGCCTCAAGACCTCGCGCCGCGCCAACCACGACGGCGAAAGCGGCCCGATTGCGGTGCAAATTGCCGGCACCGACCCGCTGGAGATGGCGCAGGCCGCGCGCTACAACATTGAGCGCGGCGCGCAAATCATCGACATCAACATGGGCTGTCCGGCCAAGAAAGTGTGCAACACCTGGGCCGGCTCGGCCTTGATGCAAAACGAGCCGCTGGCGCTGGCGATTGCGCATTCCGTGGTTGAGGCGTGTGCACCATTGAAGGTACCCGTCACACTGAAAATGCGCACCGGCTGGAGCGCAGCGCACAAAAACGCACTGGTGCTGGCACGCGGGTTTGAGCAGGCGGGCGTGCAAATGCTCACCGTGCATGGCCGCACCCGCGAGCAGGGTTATACAGGTCAGGCCGAGTACGCCACCGTGGCGGCTGTCAAGGCGGCGGTGCGCATCCCGGTGGTGGCCAATGGCGATATTGATTCGCCCGAAAAAGCGCGTCAGGTGCTGGCGGTGACTGGCGCAGACGCCGTGATGATTGGCCGCGCCGCACAAGGCAGGCCGTGGATATTCCGCGAAGTGGCGCATTTTCTCGCCGTGGGCACGCATCTTGCGCCGCCGCTGGTGGCCGAAGTTGAGCGTCTTTTGCTGACGCACCTGGAAGACCACTACCGGTTGTACGGCGAATTCATCGGCGTGCGCAGCGCGCGCAAACACATCGGCTGGTATGTGCGCGGCTGGCCGGGGGGTGAGGTTTTTCGCCAGCAGATGAACGCGCTGGACAGCAGTGCCGAACAAATGCGCCACCTGGCAGCTTATCTGCACGGTCTGGCGCAGCGGAGGGAGCGGATTCCGACGGCGCTTGCGGCAGCGGAGGGGAACATGACGGATGAGCAGGGTAGCGCGGCCGATGCTGACGCTGATACGGCAGCAAATGAACCCATTTGTGATGGGGCAATGAGTCTATGAGCAAAAAAAATATCGATGAATGCGTGCGGCACAGCCTCGAGTCGTACTTCAAAGACCTCGACGGCATCGAGCCGCACAGCCTCTACGAAATGATGATGCGGGTGGTGGAAAAGCCGCTGCTGGAAGTGGTGATGCATGCGGCCGACCAAAATCAGTCCAAGGCAGCGGAGTGGCTCGGCCTGAACCGCAACACGCTACGCAAGAAACTGATCGAGCACAAGCTGGCCCAGGGCAAGCCCGGCAATGGCAAGGAGAGCGACGCCAAAATGCCTGTGCAATCCGCGCTGGTGGCAGGCAAAAATGCGCTCAAGAAGGCTGCGAAAAAAAGCGGGGACAAAGCGGCACTGCGCAACGTGCACAAATCGGCCAACGGACTGGCCAATTCCTCGTCTAAATAAACCCGCGCATTTCCGCTGGCCTGGTGGCCGGCATCACTGGTGGCTACCGCATGAACGCATTGATTTCCGTCTCCGACAAAACCGGCCTGCTTGAATTTGCGCAGGCGCTGCATGCGCTGGGCATTCAGCTCATCTCAACCGGCGGCACTGCCAAGCTGCTTGCCGGGCACGGTTTGCCGGTGACCGAGGTGGCCGAACTCACCGGCTTTCCCGAAATGCTCGACGGCCGTGTCAAGACATTGCACCCGAATGTGCACGGCGGCTTGCTGGCCCGGCGCGATCACCCTGAGCATGTGGCCGCATTGGAGCGCCACAACATCGACGCGATCGACCTGCTGGTGGTCAACCTCTATCCGTTTGAAGCTACGGTCACCAAACCCGGCTGCACGCTGGAAGACGCGATTGAAAACATCGACATTGGCGGTCCCGCCATGGTGCGCAGTGCGGCCAAAAACTGGAAGCATGTTGCCGTGCTGACCGACACTGCCCAGTATGCGGGCGTGCTGGATGAACTGAAAACCTCGGGCAAGCTGAGTGACGTCACCCGCTTTGCACTGGCCGTGGCCGCGTTCAACCGCATCAGCAATTACGACGCGGCTATCAGCGACTATTTGTCAGCCTTTCAGCCGGGCGGCACGCGCAGCTTGTTCCCGTCACAAAGCAACGGCCGCTTCGTCAAGTTGCAAGACTTGCGTTACGGCGAGAACCCGCACCAGCAAGCCGCTTTCTACCGCGACCTGCATCCTGCGCCCGGCTCGCTCGTCACCGCGCAGCAATTGCAGGGCAAGGAGCTCAGCTACAACAATATTGCCGATGCCGATGCGGCGTGGGAATGCGTCAAGAGTTTTGCCGCGGGAGCCGCAGGCGAGTCTGCCATTGCTGCTGCCTGCGTCATCGTCAAGCATGCCAACCCCTGCGGCGTGGCTTTGGGCGCGGATGCGCTGTCGGCGTACAACAAAGCTTTTGCCACCGACCCGTCGTCGGCCTTTGGCGGCATCATCGCGTTCAACTGCACGCTGGGTTTGCAAGAAGCGCAGCAAATTTCAAAGCAGTTTGTCGAAGTGGTGATTGCGCCGGGCTTCTCTGACGACGCGCTGGCAGTGTTCAAAACCAAGGCCAATGTACGGCTGCTCCAAATCAACCTACCCCCCGGAGGCGACACCGATTGGGCCAATGGCCGCAACGCCATCGACGCCAAGCGCGTGGGCTCCGGCATGCTCTTGCAAACTGCCGACAACCGCGCCATCACGCTGGCCGACTTGAATGTGGTCAGCCAAAAGCAGCCAAGCCCAGCGCAGTTGCAAGACTTGCTGTTCGCCTGGACGGTAGCGAAATACGTCAAAAGCAATGCCATCGTTTTTTGCAAAGGCGGCCAAACCCTGGGCGTCGGCGCCGGCCAAATGAGCCGCATCGACAGCGCCCGCATCGCCAGCATCAAGGCCGCCAATGCCGGGCTATCGCTGCATGGCTCGGCTGTTGCCAGCGACGCCTTTTTCCCGTTCCGCGACGGGCTGGACGTGGTGGTAGACGCCGGTGCCACCTGCGTCATCCACCCTGGCGGGTCGATGCGCGATGCGGAAGTGATTGCTGCGGCGGATGAGCGGGGGGTGGTGCTGGTGACGACGGGGATTAGGCACTTTCGGCATTGACTGCCGCCGCGTAAGCCCTGACGCCAAGCGGGGCAGTGCTTGCAGGACTCGTTTTGTTGTTTTTTTAAACCAAATTGGCCTCCAGCCAATGATTAATCTGCCTGTACTGCTATCAAATAATTATCGTTTCGTGCATTTGGGGGAGGCACCATATCAGATGGCTTGGAACACATCATGCGCCGCCGCCGCCGTATCCGCCACATCTTGCTCGCCGTGCGCGGCGCTCACAAAGCCCGCCTCGTACAACGCTGGCGCAAAGTAGACGCCGCGCTCCAGCATGCCGTGGAAGAAACGGTTGAAGCGCGGACTGTCGGTCTGCATGACGGCGGCGTAATTTTGGGGCAGCGTGTCCAGCAAAAAGAAGCCGAACATGCCGCCCTGGCTGTCCGCGCAAAACGGCTGGCCTGCGGCGCGGGCAGCCTCCGTCAGGCCAGTAGTCAGTTGCTGGGTGCGGGCGGACAGTGTGTCAAAAAATCCGGGTTGGCTGATTTCTTTCAAAGTGGCCAAGCCGCAGGCGGTTGCGACCGGGTTACCGCTCAACGTGCCAGCCTGATACACCGGACCTAATGGCGCAAGCTGCTCCATCACGGCCTTCGATCCGCCAAAGGCCGCCAGCGGCATGCCGCCACCAATGACTTTGCCGAGTGCCGTCATGTCGGGCTTGAAGCCAGGGATCAGTTCAGCGTACAGGCTTTGCGCGCCGCCCAGGGCAACTCTAAAACCCGTCATGACTTCATCAAAAATCAGCAGTGCGCCGTATTGCGTGCACAGTTCGCGGCAGCGGCGCATGAAGGGCACGCTGGCGCGCACAAAATTCATGTTGCCCGCAATCGGCTCGATCATCAGGCAGGCCAGCTCGCGGCCGTGCAAAGCAAAGGCTTCTTCTAGCTGCGGCACGTTGTTGTATTCCAGCACCAGCGTGTGCTGCACCACCTCGGGCGGCACGCCCGCGCTGGTCGGGTTGCCAAAGGTGGCCAAGCCCGAACCGGCTTTGACGAGCAGCGCGTCGGCATGGCCGTGGTAGCAGCCCTCAAATTTGATGAATTTGCTGCGGCCAGTGGCGCCGCGTGCCAGGCGGATGGCGCTCATGGCTGCTTCGGTGCCGGAGCTGACCAGGCGGATCATCTCAATGCTGGGCACTTGCGCAATGATGGCTTCTGCCAGCTCTACCTCGCGCTCGGTCGGCGCCCCGAACGAGAAGCCGTCCTGCATGGCTTTTTGCACCGCTTCCAGCACGGCGGGGTGGCCGTGGCCCAGGATCATTGGCCCCCACGAGCCGATGTAGTCGGTATAGCGCTCGCCGTTGGCGTCCCAAAAATACGCGCCCTGCGCGCGCTGCACAAAACGCGGCGTGCCGCCAACGGCTCTGAAGGCGCGCACCGGGGAATTGACACCGCCGGGGATACGGTGTTTAGCACGCTCAAAAAGCGCGGCGTTGCAGTCAATGCTTGGTGTCATGGGGTATTTTCCAGCTTTGCAGTGTGGCAATGCCGCTGGACAGCAAAGGCGCTTCAGTGCCCAGTAGCGCAGCAGCGGGTGCGGCTTCGGGCTCAGCGTCTTCATCGGTCTCGGGCTGCGTCCAGAACAAGCGGTCGGGGATGACTTGGCCCATGCCGGGGCGGAAACCGCCGTCGAGGCAGCGGTCAAGGTAACCCAGGGCTTCCTCGGCCGCTGCGGTCAAATCGCAGCCGCTGGCCAGCAGCGCTGACAAGGCGGCGCTCAATGTATCTCCAGCACCACAAAAAATCGCGTCAAAACGCTCGAATTTTTCACTGAAAAGCACGGTTTCTGGGGTGGCCAGCACGTTCTCGATGATTTGCTCTGGAAGCACGATGCCGGTCACCAAAAGATAAGGTACGCCCAGTTCGGCAGCGGCTTTGGCAAGGTCACGCGGGCTCGGGCTGCGGCCGAGCGCCCAGTCGGGCAAGAGCCAGCGACACAAGGTGCTGTGGTTTCCTACCAACACCGTGGTTTGCGGCAGTAACAGCTCGCGCCATGCGTCCAGGTATTGCTCGGTGTGGTGTTCGTCCCACCAAGACAGATCGGGCATGTAGGCCACCAGCGGCACGTCTTCGTAGTCGCTGGCAATTTGTGCGATGGCGCTGAGGTTCTCGGGGCTGCCCGCAAAGCCGACTTTGATGAGCTGAACTTCAACGTCTTCCAGCGCGGTGCGGGCCTGCTCAGAGACCGCTTCATCGTCAAAAGCAAAGTGATCGGTAATGCCTGTGGTGTCACGCACATAGGTGCCGCAAACTACGGGCAGACAATGCGCGCCAACCGAGTTGATGGCCCCGATGTCGGCAGCCAAACCGCCGCCGCCACTGGGGTCGTTCGCATTGAAGGCCATCACGCAGGCAGGCGCATCGCCTTCGTCTTCATCGGCATCACTTTGCGGTGGGAGTTGGGTGCCAGGCGGGGTGGTGTGAAATGTCATTGCGAAGCCGCAGTCCGGAGACGTTCGCCCGTTGTGGGAATACCGTCATTGTGTGTCTATACAATTCGTTGCATTCTATTAGAAGGTCTATTAAGCTGTGGCTACTATGACAACGTGGATGTGCTTGATTTGCGGTTGGATGTATGACGAAGCACAAGGAGTTCCTGAGCAAGGCATTGCGCCGGGCACTTTATGGGCAGACGTACCTATGAACTGGACTTGCCCAGAGTGCGGAGCGCGCAAGGAAGATTTTGAGATGGTTCAAATTTGAACTGTCATGGCTGTTGAGTAAATTCAGGAGCAATTCAGGAGCATGAGCAAGTGAGTAAAACCCCTTCGGGCTTCAAAGTGCTGGTGGTGGACGACAGCAATACCATTCGCCGCAGCGCCGAGATTTTTCTCAAGCAAGGTGGCCATGAAGTCATGTTGGCTGAAGACGGCTTTGATGCACTGGCAAAAATCAATGACTTCCAGCCGCACCTTATTTTTTGCGACATCCTGATGCCGCGGCTCGACGGCTACCAGACTTGTGCCATCATCAAGCGCAATGCTAGGTTCACCGCTGTGCCAGTGGTGATGCTCTCTTCCAAAGACGGTGTGTTTGACAAAGCGCGCGGTCGCATGGTGGGGTCGCAAGATTACTTGACCAAGCCATTTACCAAAGATCAGTTGCTGCAAACCGTATTGCAACTGGGTGCAGCCCAATTAGGAGTGAAGTGATGCGAATCAATAAAGTGCTTGTGGTGGACGACTCCAAAACCGAGTTGATGTATTTGACAGATTTGCTTGAGAAAAAAGGCATGCAAGTCAAGACGGCCGAAAACGCCGAAGATGCTTTCAAAAAACTCGCCGAGGAAAAACCCGATTTGATTTTGATGGATGTCGTGATGCCTGGCCAAAATGGGTTTCAGTTGACCCGTGCGATTTCTCGTGATCCGCTTTATGCCGATGTACCCATCATCATGTGCACCAGCAAGAACTTGGAAACTGACCGGGTTTGGGGCATGCGCCAGGGTGCACGAGACTACATCGTCAAGCCAGTAGATGCCGAAGAGTTGATGACAAAAATCAAGGCCTTGGGCTAACGGGCCCTACTTCGCATGGCAAAAAAAGACGCGCTCAGAGACTTGCAATCTCGGCTGGCGGGCCGCCTGAAGGCGGCTCAGACTGAAGGCGTCTCTGCGTCATGGCTTGCGGTTGAGGCGGGTGGCGTCAAGTACCTCCTGCCGCTGGAACAATCGGGTGAGATTTTCCCTCTGTCTGCTTCTATGCCTGTGCCCTATACCCAGGCCTGGTTTTTAGGCGTTGCCAATTTGCGTGGCGGGCTTTATGGTGTCGTGGATTTGGCCAGCTTTGTCAGCCAGTCTCAGCCAAAATCACAATCGGAATTGATGCGCTCTGAGTCGCGTCTGATCGCACTCAACGCGGTCTTGCAAATTAACTGCGCGTTGTTGATTGATCGCTTGGGGGGGCTTCGCGGGTTGAACGCATTCAAGGAATCAAAACCGGCCCCCGCAGGTTCGCCGGATTATTTTGGTCACGGCTACATTGATGAGGGCGGTACGTACTGGCAGGAAATCAATCTCCAGACCTTGTCGCTTCAGCCTCAATTTCTTAGCATCAGCACGTGAGTTACCCGTTTCTCCTTGGAAGGCAGCACCATGTCACTCGTTGACCGAATCAAAAACCTCTTTGCCAAAAAGCCTGACCATGCTGAGGCGGACATGAGTCTGGCGATGCCTGACAACCCGGCTGATTTATCGACGGGTTCCATGGATATCAATGCGCCTGGCGCAATGGCGGTGGAGTCCAGGCACATGTCTTTTGGTGAGAGCAGGGCAGCACCTTCTGCCGAGGATGTGACCGAAGAATACGAAGAGGACGATCTGCTGGCATTGCCGCTGCTTGGCCGCAGAACTGCGCCGGAGCATCAGCGACTTCTGGCAATTATTCTGGTGTCGTCGTTGGTCATTGGTATTGCACTGGTTTTTTACTACATCCAACGGGCAAATACGGTTTCTCAACAACTTACCGCAACGGGTCAGTCATTGACGCAGTCTCAGCGGCTGGCGAAATCAGTTTCCCAAGCGCTGGTGGGCGGTGTGCAAGCTTTTCCTGAAGTCAAGGAGAGCAGCAAAGTGTTGGCTGACAGTGTGCGTGGCCTGAAAAGCGGGAATGAGACGCTGAACATCAGCTCTCTTGGCGACGATTACACAGAAGACATGGACAAGATTGTGCCGCTGATGGAGCGTGCCGAAAAAAATGCAGCGGTGGTGCTTGGGCAAGAAAAAATCCTGACGCAGGTGGGCAGCGCGCTCAAAACGATCAACCGTCAGTCGTCCGACTTGCTGGAAATTGCCGAGACGGTGTCGTCACTCAAATTGCAGCAAGCGGCGTCTTCGACCGAGATCTCCGCGTCAGGTCAGATGGTGATGTTGACGCAGCGCATCGGCAAATCAGCCAATGAATTTTTGACAGTCGAGGGCGTCAGCCCGGAGGCGGTGTTCTTGCTTGGCAAAGACTTGAATTCTTTCAAAGAAATTGCCGAGGGACTGCTCAATGGCAGCCCTGAATTGCGCTTGGCCGCATCCAAAGACGCCCAAACGCGTGAGCAACTCGACCAGATCATCAAGCTCTATGAGCAAACGCGGGTTCAGGCGGGCTCTATTTTGGGTAATTTGCAAGGTTTGGTTTCTGCACGAGAAGCCCAAGGCGCGATCATCACGGACAGCGAGCCCCTGCGCCTTAGCCTAAATGGGCTTGAAGCCAAGTTGGCTCTGCAATCTGGAATTGGCCCCATTGCTTTGACCACCCTGTTCGCTGTTGCGCTGCTCGCCATTGCCAGTGCGGCCGGTTTGGCCTACATCCAGCTCTTGGACAGTCGCCAGCGGCAAGAAGTTTCTGAGCAGTTGAGGACTGAGGCAGAGCGGCAAGAGGCTGAAGCCAAACGCGTCAATGACGCCAACCAAGCGGCTATTTTGCGCTTGATGAACGAGTTGCAAACAGTGGCGGAAGGCGATTTGACGCAGGAAGCGACCGTGACGGAAGATATTACCGGTGCTATTGCCGATTCGGTGAACTACACGGTGGAAGAGCTGCGGTCACTCGTAGGCAACGTGCAAAACACGGCGACCCGGGTGGCGCAGACGACTGCCAAGGTAGAGAGCACCTCCACTGAGTTGTTAGCGACTTCTACCGAGCAGTTGCGAGAAATTCGTGAAACTGGCCAGTCGGTGCTGGACATGGCGTCCCGAATCAACGAGGTGTCTACCCAAGCGCAAGAGTCGGCTTCGGTGGCGCGCCAGTCGCTCTTGGCGGCTGAGTCGGGTCTCCAGGCAGTGCAAAACGCCATCGGCGGTATGAATTCGATTCGGGACCAGATTCAGGAAACCTCCAAGAGGATCAAGCGCCTCGGTGAATCGTCGCAGGAAATTGGCGAAATTACCGAACTGATTTCCGACATTACCGAGCAAACCAACGTGCTGGCACTGAACGCTGCCATTCAGGCGGCGTCAGCTGGTGAGGCAGGCCGCGGCTTCTCTGTGGTGGCCGAAGAGGTGCAGCGCCTTGCTGAACGTTCCGCTGACGCCACGCGCCAGATTTCGGCGCTGGTGAAAGCGATTCAGACCGACACACAAGATGCGGTAGCCGCTATGGAGCGCTCCACACAGGGTGTGGTGGAGGGGGCCAAACTCTCTGACAACGCGGGTACGGCGCTCTCCGAGATTGACCGGGTGTCACGCAAGCTTGCCGAACTGATTGAGCAGATTTCGTTTTCGGCGTCCAAAGAAGCCAAGTCCGCCAACGTGGTAGCCGACAATATCCAGCATATTTTTGCGGTGACCGAGCAGACCGGTGAGGGCACGCGATCCACGGCCCAGCAGGTACGCGAGTTGTCGCGCATGGCCGAAGAATTACGGCAATCGGTGGCCCGGTTCAAGATTGCCTAGCATCGGTGTAGGCGGACTGTCCCTCAACTGTCACTGTCCCGGCGGATTCGAACATGCAAGCCACTGACAACGATTTGGATATTGCCCTCAATGACTTGGGTCCTTTGGCCTGGGTGCTTGACGAAATGCGCAAGTCCCTTGACGGCGCATCCAAAGCACTCAAGCGCTATTTGCGTGAGGCTGAGTCTGCACGCGGCTCGGAATTGGCGACGATTGATGACAGCCACCTGCGCATCGCACGCCAACAATTGCACCAGGCCGTTGGGGCTTTGGAGATGGTTGGGCTCGGTTCTCCAGCCGCGCTGTTGCGGTCTATGGAGATTGTGGTTCAAAGATTTGTCCAGCACCCTGAGTTATGCAACGATGCAGCGGTACAAAAAGTCGAGCGTGCAGGCTTTGCTTTGACCGAGTATTTGCAAGCCGTTTTGGCCGGGAAAAAAGTGACTGCTGTTGCGCTTTTCCCGCAGTACCGTGATGTCCAGGAATTGGCAGGCAGTGAGCGCATCCACCCAGCCGATTTATGGGCCATGGATTTGCATTGGATTGACCCGCCAATGCCCGCAGCTAGTGAGCCCCTCCTATATACCGTGCCTGTCAGGTCACAGTTGGACCAGTGGGTATTGAAGCTCATCAAGGCCTCTGATACCGGAGGTGCCCAAAATCTGGTTTCTATTAGCCTGGGCTTGGCTGCTGCCCAGGAGGCAACGCAACCCCGGATATTTTGGAAGATTTGCGCCGCTTTTTTTGAGGCTTTGGCACTCGGCTTGTGCCCTTCGGATTTGTTTGCCAAACGCACGGCATCGCGTGTGTTGATGCAATATGCAGCGCTTTCCAAAGGCGAGATGGCGGTGCCTGATCGACTCGTACTCGACCTTTTGTTTTTTTGTTCGCAGTCCACACCAGCGCCAGGGCAGGCCGCGAATAACTTGCTGGCTGTTCGCCGCGCGTTCCAGTTAGAGCGTTTCACGCCAGTTGACTACAACGCCGCGCATTTTGGCCGGGTTGATCCGGCTTTGGTACAGCAAGCCCGCAAGCGAATTGCCACTGCCAAAGAGAGCTGGACAGCCTTGTCTGGCGGAGACACCACCAAGCTGAAGTTGGTGCACGACCAGTTTGGCTTGATCGGCGAGTCGCTCATCAAGCTCAACCCCCACAGTACCCCCTTTGCGCAGACCTTGATGGGGGCGATCGATGCCACCGCCCGCAGTGGTGAAGCGCCATCGGCCGAACTGGCTATGGAAGTGGCTACTTCGGTGCTGTACCTGGAAGCCGCGTTTGAAGAGCTTGATCCCTCGGATGTGCAGATTGAGCAGCGCACGCTGGTGCTGACCGAGCGTTTGCAGCGTGTGCTTCATGGCGGACAGCCACAACCGCTTGAATCATGGATGGAAGAGCTGTACAGCCGTGTCAGTGACCGCCAAACCATGGGCAGCGTAGTGGGTGAGTTGCGCGGATTACTGGGCGAACTAGAGGCGTCTTTAGACCAATTTTTCCGCAATCCCGCTGACAAAGCTGCGTTGACCAAAGTGCCTGGTGCCTTGACGCAAATGCGCGGGGTATTGTCTGTGCTCGGCTTGGAGCAAGGGGCTATGGCTGTGTTGCACATGCGCGAGCGCATTGAGCAACTCATAGTCACAGAAATTGACGTGGAGCGCGCCCGCGCGGCCGGTACGTTTGAGCGGCTTGGCAATAATTTGGGCTCGCTCGGCTTTTTGATCGACATGCTGAACTACCAGCCTGTGCTGGCCAAGAAATTATTTGTTTTTGATGAACAAGAAGGCGAACTCAAGCCCTTGATGGGTCGGTCAGAGCCGGCACCCGTGACCTCGCAAGCACCTGCTTCTTCATCCCAGGCGGCGCCGGTTATGGTGTCGGCGCACGCTGCCCCGACGGCTGATGAAGCTCTCCGGGCTGCGCCTTCTTTGGGAACCCCTGCAACTGAGCCGTCCGCTCATGAGCAGGCTGCCGATGATGACGAAGACGAGGAATTGCGTGACATCTTTCTGGAAGAAGCGCGCGAGGTGGTTCAAACCGGTTCACTGGCGATTGAGGCACTCAATGCCAACCCGAGGGACGTGACCGAGCAGACCACCCTGCGGCGGGCTTTCCACACGCTCAAAGGCAGCTCACGCATGGTGGGGCTGGACGAGTTCGGCGAAGCCGCTTGGTCGATGGAGCAATTGCTCAACACTTGGTTGGCCGATCAAAAACCATTCTCGGACGAGCTTTGCAGTTTGTGCCAGTCGGCGCTGAATGCCTTTGGCCGCTGGGTTGAGGACATCCGTCAACGGCAAGACCAGCATTGGCAATTTGCGCCTTTCCGTCTCGCTGCTGAGACCGCACGGACCGAAGGCCGCTTTACCCAGTTGGTGCTGCCCGAGCCCATGCCCAGCCCGGCGGTCGTGGAGCAAGCCAGTGCTTCAGAAATTGACGCTCCGGTGCAGCTTGCAGCACTGGAGGTGAAGGCACTGCGCGATGAGGCGGTAGATGCCCTGCCTGAAGTCATGGAGGAGCCGTTGCTTGTCCCTGAGGTGTCACCTCAGGAAACAGCCACTCAATTCGCGGAATTTGAGGCCGACTTTGAGATTGAAATTCCATCTTCCGGCGAGGCCGTCACTACCGAGCGTGTACCGGGCGATGCCGATTTCGCTGTCGACATATCTGCCACCGAAGAGCCGGATTTTGCAGGATTGATGGCGGTCTTGGAGCCCACTGTGTCGGCTACTGGCCCACTTGAAAATCAGACGCCAGATGAATTGACGGACACTGCATTTGCGCCTATCGAGGACTTTGAAGTCTCGTCAGCCGAACTGGTGGAGACCCCGATTGAGCCTGCCGAGCTTGAAGCGTTTGAATTGGAAGTTGACCTGGTGCCGGTCGATGTCGGTGCCCCGGATCCCGTCTCGATGCCTGCCGAATTGCCGGGGCTGCCGAATTTTGAGCCTGACGCCTTGGCGGCAGTGGGTTCGCTGGCCGCTTCGGCCGCAGCACCGGCAATGGACGCAGTCGTAGTCAACAAAGACGAGAGCGATGAGCGAATCAAAGTCATTGGATCGCTTTCAATCAACATCGCTCTGTACAACCTGTATCTGAATGAAGCCGACGAATGGTCCAGGCGCTTGCAGACAGAAACCGCTGAATGGGCACTGGAATTGAGCCAGCCCGTGACCGATTCGATGGTTTCACTTACACATTCGCTGTCAGGTACATCGGCCACGGTAGGGTTTACCGGGCTGTCCGAGTTGGCGCGAGAGTTGGAGCATGCCATGCTGCATGTTTCACAGCTGCGTTTGAATGGCACCCCTGAACTGGGACAACTGTTCACCCAGGCCGCGCAAGAAATTCGCCGTTTGCTGCACCAATTTGCGGCCGGCTTTCTCAAGTTACCCGAAGCAGGCTTGCTGGAGCAATTGCGTTTGGCTGGCGAAATGCTGCCACCAGACAGCGGCTCGGCGGACTTGTTGACAGCGCAGATCCCCGCAGACGAGGTGGCATTTGCCGAAGCGCCCCTGCCCGAAGCGCCAGCAGATATCAGCGTGCCATTGGCGGTTGAGTTTGAAGCAGCGCAAGCGAATGAGCCAATGCCCGAGCTTGCTGCGTCAGTGGCTGCAGTCGTTCAGACCGAGCTGCCAGTGGCAGCGCGAGCACCCGTATTCAGCGCGCCAATGCAAAGCGCCAACGTGCTCAATTTGGATGATGACATTGACGAACTCGATGTCGTCGATCCGGACTTGTTTCCGATTTTTGAGGAAGAGGCCGCGGAGTTGTTCCCGCAGCTGGGCACTGGTTTACGCCAATGGATGGTGCGTCCGGCCGATGCAGGTGCGAGAAACGAAGTTCTTCGCGTCCTACATACCTTGAAGGGCAGTGCCCGCCTGTCGGGTGCGATGCGCCTGGGCGAGATGGCGCACCGCATGGAGTCCGATATTGAGCAGTTCGGCACTGCGACCGTGGCCGACATTGAACCTTTGCTGGGCAACCTGGATGCCTTGCTGGCCAACTTTGACAGCCTGCGCGCGGTGGACTTGCAGGCCAATCAAGCCAATGCCATGTTGGCCATTGCACCTGCAGCGGATGAGGTCGTGGCAGCTCAAGAAGCAGCTATTTTGGAGGCCATTGCGGTAACGCGTACGGCACCGGCTCTGGCAAGCGCCGAGGCGCTAACGACTGACTTGGCCTCGGCTGCGGCCGACGTTCCAGCGGTGGCTGCGCGCGGCACGCTGGCCAAGCCTTCAGCCAATGTGTTGACCGCCGTTCGCCAGGCCGCCAACCAAGCCGTTCGGGTTCGCTCGCAACTGCTGGACCGGCTTGTCAATCAGGCCGGCGAGGTCATCATTACCCGTTCGCGGATCGAGGCCGAGCTGCGTCAATTGCGCAGTTCCCTGGGCGATTTGACCAACAACCTGGATCGCCTGCGCCACCAGTTGCGTGACATTGAAGTGCAGTCCGAGTCGCAAATGCAGTCGCGCATGGCGCTGGCCAAAGAGTCAGACAAAAGCTTTGATCCCTTGGAGTTTGACCGTTTCACCCGGGTGCAAGAGCTCACCCGCATGATGGCCGAGTCCGTCAATGACGTGGCCACCATCCAGCGCACCTTGACCAAAACCATGCAGGCCACCGAAGACGATCTGGTTGCCCAGGCCCGCCAAACCCGCGAGTTGCAGCGCGATTTGCTGCGCACCCGCATGGTCGAGTTTGAAGGTATTTCCGATCGCCTTTACCGCGTGGTTCGGCAGGCCTCCAAAGACGCGGGCAAGCAAGTCAAGCTGGACATCACCGGTGGCTCCATCGAGATGGACCGCGGTGTGCTCGACCGTATGACGCCGGCTTTTGAGCACTTGCTGCGCAACTGTGTTGCGCACGGCATCGAGTCGCCACAAAACCGCACCGAAATGGGCAAGGAAGCCAGCGGCATCATCACCGTGGACTTGCACCAGGCCGGCAACGACGTGTCGGTGGAGTTCCGGGACGACGGTGCAGGGCTGAACCTGGACCGCATCCGCGAGAAAGCAACGGCGCAAGGCCTGATTGCCGCCAACCACGTCATCAGCGACGAAGAGGCGTCCAACCTGATTTACATGCCCGGCTTTTCCACCGCCAGCGAGGTTACCGAGCTGGCGGGCCGCGGGGTCGGCATGGACGTGGTTCGCTCCGAAGTGGTTGCGCTGGGCGGCCGGATTGAAACCTCCAGCCAGATCGGCCGGGGTACCAGTTTCAAACTGATCTTGCCACTGACTACGGCCGTAACGCAGGTGGTGATGTTCCGCGCTGGCACTACGTCGGTGGGCGTGCCTGCCAACGTGGTTGAGCTGGTGCGCCGCGTCACGCCGGTCGAACTGGAAGAGGCCTATAAAACCGGACACCTCATGTTTGCCGGCGAGCAAGTGCCTTTCTACTGGTGCGGGGCTTTGTTGCAAGTCTCGGCGCGCAGCGCCGAGAAAGCAGGCCGCACCATCCCGGTCATGATCTACAAAAGCGCCTCGCAACGCGTGGCGTTGCACGTCGACGAAGTTTTGGGCAACCAGGAGGTTGTGGTCAAGAACCTCGGGCCACAACTCGCGCGCCTGCCGGGCTTGTCGGGCATGTCGGTGCTTGCATCGGGCGCGGTGGTGCTGATTTATAACCCGGTGGCACTGGCCACGGTGTACGGCGCGCAAGCGCGTGAAATGCTCGCCAGCAGCAACGAGCTCGACGCCCTGCGCCAGATTACCCAGGCCGAAGTGGCCGCGCTCAAAGCGCCTGAAGTGCCACTGGTGTTGGTGGTGGACGACTCCATCACCGTGCGCCGCGTGACCCAGCGCTTGCTGCAGCGCGAGGGCTACCGCGTGGCCCTGGCTGCTGACGGTTTGCTGGCGCTGGAGCAGCTGGCCAAAGAGCAGCCCACTGTAGTGCTGTCCGA
Organism: Burkholderiaceae bacterium; assembly: GCA_046155225.1. Taxonomy (GTDB): domain Bacteria; phylum Pseudomonadota; class Gammaproteobacteria; order Burkholderiales; family Burkholderiaceae_C; genus JAKFVA01. Next base: position 31,591 of record JBJXED010000116.1, read on the forward strand.
CATCGAGATGCCGCGCATGGACGGCTTTGACCTTGCGCGCAACATCCGCAATGACGTGCGCCTGCGCGACCTGCCAATCATCATGATTACCTCGCGCATCGCCGAAAAGCATCGCGAGCACGCCATGGAGCTCGGCGTCAACCACTACCTGGGCAAGCCGTATTCAGAAGAAGAGCTGCTGAGCCTGGTGCGCCGCTACTGCCTGGCTGAGGCTGAGGCCAACGCTTAAAAGCGGTGACCCGCGCCAAAGGTGCCTGGGAACGGGTTTTGGCTTTTTACGGCTCTTTTTAAGGCAAAAAGAGCTTGTAGCCAAAGTAAAACCTGCCAGTACTGCTATCAATTTAGCTAGTCTTTGCCACCGCCTTTTTCACCACGGCATAGCGCTCCAGTGTCTTCTCGCGCGCCGTTGCATGGTCCACCACCGGCTGCGGGTAGTCCTTGCCCAGTACCACGCCGCTGGCCTGTAAATCCAGCGGAGCTGCGGCCCAGGGGCTGTGCAGAGCGGCGTTCGGCAAAGCGGCCAGATGCGGCAGGTAGCGCCGGATGAATTTGCCGTCGGCATCGAACTTCTCGCTTTGCGTCACCGGGTTGAAGATGCGGAAATAGGGCTGCGCATCGCAGCCGCTGGACGCCGCCCATTGCCAGCCGCCGTTGTTGGCCGACAAGTCAAAGTCGTTTAACTTTTCAGCAAAGTAGCGCTCGCCCCAGCGCCAGTCCAGCCCCAAGTCTTTCACCAGAAAGCTCGCCACCACCATGCGAAGCCGGTTGTGCATGTAGCCGGTCTGGTTGATCTGGTGCATCGCCGCGTCCACCAGCGGGTAGCCTGTGCGGCCCTCGCACCACGCTGCAAACAAGGCCTCGGCGTGCTTGCCGTGTTCCCAGGCAATCGCGTCATACTCAGGCTTGAAGGCGCGTGTTGCGGCGTGGGGGAAATGGTGCAGGATCTGAAAATAAAAGTCGCGCCAGACCAGCTCGCTAAGCCAGGTGCCGGCCCCCGCGCCAATACCGGGGCTGGGCTCTTGCATCCGCTGCTGCGCTGCCGCCGCCAATTGCCGGATCGAAACCGTGCCAAAGCGCAGGTGCACGCTCAGGTAGCTGGGGCCTTTGACGGCGGGGAAGTCGCGCGTGTCCCGGTAGTGGTCGATGCGCGTCAGAAAATCATCCAGTAACGTTTGCGCGCCCGCCGTGCCAGTGGGAATTTTCAGCTGCGCCAGGTTGGTGGTTTCAAAGCCGAGTTCCGCCAAGGTGGGCACGCTGCGGCGCATGGCCTCGGGCCGCTGTGCCAGCGCCTGCGCATAGGCTGCAGCCGGGTAAGGCTTCAAAAAAAAGCCGCTTAATTTTTTCAGCCAGGCATTTTTGTACGGCGTGAACACGGTGTAGGGCTTGCCTGCCAAGGTCAGCACTTCGTCACGCTCGAAAATCACCTGGTCTTTGGCGCTGCGCCAGGCAATGCCCAGCCCAGCCAACTTGCCGCGCACCTGGGCATCGCGCGCCAATGCCTGCGGCTCGTAATCATGGTTGGCGAACACCGCCTGCACGCCCAGCTCGGCCGCGAGCGCGGGGATGGCGTCGGCGGCCAGCGCATGCCGCACGATCAGGCCTGCACCGGCATGGCCGCAGTGCTGGCGCAACGCCTCGTCCAGGCTGACGAGGGACTCACGGATAAATTCGACGCGCCGGTCCTGCCGGGGCAGTGCGTCCAGGATTTCGCGGTCAAAGACAAAAGCGCAATGCACCTTTTTGCACGCCTTGAGCGCGCGGTAGAGCGCTGCGTTGTCATCCAGCCGCAGATCACGGCGAAACCACATCAAACCACTGTCAAAACCATCGTTCATAGTGCCTGCGCGAAAGGCCAGGGGCCTGCCGCTAGAATCGTTTCATGGCCTTTGATTTTGCTCCTGTCAACTTGACACACCACTTTTTGATCGCCATGCCGGGGCTGGAAGACCCCTCATTTGTCAAAAGCGTGGTCTATGTCTGTGAGCACAACGAGCGCGGCGCTTTAGGGCTCATCATCAACAAACCCAGCGACATCAAGCTCAAGAACCTGTTTGACAAAGTTGAGCTGCCGCTGTTTCGCGCTGACCTCAGCGATACCCCTGTATTCCAGGGCGGGCCGGTGCAAACCGAGCGCGGCTTTGTCTTGCACGAGGCGATTTTTGCGGCCGGCCAGGCCCCGGCGCAAGCGGTATATGCCTCGACTTTGACCATCCCCGGCGGCCTGGAGATGACCACCTCCAAAGACGTGCTGGAGTCGCTGTCCAGCGGCGGCGGCCCGCGCCGCGTGCTGGTCACGCTGGGGTATGCCTCCTGGGGCGAGGGGCAGCTCGAGTCTGAGCTGTCGGAAAACAGCTGGCTCACCGTCGGCGCTGATATTGACGTGATTTTTGAAACCCCGGTGGCCCAGCGCTACGAGCAAGCCCTCAAACTGCTCGGCTTGCAGGCCTGGATGCTGTCGCCGCAGGCGGGCCACGCATGAGTCCCGCAGCCGCCGTTCCCGCCAGCCTGCAAACCTTTCTGGCGCTGGACTACGGCAGCAAACGCACCGGTGTCGCTGTGGGCAACCGCCTGCTCAAAAGCGGTCAGCCGCAGCGCAGCATTGCCGCGCAGGGCGACGCCCGCATGACTGAAATCCAGACCCGCCTACGGGAATGGCAGCCTGACGCGCTGGTGATCGGCGTCCCGTTTCACCCCGACGGCGCGGCCCACGACAACACCCGCGCGGCGCAAAAACTGGCACGGCAACTGCGAGCACGTTTCAAGTTGCCGGTCTTTGAGGTCGATGAGCGCTACAGCACCACCGAGGCCTTGTCCAGCATGGCGGCCAGCGGTGCCAAAGACGCCGATGCGCAGTCCGCCGTCATCATCCTGGAGCAGTTTTTGCGGGGGCTGGAATGAGCGCGCTGACGCTCGACGCTGAGGCCTTGTACGCCGCGCTGCTGCAAGGCGTCAAGCCGCTGCTGACGCCGCAAACCCGTCTGGTCGGCATCACCTCGGGTGGGGCCTGGCTGGCGCATCGCCTGCAACATGATCTGGCGCTGCCGGGCAGTGCAGGGGTGGTTTCATCGGCGCTGCACCGAGACGATTTTGCCCGGCGCGGACTGGCCAATGGCGGCCAAACGACCTTGCCGTTTGAAGTCGAACAAGCCCACGTGCTGGTGCTTGACGACGTGCTGTACACCGGCCGCACCCTGCGGGCGGTCATCAATGAATTGTTCGACTATGGCCGCCCGGCCAGTATCCAGCTCGCCGTGCTGGTGGACCGGGGCGGACGCGAGTTGCCGGTGGTGGCTGATTTTGCCGCCGCACGTGTGGCGCTGCCGGCCACGCAAGCCTTGTCGCTGGCACGCAGCGATTCGGGCATTTTTAGCTTTGAACTGCACCAGCGCAGCGAGCGCGGCAAAAACAAGCCCAGGGCCGCCAGCGCGCCGCCGCAGCCATGATGCGTAGCCGCAACCCGCAACTCAACCAGCATGGCGAGCTGATTCACCTGCTGTCGATCGAGGGCTTGCCGAAGGACGCGCTGCTGCACATTCTGGACACGGCCAGCAACTTTGTCAGTGTGAACGACCGCGAGGTCAAGAAAGTGCCATTGCTGCGCGGCAAGAGTGTGTTCAATTTGTTCTTTGAGAACTCGACCCGCACCCGCACCACTTTCGAGATTGCCGCCACACGCCTGTCGGCCGACGTGATCAACCTCGATGTCGCCAAATCGTCCGCCTCCAAAGGCGAGTCGCTGCTCGACACCATAGCCAACCTCTCGGCCATGGCGGCGGACTTGTTTGTGGTGCGCCACAGCGAGTCGGGCGCGCCGTATTTGATCGCGCAGCATGTCGCGCCGCATGTGCATGTGATCAACGCGGGTGATGGCCGCCACGCGCACCCCACGCAGGGCCTGCTCGACATGTACACCATCCGCCACTACAAGGGCGACTGGGCCAACCTGACGGTGGCGATCGTGGGCGACGTGCTGCACTCTCGCGTGGCGCGTTCTGACATCCATGCCCTGACCACCCTGGGCTGTGCCGAGGTGCGTGTGGTGGGCCCGAAAACGCTGGTGCCCGCCGACATGGCGCAAATGGGCGTGCGCGTCATGCACGACATGCAAGAGGGCATCAAGGGCTGTGACGTGATCATCATGCTGCGTCTGCAAAGCGAGCGCATGAGTGGCGCGCTGCTGCCGTCGGCGCAGGAGTTTTTCATGAGCTACGGCTTGACGCCTGCCAAGCTGCAACTGGCCAAGCCGGATGCCATCGTGATGCACCCCGGCCCGATCAACCGCGGGGTCGAAATTGACTCGGCGGTGGTCGATGGCGGGCAAAGCGTGATCTTGCCGCAGGTCAGTTTTGGCATTGCGGTGCGCATGGCGGTGATGGGCATCGTGGCGGGCAACCAGGCATGAAGAGGGCGGCATGAAAATCCTCATTCGCGGCGGCCGCCTCATCAACCCTGGCAGCGGGCTGGACCAGCCGGGCGACTTGGCGATTGCCGCAGGCCGTATCGTGGCGGTGGGCCAAGTCAGCGCTGACTTTGTCGCCAACAGAACCATCGACGCTACCGGCTGCATCGTCGCCCCCGGTTTGGTTGATCTGGCCGTGCGCCTGCGCGAGCCCGGCCACGAGCACGAAGGCATGCTGGCCAGCGAGCTGGCGGCCGCAGTGGCCGGCGGCGTCACCAGCCTGGTGTGCCTGCCCGACACCGAGCCCGTGCTGGACGAGCCCGGCCTGGTGGCGATGCTGAAATTCCGCGCTGAAAAACTGCATGCTTCGCGCGTGTTCCCGCTCGGCGCACTCACGCGCGAATTGAAGGGCGGGGCGCTGACCGAAATGCTGGAGCTGACGCAGGCCGGTTGCGTCGGCTTCAGCCAGGCCGAAGTGCCGGTGCGCAGCAATCAAATTTTGCAACGTGCGCTGGCCTACGCCGGCACTTATGGCTACAGCGTTTGGCTGCGGCCGCAAGACGGTGACCTGGGCCAGGGCGTGATGGCCAGCGGGCCTTTGGCCACGCGCCTGGGCTTGTCGGGTGTGCCGGTGGCGGCGGAAACGATTGCGCTGCACACCCTTTTTGAATTGCTGCGGGCTACGGGCAACCAGGCGCAGCCGCATGCCCGCGTTCACCTGTGCCGCCTCAGCAGCGCCCAGGGCGTCGCGCTGGTGCGAGCGGCCAAGGCGCAGGGCTTGCCGGTGACCTGCGATGTGAGCATCAACTCGCTGCACCTGATTGACAACGACATCGGCTACTTTGATTCGCGCATGCGCCTGGACCCTCCCTTGCGCCAGCAGCGTGACCGCGACGCGTTGCGCGCGGGGCTGGCCGACGGCACCATCGACGCGCTGGTGTCTGACCACACGCCGGTCAGTGACGACGCCAAGGCCCTGCCGTTTGCGCAGGCCGAACCCGGCGCCACCGGCCTCGAGCTGCTGCTAAGCCTGGCCTGCAAATGGAGCCAGGACAGTGGCGTGGCCATGGGCCGGGCGCTGGCTGTGCTCACCAGTGGCCCGGCGCAGGTACTGGGCAGCGCGCTGGGCACCTTGCAAGCCAGTGTCGGCCAGCTCGCCCTTGGCGGTGTGGCCGATGTGTGTGTGTTTGACCCGCAGGCCTTGTGGACTGTGCGCCCCAATGCGCTGTGCAGCCAGGGCAAGCACACGCCCTTTGGCGGCTATGAGCTGCCGGCTCGCGTGCGCGCCACCATTGTCGGTGGCCATGTGGCGTACAGCGCGGCAGCCGCTGCCGGGGCACACGTCGCGGCATGAAATTGAGCCTATGAAATTGGTCGTTGCCAGTTTCAAGCTGGCCCGCGCCCTGGCGCACATCGCCGCCGGTTTGTGGATCATCCACACCCGCTTTGGCACGATGTCGCAAGCCGAAAAAGAAGTGCGGGTCACGGCCTGGTCGCGCAGCCTGCTGGAGAAGATTGGCATCGAACTGCGCGTGCTCGGCCAGCCCACGCCCAGCGGCCCGATGCTGCTGGTGGCCAACCACATTTCATGGCTCGACATCAGCGCCATGCATGCCGCGCGTTACTGCCATTTTGTGAGCAAGGCCGCTATCCGCGACTGGCCGATTGTGGGCACCCTGTCGGACGCCACCGGCACCCTGTACGTCGAGCGCGAGAGCCGCCGCGACGCGCTGCGCGTGGTGCAGCGCATGGCCGACGCGCTGCGGGCGCAGCAAGTGGTGGCGGTGTTTCCGGAAGGTACCACCAGCGACGGCCAGACCTTGCTGCCGTTTCACCCCAACGTGCTGCAAGCCGCCATTGCAGCCGACGTGCCGCTGCAAACCGTGGCGCTGAGCTACCTTGACCGTGCCAGTGGCCAGCGCAGCCTGGCCGCCAGTTTTATTGGTGACCAAACCCTGGTCGGCTCGGTCTGGCGCGTATTCACCGCGCCGCCGCTGACCGTGGTGCTCGACTATGGTGTGCCGCAGCGCGCCAATGGCCGTGACCGCCGCGCCTGGGCGTTGGATGCACAGGCGGATATTGCCAGCAGGCGGCTTTGATTTTTCTCTCGTCTACTATTAAAGTAGTAGCGATGTCGGCAGGATAATCCTTGGCTACAGCCTGATTAGGCATTAAATCTCGGTCCGAAAGGGCTTTTGAGGCTAAAAACGGCCCCTCAGCTCCGCGCAAACGTCACCACATGGTCCACCTCGGCGCGGATGCCAATCCACTCGCCAATCTTGTGGTCGTGGTGGCTGGGCACGTGGGCCAGCACGGTTTCGCCCGAGGCCAGGCGCAGCGTGTAGAGAAACTCCGAGCCGCGAAACGCCTTGCGGATGATCTCGGCCTGCACCGGCGCGTTGTCGTCGTGCACGATGTCATCGGCGCGCAGCAAGATGTCGTACTCGCCCGATTCGCCCGGCGCGATGCTGCTGAGCGCGAGGCCACTGAGGCGGCCGCTCACGTCGAGCAACTCGCCTAGCGGCGTGTCCACCACCGAATGGCCGTTGACGCGCTTGACGGTGGCGCGGGTGAAGACACCGTGGCCAATAAAGTCGGCGACAAAACGCGTCTCGGGCCGGTGGTAGAGGCTGTAGGCGTCGGCCCATTGGTGCAACTGGCCGGTGTGCATCACGCCGATCACGTCGCCAATGGCAAAGGCTTCGAGCTGGTCGTGCGTGACGAACAGTGCGGTGGCTCCCGCCGCTTTCAAAATGCCGCGCACCTCGTGCGCAAGGCGTTCACGCAAGTCCACGTCCAGATTGGAAAACGGCTCGTCCAGCAGCAGCAGTTGCGGGCGCGGTGCAATCGCCCGCGCCAGCGCCACGCGCTGCTGCTGGCCGCCCGAGAGTTCATGCGGATAGCGGCTGCCCGAGGACTCCAGCCCGACGAGCACCAGCATTTCCTTGACCCGCGCCGCCCGCTCGGCGCTGGGCAAATGGGCAATGCCAAAGGCAATGTTGCGCGCCACGTCCAGGTGCGGAAACAGCGCGTAGTCCTGAAACACCATGCCCATGCGGCGCGCTTCGGGGGCCAGGTGTGTGCGGGTACTGCTGATGGTCTGGCCCGACAACACCATCTCACCGGCGCAGACCCGCTCCAATCCGGCAACGGCACGCAGCAGGGTGGTTTTGCCGCAGCCCGACGGGCCAATCAGCACCCCGATGTCGCCCGGATTCAGGCTCAGCGAGACTTGGTGCACCGCATCCACGGACCCTTTGCCGTAGCGAACACTGACATTGCGCAGCTCTAAAGACATGGCGAATTGTAGATGCCTACAATTCGCATTTGCTTTTGCCGATGTTGTGGGGTCTTTGCCCCCTTCTTTGCACCGCGCATACCCATGATTTCAAGCCCAACCGCTTTTGCACAGCACACCCGCCGCCTCAGTGCGCGGCTGGCCTTGCTGTTGCTGTCGGGCATTTTTTTGTTGCCAGTGCTGGCGGTGCTGGCGTCCTGGTTGCAATTCAATGCGGTGTCTGCGCAACTGCTGGGCGAGTTGGCGCGCACGGTGCTGCCGGGCTACGCCCTCACCACGCTCTGGCTGTGCTTGCTGGTGGCGACAGGCGTCACGCTGATTGGCACGGCAACGGCGGCGGCGGTGACCTTGTTTGAATTCAGCGGCCGCAAAACCCTGGAGTGGGCGCTGCTGCTGCCGCTGGCCATGCCGGCTTATGTGGTGGCGTATGCCTACACCGACTTTTTGCAGTTCAGCGGCCCGCTGCAAACCGGCTTGCGCAGCATTTTTGGCCTGGAGGGGCGTTTGCTGCCCGAGGTGCGCAGCCTGTGGGGCGCGGCCTGGGTCTTCAGCTTCACGCTCTACCCGTATGTTTATTTGCTGGCGCGCACCGCGCTGGCCGAGCGCGGCGCGCATTTGATGGAGGCGGCGCAACTGCTTGGTGCGCCGCTGTCGCGCCGGATTGCCAAGGTGGCCCTGCCCCTGGCGCGGCCCGCACTGGCGGCTGGCGTGGCGCTGGCGCTGATGGAGACGCTGGCCGACTTTGGCGTCTCCAGCTACTTCGGCATTCAAACGTTCACCGCCGGCATCTACAAGTCGTGGCTGGCATTCGGCGACCGCATTGCCGCTGCGCAACTCGCCACGGTGCTGCTGCTGGTGGTGCTGGCGCTGCTGCGCGTCGAGCACCATGCCCAGCAGCGCATGCGTTTTGTCGGCGGTCGCGGCGGCCGTGCCCATTCCGCGCTGGCCTCCCCGGTGCGCCTGGCCGGCTGGCATGCGCGTGCAGCGCAGGCCATTTGCATCGCGCCGGTGGGCCTGGGTTTTGCGCTGCCGGTGCTGTTCATGCTGCGTCCGCTGCTGGCCGATGGGCAAGACTTGCCCTGGACTCGGTTTGCCGGCTGGGCGTGGAACAGTTTGTGGCTGGCGGGACTGTCGGCGGCGCTGGCCGTGGCGCTGGCACTGGCGCTGGCGTTTGCGGCGCGGCGCAGCCCGGCGCCGGGCAGCCGGGGACACCGCCGCAAGCTGCATTGGGGCCGCCCCGGCAGCTTGACCCGCGCCGTGGTGCAGTTGGCCAGCCTGGGCTACGCCATCCCCGGCGCGGTGATTGTGGTGGGGCTGCTTCTGCCGGTGGGTTGGCTGCAGGCGGCAGCGCCCGGCAGTGGCGTGGGCTACTGGGTCACCGCCACCGCGCTGGGCGTGGTCTGGGCGTACCTGGTGCGTTTTTGCGCGGTGGCGCTGCAGTCGGTGCAAAGCGGGTACGCGCGCATCCCGCCGAGCTTTGACGATTCGGCCCGGATGCTGGGCCAGTCAGGCTGGGGCTTGCTGCGCCAGGTGCACTGGCCGCTGCTCAAACGCTCGACCGCCGTGGCCGCCCTGCTGGTGTTTGTTGACGTCATGAAAGAGCTGCCCGCCACGCTGGTGCTGCGGCCCTTCAACACCGATACCCTGGCCGTGATGGCCTACCAGTTGGCCCGCGACGAACGGCTGGGCGAGGCCGCGTTGCCCAGCCTGGCGCTGGTGCTGGTTGGGCTGGTGCCGGTGCTGTTGCTCAACCGTACGCTGCGCGGGCCAACAGCTAAGCCGTAAACTGGGTCGGCTTCAAAAACAACACCCGGCCTACCATGACCCGACCCCCGCTCACCCGCCGCCGCGCCGCGCTCCAGCTGCTGCACTACAGCGCCCTGCTGGCGGGCAGCGTTGGCAGCGGGTACGCTTGGTCGCAAACCGCTGCCACCAGTGCCTTCCCGGCCTACAACAAAGCCGCGTTTGAAGCCAAAAGCCTGGCCGATGTGCTCAAAGCGCTTGGTGCAGCGCCCGCGCAAGAGAGCCAAGACATCAGCCTAGACGCGCCCGAACTTTCGGAAAACGGCGCGAGTGTGCCGGTCGCGGTCAGTACCCGCTTGCCCGGCGTCAAACGCCTGCTGCTCTTGGTGCCGAAAAACCCTTTTGCGCTGGCTGCAGCCTTCACGCTGGGGGAGGGCGCAGAAGCCCAGTTGGCGCTGCGTATCAAGATGAACCAGACTTCCGATGTGCTGGCTGTCGCCTTGCTGGCCGATGGCCGCACGCTGATGGCGCGGCGCGAAGTGAAAATCACCCTCGGCGGCTGCGGACAAGCCGCCGACAACACCGCAACACCGCGCCCTCCCGAGGCGAGCAAAATCCGCGCGCAGGCTGCGGGCAATGCCGCCACAGTGCGCGTACTGCTGGCGCATGAGATGGAAAGCGGCCAGCGCAAGGACGGCAGCGGCAAAACCGTGCCAGCCTGGCATATCCAGCAGGTCAGCGTCTTGCACAACGGCAAAGCCGCGCTCACGGCAGAGTGGGGGCCGTCGGTGGCCAAAAATCCGCTGCTGCAGCTGAGCCAGCTCGGCGCAAAAACCGGCGACAAAATCGGCGTGCGCTGGCAGGATAACCGGGGCGAGAGCCGGTTTGATGAAGCCCCGGTGGGCT
>JBJXED010000117.1:0-9657 GCA_046155225.1 Burkholderiaceae bacterium
AACGCAAGGCTTGAAACCATAGACGCGGGCCACTTGATGGTTTTTACCCATGCCGCAGAATTGGCCCACTTGATTGATGCGTTTTTTCGCGAGCAGCAAGCAAGCTGCGTCGCCCACTGATTTGCATCGGAACATAAAACATGTCTGCCCACTGCCATGACCACTGCCAAGCGCCTGCTGCCACCAACGACCCGCGCTACCGCCGCATCCTGTGGCTGGCGCTATGCCTGAACGCTGTGATGTTTGTGGTGGAGTTGGTCAGTGGTCTCAGCGCCAGTTCGGTATCGCTGCTGGCCGATGCGATTGATTTCTTTGGCGACGCAGCAAACTACGGTGTCTCGCTGCTCGTGCTGTCCATGGGCGCATTGGCACGTGGGCGCGCCGCGCTGCTCAAGGGCGCTTGCATGGGCCTGTTCGGCGTGTTTGTGCTGGTGCAGGCGGCCTGGGCAGCCTACAGCGGGGTAGTGCCAGAGCCGTTCATCATGGGCTGGATCGGTCTGCTCGCGCTGGCGGTCAATGTGCTGGTCGCCGCCATGCTCTACGCCTGGCGCGAAGGCGATGCCAACATGCGCAGTGTGTGGCTCTGCTCGCGCAACGACGCCATTGGCAACCTGGCCGTCATCGCGGCCGCATTCGGCGTGTGGTCCAGCCACACGGCCTGGCCCGATCTGGGTGTGGCCGTGGTGATGGGCTTGCTGGCTCTGTCCAGCGCCTGGTCGGTGTGGCGGCAGGCGCGCGGTGAGATGGCACAAGCCAAGCGCCTGGCCTGAACAGGGCAATAGGGAACTTACTGCTTTCATGGCTATCATTTGTTGATGCGTCACTGGTTGCTCATCATGTTGCTTGCCTTGTTTGCGCTGCGCGGCTTTGCCAGCGCCGGCATGCAGACGGGCATGGGCATCATGGGTTTGCATCAGGCCGCCATGGCAGCGCATGTCGCGGCTGCCATGCCAGACACGGCAATGGGCGGCGCCTCCACCGAACCGGCTGAGCAGCAGGCGTGTTGCACGCAATGCAACAGTTGCGACTTGTGCCATTTGCTGCTGGACCAAGCCGCAACACCAGCTCTCGTTGCGCTGGCAGTTTCGCTGCCAACACCGCAATCCCCCGCGATTGCCTTTGCCAGTGCCGACGTGCACCGCGCACACAAACCGCCACTGATCTTGGCCTAGCAGGGTCAGTGCGTCTGCAGCAGGCTGCACGCACCCTTGGCCTTGTCACCTGCCCCTTGTCGCCTGCCGTTACTTCGCCCCGTGCGCCCTTGCAGAGTTGCCCTGCGCGCTATGCGCCCACCAGGAACCCCACATGAAACCTTCAATGAAAAATGCACCTTGGGTCCGCCGATGCTGGCTCAGCGCGGTGCTGTACTGCGGCCTGAGCCTGAATGCATCGGCCCAGGGCTTGGGTTTTGAGGACGCCTTGCGCAGCGCACTGGAGCGCGCGCCGTCGCTGCAGGCCCGGCAGGCCAGTTTGCAAGGCGCAACCGCGCTCCAGATCAGCGCGGCGCAATTGCCCGACCCCAAGCTCAGTATTGGTTTGGACAGCCTGCCCATCAACGGGCCCAACCCGTTTAGTTTGGTTCGCGACGATTTCACGCAGCGGCAGATTGGCTACGCGCAAGACGTGCCGAACCGGGCCAAACGTGCGGCGCGCAGCGAAGCGGCACTGGCCCGTACAGCGCGTGAGCAAGCCCTGCTGCAATCGGAGCGGCAGCTTGTTCGGCGTGATGCGGGCCTGGCCTGGCTGGCCGCCTATTTTCTGCAGGCTCGCCTGGAATTGCTGGACGCACATGTGGAGCACCAACGCGTTTTGCTGGACACCGCACCCAGCCAATTGGCGGCAGGCAAGATCAGTGCAGTGGACGTCACTACCGTTCGGCTCGATGCCTTGGCGCTGACCGATCAGCAAGACGGGTTGGCGAGCGAACTGCGCCTTGCCATGAGCCAGTTGCAACGCTGGGTGGGCACTGCCCCGGTGGTGGCCCTGTATGGCCCACCACCGCAGCTGCCCGTGGCCAGCGCAGCGCTTTTGCAGCAATTGGAGCGCAACGCCGAGCTGGCAGCATTCACGCCACTGGACAGCCTCGCCAAGGCCGAAATGCACGAGGCACAGGCTGCCGCCCAAGGCGACTGGAGCTGGAACGTCGGCTTTGGCAAACGCGGCTCGGGCTATGGTGACTTTGTGTCGGCGCAGGTGACATTCGAGTTGCCGTTATCGCCGCGTGAGCGCCAGCAACCGCAAATTCTGGCCAGGCAAAAAGAGGTGGAACGCGTGCAAGCCGAGCGCGAAGACTTGCTGCGCAAACTGACGCAAGACACGCAAGCCTTGCTGGCAGAGCAAGAGGCTTTGCAGCGCCAGCTGGCGCGTGCGCTGACACAAGCGCTGCCGCTGGCCACACAGCGCGTGGCGCTGGCGCTGTCGGCCTACCAAAGCGGCAAAGGCGCATTGGCAGGCGTGCAGGAGGCACGCAAGCAAACCACCGATCTTCAAATGCGGGTGCTCGAGTTGCAAGGCCGTCTGGCCGCTGTGCAGTGGCGCTTGAACACCTTGATTGCGGAGTAACCATGATGAAAAACCCAAACAAAAAATCAGTGGCACTGGCATTGCTGGCCGTCACCGCCCTGGCAGGCGCAGGCTATGCGCTGTACACCATGGGCATAGAGCGCGGTGCAGCGCAAGCCCCCGGCCAAGGCAGCACAGCGGCTGCGCCGCCAGCCGATCCTGCGCTGGATTTGAGCAGCATTGCCGCCGGCGAGCTGGCGACCAAGCGCCACATCAAAGACGGCATCAAGGCCGGTGACATCGACCCCGCCAACCAGCAAAAAATCATTTACTACCACGACCCGATGGTGCCGGGCAAACGCTTTGATGCGCCGGCCAAATCACCGTTCATGGACATGATGCTGGTGCCGGTGTATAGCGGCGGCTCGGGCTCTGATGGCAGCAACGTCACGGTGAGCCCGCGGGTGTCGCAAAACCTGGGGCTGCGCACCGCCGAGGTGCTGCAAGGCACGCTCAGCCCGCAGTTGCAAGCCATTGGCAATATCGCGTGGAACGAGCGCGACCAGTCGGTGGTGCAGGCGCGTGCCACGGGTTTTATTGAAAAACTCTACGTACGCGCCACGCTGGATGCGGTGCGCGCAGGCCAGCCCTTTGCCGAACTGTATGTGCCCGAATGGGTGGCGGCGCAGCAGGAATTCTTGGCCATCAAAAAAGCCGCAGGCAATGACACCGAGCTGGTGGCCGCCGCGCGCCAGCGCATGCTGCTTTTAGGCATGACCGAAACGCAGGCGGCGCAGGTGGGGTCCTCTGGCATCGCGCAGGCACGCACCACTTTGACCGTGCCCAGCAGCGGCGTGGTGGCCGAGCTGGTGGCGCGTGTGGGCATGACGGTGGCCCCCGGCATGATGCTGGCACGCATCAACGGCTTGGCAAGCGTCTGGGCGCTGGCTGAAGTGCCTGAAAGCCAGATTGCGCTACTGCGCCTGGGCAGCCAGGTGCAGGCGCGTGCGCCCGGTGCCCTGGGCACGGTTTTCAAGGGCACCGTGCAGGCCATCTTGCCCGAGGTAGCGCCCGCCACGCGCACGCTCAAAGTGCGGGTGCAACTGGCCAACCCAGGTCAGGTGTTGTCCCCCGGCATGGCGGTGACCATGCAGTTCATGGACCAGCGCAGCACGCCGGCCTTGCTGGTGCCGACCGAAGCCATCATTGCCACTGGCGCACGCAACGTGGTGATGCTGGCCGAGGACGGCGGGCGCTTTCGCCCAGTGAATGTGGAAACCGGCATTGAGTCGGGCGGGCAAACCGAGATCAAAGCCGGGCTGCTGGCCGGCCAGCGCGTGGTGGTGTCGTCGCAATTCCTGATTGATTCCGAAGCCAGTTTGAAAGGCGTGGAAGCACGGCTGAACAACGAAGCGCCAGTAGCCAGCGCCGCCAACAAGCATGCAGGCGAAGGCAAGGTGGAGGCGATTGGCGCTGGCCAGATCAGCCTCTCACACGGACCGATCGAATCAGCAGGCATGAAGACCATGACCAGCCCCTTCCAACTGCCGACAGACGGCGTACCGCGCAACGTGGCGGTGGGCGACACCGTGCAGTTTGATTTTGTGCTGGTGGACAAAAATAACCCGAAAATAGTGCGAATTGTGCCTGTAGCCAAGGTATTTAATGCCCCTGCTACTATCAACATAGAAGCAGCTAGCCGCTCGGGAGCCGCGCGATGATTGCCGGCTTGATCCGCTGGTCCATCGCCCAGCGCTTTCTGGTGCTGCTGGTCACGGTCATCGTGACGGCCTGGGGCGTGTGGGCGGTGCTTAAAACGCCGCTCGATGCACTGCCCGATTTGTCGGACGTGCAGGTCATCATCCGCACCACCTACCCCGGCCAGGCGCCGCGCATTGTGGAAAACCAGGTGACGTATCCGCTGACCACCACCATGCTGTCGGTGCCCGGTGCCAAGGTGGTGCGTGGCTACTCGTTTTTTGGCGACTCGTTTGTCTACATCCTGTTTGAAGACGGCACCGACCCGTACTGGGCGCGCTCGCGCGTGCTGGAGTATTTGAACCAGGTGCAGTCGCGCCTGCCGCCCAGCGCCAAACCCGCGCTGGGGCCGGACGCTACCGGCGTGGGCTGGATCTTTACCTACGCGCTGGTAGACCGCAGCGGCAAGCTGGACGCCAGCCAGTTGCGCGCGCTGCAAGACTGGTTTTTGAAATACGAACTCAAAACCGTGCCCAACGTGTCCGAGGTGGCCTCGGTCGGCGGCTATGTCAAGCAATACCAGGTGGTGCTCGACCCCGACAAGCTGGCGGCCTACAACATCCCGCACATGCGGGTGGTGGAGGCGCTGCAAAAAGCCAACCAGGAAAGCGGCGGCTCGGTGCTGGAGCTGGGCGAGGCCGAGTACGTGGTGCGCGCCTCGGGCTATTTGCAGGGCTTGGACGACTTTCGCAAAATCCCGCTCACCACATCGGCTGCCGGTATCTCGGTGCGCTTGGGCGATGTGGCACGGGTGCAAATTGGGCCTGAAATGCGCCGCGGCATCAGCGAGCTGGACGGGGAAGGCGAGGCCACCGGCGGCGTGATCGTGATGCGCTCGGGCAAAAACGCGCTGGAAACCATTGCGGCGGTAAAAGACAAAATCAAGTCGCTGCAAGGCAGCTTGCCACCGGGTGTGGAGATTGTGACCACCTACGACCGCTCTGGCCTGATTGAACGCGCGGTGGAAAACCTCAGCTACAAGCTGCTGGAAGAGTTTGTGGTGGTGGCGCTGGTCTGCTTCGTCTTCTTGTTCCACTTGCGCTCGTCTTTGGTGGCGATTGTTTCGCTGCCGCTGGGCATTCTGGCCAGCTTCATCGTGATGCAGTACCAGGGCGTGAATGCCAATGTGATGTCGCTCGGCGGCATTGCGATTGCGATTGGTGCGATGGTCGATGCCGCTGTGGTGATGATTGAAAACGCGCACAAGCACATTGAGCGCTGGCACCACGCCAACCCCGAGCAAGAGCTGAAAGGCGACGACCAATGGCGCGTGATTGGCGATGCCGCCGCCGAGGTCGGCCCGGCGCTGTTCTTCAGCCTGCTGATCATCACGCTGAGTTTTATTCCGGTGTTCACGCTGGAGGCGCAGGAGGGGCGGCTGTTTGCGCCGCTGGCGTTCACCAAAACCTACGCCATGGCGGCGGCGGCAGGCTTGTCGGTCACGCTGATTCCGGTGTTGATGGGTTATTTGATTCGCGGCCGTATTCCTGACGAGCAAAAAAACCCGCTGAACCGCGGCCTGATTTATATCTACCGCCCGCTGCTCGACGCGGTGCTGCGCTGGCCGCGCGCCACCATTGCCATTGCGGTGGTGCTGTTGGCCGCCACCGCCTGGCCAGCCTCGCAAATTGGCGGCGAGTTCATGCCGCCGCTGGACGAAGGCGACCTGCTGTTCATGCCCACCGCCCTGCCTGGCTTGTCGGCCAGCAAAGCCGCCGAGTTGCTGCAACAAACCGACCGCCTGATTAAAACCCTGCCCGAAGTGGCTACCGTGCAAGGCAAGGCGGGCCGCGCCGAAACTGCCACCGACCCGGCACCACTGGAAATGTTTGAGACCACGATCCAGTTCAAACCCAAGAGCCAATGGCGTGCGGGCATGACACCCGACAAACTGGTGGAAGAGCTGGACAAAATCGTCAAAGTACCGGGCTTGTCGAATATCTGGGTGCCGCCGATTCGCAACCGCATCGACATGCTAGCCACCGGCATCAAAAGCCCGGTGGGCGTCAAGGTGTCGGGTGCCGATTTGAACGAAATCGACCGCATGACCAGCGAGATTGAAAGAGCGCTGAAGAATGTGCCCGGCGTCAGCAGCGCGCTGGCCGAGCGCTTGACCGGCGGGCGCTATGTGGACATCACCATCAACCGCGACGCCGCCGCACGCTTTGGCCTGAACATCAGCGACGTGCAGTCGGTGGTGACCTCGGCCATTGGCGGCGACAACGTGGGTGAAACGGTGGAAGGCTTGCAGCGCTTTCCCATCAACGTGCGCTACCCCCGCGAAACACGCGACTCGCTGGAGAAACTGCGGCGTCTGCCCTTCGTCACCGAGCGCGGCGCACGGCTGGTGCTGGGCGACGTGGCCGACATCCGCATCAGCGATGGCCCGCCGATGCTGCGCAGCGAGAACGCACGGCTGTCGGGTTGGGTTTATGTGGACATTCGCGGTCGCGACCTGAAGGGCGCGGTGCGCGACATGCAGCAGGCCGTGGCGCAGCAGGTCAAGCTCACGCCCGGCTATTCGGTGTCATGGTCGGGCCAGTTTGAATTTTTAGAGCGCGCCACGGCCAAGCTGAAAGTGGTGGTGCCGTTCACGCTGCTGATTATTTTTGTGCTGCTCTACCTCACCTTCAAGCGCTTTGACGAGGCACTGCTGATTCTGGCGGCGATGCCGTTCTCACTGATTGGCGGCTACTGGCTGCTGTATTTGCTGGGGCATAACCTGTCGATTGCCAGCGCGATTGGCTTCATTGCGCTGGCCGGCGTCACTGCCGAGTTCGGCGTCATCATGCTCCTGTATTTGAAGCAGGCTTGGGAGCAAAGACTTGCGCTAGGCCAGGTTTCGCGTGAAGATTTACTGGCAGCCATCCGCGAAGGTGCCGTGCTGCGCGTGCGGCCCAAAGCCATGACGGTGTGCGTGATTCTGGCCGGCCTGCTGCCGATTTTGTGGGGCGGCGGCACCGGCTCCGAGGTGATGCAGCGCATTGCCGCGCCGATGGTCGGCGGCATGGTGACCGCGCCGCTGCTGTCGATGTTTGTGATCCCGGCGGCATATTGGTTGATGCGGCGCAGGCGGAGAAATTGATGCGGCGCTGGCAAATTGTGGTTGAGATGGTCATGTTCATCCTAGACGCTTTGGACTCTTCAGATTTATGAGGCCACACCTAGCCATCCCGAGCAAAAGAAGAAATTCAACTAAAAAGCTGGATGTAATTGCAGGTATCCTGCTAGGATGACAAGCAGATTTAAGCACGCTAGCGGCTTAGAGATTGCAAAGCATCTAAGTATTGGCATCAAAAATTGGACTGGCAAAAATGAAGTTACCTCGGCCAACTTACTATGAGTTTTTTGCAGGTGGGGGCATGGCACGCGCGGGGCTGGGGGAGGGGTGGGAATGCTTGTTTGCCAACGATTTTGACCCAATGAAAGCCGCAACTTACACAGCGAATTGGGGTGATCAACATCTTCTTTGCGAGGACGTTTCTAAGCTGCGGGCATCCCAACTGCCTGGGAGGGCAGACTTAGTCTGGGCATCGTTCCCTTGTCAAGACCTATCACTTGCTGGTGATTATCTTGGCCTTGGAAGTGCCACTTCAAACATTCTGACTCGGTCGGGAACTTTTTGGCCGTTTTGGGCGCTGATGCGTGGCCTTAAAAAGGAAGGGCGCGGGCCTCGAATCATCGTGTTGGAAAATGTTTATGGTGCATTGACATCTCGCGGGGGTGAAGACTTCTCGGCCATCTGCTCTGCCCTGTCCGGCTCAGATTACAGTTTTGGTGCAATCGTTGTGGATGCTGAACGTTTTGTACCGCAAAGCAGACAACGGGTGTTCTTTATTGCTATCGATACACCCACTCTCGCTCAGGAACAAATTATTCAACGAATTACCGCTGTTGCACCAACACAAGCTTGGCACCCTAAGGCATTGCTCACTGCGCACAGTAAGCTTACCGACACGGCCGAACGAAAGTGGCTTTGGTGGAATCCGCCTACGCCTGTAAAGCGGCAAATGAAACTTGCAGATGTAGTGCAGGATGCCCCTTCTGGCGTGCGGTGGAATAGCGACGCTGAAACTGCAAAGCTACTGGACATGATGACTCCGCTGCACCGGGCGAAAGTTACAGCCGCGCAGCTTGCAGAGTCGCCAGTTGTCGGGTGTTTATACAAGCGGACCCGCCGCGATGTGCATGGCGTCAAGCACCAACGCGCCGAAATTCGTTTTGACGGTGTTGCGGGCTGTTTGAGGACACCTGGTGGTGGTTCAAGTCGGCAGACCTTGTTGGTGATTAATGGCCCAGTTATTCGTTCGAGACTGTTATCACCAATAGAAGCTGCCAGGCTAATGGGGTTGCCAGACAGTTACATATTGCCAACACGCTACAACGACGCCTACCATGTGGCTGGGGATGGTGTTTGTGTTGCAGTGGTGCGGCACTTGTCTCAGTATCTTTTTGAACCGATGATGCAAATCGATAGTGAACCGCAGCACTTGCAAGCACATGCTGAGTACATAAACGCATTCGCATAGGGCGTGCCAATTGGCTATCGATCTGGTTTATCGCCGCAGAGCTGTACGTACATTGGTCAACGATATTGGCTGTTATGTACTGTGCGATCTCAATCAGGTTCCGATGTATGTGGGGCAGTCGACTGATGGCATTCGCACTAGAGTCAATAGGCACTTGACATCTGCCAGGTCGGACATCATTGCCAATCGGCAAATAGATGTGTGGGAAATTGCTTATGTGTGGGCTTACCCGGTAGAACATAGGGCCGAAATTAGCCCTCTGGAAGATGCACTGTTTCATGCATTCCATCCAAAATCGGCACTCATGAATGGCAAAGTGCCGCGCCAGCCGAGTCAAACTTTCAACGTGCCGGAGCCGCTGCAAAAAGTGCAGGTCATGTCATCCGAAGAAATTTCGGAGAAGCTCGACCCCGCTTTGAGATTGCCTCGCCAAGCTGAGCACTACTCGCAAATCGTCGGCCATTTTCTGGCTGTCAAAAACTCCAAAGAAATTGCTGGCGCAATCCAGGCACATTTCAACCGACTGCACACTTACCACAAAGAACTTCTAGGTTTGGCCGTGGATATAGAAGGTGATGAGACTTAAAAAGTAGGTTTTAAAAAAACTACTTTTTAAGTCTCTTTAGCCAGTATTTATTTTCCATGTGTCAAGTTTTAAGCCACTGCCTGACCGACGTGCCCGGCATTGAGGTCGGCCATTTCACCGACCCGCGCCGCCCCACTGGCTGCACGGTGGTGCTCACCCGCACAGGCGCAACCTGCGGCGTGGACGTGCGCGGCGCGGCACCCGGCACGCGCGAGACGGATTTGCTCACCCCCGGCAACCTGGTCGACAAAGTGCATGCGGTGCTGCTCAGCGGCGGCAGCG
>JBJXED010000118.1:0-5905 GCA_046155225.1 Burkholderiaceae bacterium
GCCGCTGTTGTCAAACGCCGCCTGGCCGTTGATCACAAAGCCGCTGCCGGTGCCGGAGGCAATGGCCGACAGGTTCACTTCCGCGCTGCCGGCCCGGCCAAACACCACATAGCTGCGCCCGGCGGCGTTGCCCGCTGCGGGGTCGCTGAGAACGGCCCCCACAATCACATCGCCCAGGCCGTCGCCATTGACGTCGCCTGCGGCAGACACCGAGATGCCGCTGTTGTCACCCGCCGCCTGGCCGTTGATGACAAAGCCGCTGCCGGTGCCAGAAGCGATGGCCGACAGGTTCACTTCCGTGCTGCCGGCCTGGCCAAACACCACATAGCTGCGCCCGGCGGCGCTGCCCGCTGCGGGGCTGCTGAAATTGGCCCCCACAATCAGATCGGCCAGGCCGTCGCCATTGACGTCGCCTGCGGCAGACACCGAGATGCCGCTCTCGTCAAACTCCGCCTGGCCGTTGATGACAAAGCCGCTGCCGGTGCCAGAAGCAATGGCCGACAGGTTCACTGCCGTGCTGCCGGCCCGGCCAAACACCACATAGCTGCGCCCGGCGTCAGTGGCCCCAGCGGGATCGCTCCGATCGGCCCCCACAATCAGATCGGCCAGGCCGTCGCCATTGACGTCGCCTGCGGCAGACACCGAGATGCCGCTGTTGTCACCCGCCGCCTGGCCGTTGATGACAAAGCCGCTGCCGGTGCCAGCGGCGATGGCCGACAGGTTCACTTCCATGCTGCCGGCCTGGCCAAACACCACATAGCTGCGCCCGGCGGTGCTGAGCCCAGCGGGGTCGCTGTTATTGGCCCCCACAATCAGATCGGCCAGGCCGTCGCCATTGACATCGCCTGCGGCCGACACCGAGAAGCCGCTCTGGTCACTCGCCGCCTGGCCGTTGATCACAAAGCCGCCAATGCCGGAGGCGATGGCGGCGAGGTTGACTACTTCGGTCGTGCCGGTGAGGTTGACGGTGAGGGTTTGGGTATCTGTGAATTCGCCGTCGCTGGCGGTGACGCTGAAGTTGCTGCTGGGGTTGTTGCCCGTGTTGAGCAGCTCGATGGCCGCGTCATTCGGCGCAAAGCTGTAGGCACCGCTGGCTTTGGTCACTGTCAGGGTGCCGTAGGTGCCCACCAGGCTGACGCTGAGCAAATCCCCGCTGACGGTGCCGCCGCTGATGCCGTAGCTGAGGGCGGGGCCGTCCGCATCGGTGGCCGCCAGCGTGCCGCTAGCAATGGCAAAGCTGTCGTCGGCCTCGGTGTCGGTGTAGCTGATGGCGGTGGGGGTGGCCAGCACCGGCGCGTCATTCACCGCATTGATTTCAAAGCTCACTACCGCGCTGTTGCTCAGGTTGGTAAAGCTGTCGCCCACCTTGTAGCTGAAGCTGGCGGTGCCGGTGAAATCTTTAGTCGGGGTGAAGTCAATCTCGCTATTGATGAAGTCGAAAGCCACGCTGCCGCCCTGGATGGCACTGACGCTGGCGACGTTGAAGGTGTCGCCATCGGGGTCGCTGTCGTTGCCCGTCAAGCTGGCAAAGCTGAAGCTGAGGGCCTGGTCTTCATCGCTGGCGATGAAGCTGTCATTCACCGCCACCGGCGCCAAGTTGGCCGGCACGGTGAAGTTGTAGCTGCTGCTGGTGGTGGCCGTGCCGTCGGTCAGCGACAGCGCAATGCTGGCGCTGCCGGAGTTGGTCGCGGTAAAGGTTGCCCCGGCTATGGCTGCGTTGATTTCGGCCGCCGTGCCCGTGAGCTGGATGCCGGCCAGTGTGCCGTTGGCGTCCTTCAGGTCGTTCACCGTGCCGTTGCTGGCGGTGAGGGTCAGCGTCAGGGCGCTGCTGTCAATGTCGGCCACCGTGAAGTCGGCCAGATTGGTCACGACGCCTTTGAAGGCAGTTTGCACCGTGGTCGGCACGCCTGCAAAGGTCGGCGTGTCGTTGACGGCGGCGACATTCAGCGTGACTTTGGCGCTGTTGCCGACCAGGCCGCCGTGGTCTTTGGCGGTGTAGTTGAAGCTGGCTTCGCCAAAGAAGTTGGCCGTGGGGGTGAAGGTGACGCTGCCGTTGGTGTTGAGAACCACCTTGCCGTTGCTGGCGCCACTGACGCTGGCGATGCTGATGGCGTCCAGGTTCACATCGGTGTCGTTGGCGGTGAGTTCGCGGGCGGTCAGGACGCGGGCGGTGTCCTCGCTGGCGCTGACGGTGTCGGCCACGGCCACGGGCGCGGCAGCCGGCGGCAGCGGGGCGACGGTGACGTTCACGCTGGCGCTGCCCGAGAGGGCGTTTGCACTTTGGCCGTCATTGGCCACATAGCTGAAAGTGGCCGGGCCGGTAAAGCCTGCGGCGGCGGTAAAGCTGACCGTGCCATTGGTGTTCAAGACCACCGTGCCGCCGGTGCCGCTGGTGACGCTCTTGATGCTCAGGGTGTTGCCTTCGATATCGGTGTCGTTGGCCAGCAGCTGGGCAGCGACAAAGGTGGTGGTGGCGCTGGGGGCGGCCAGCAGGTTGTCGGCAAAGGCGACGGGGGCGTCGTTGACGCTGGCGAGGTTGACGGTGACGGTGGCGGCGTTGCTGGTGAGCTTGCCGTCAGTAGCGGTGTAGCTGAAAGACGCCAGGCCGCGCAGGTTGGCGGTGGGGGTGAAGGTGACGCTGCCATTGGCATTCAGCACCACGCTGCCGCCGACGGCGTTGCTGACGCTGGCAATGGTCAGGGCGTGGCCTTCGGCGTCAAAGTCATTGCCCAGCAAGGTGGCGGCGGTGATTTGCAGAGTGACGTCTTCGGTGCCATTGACGATGTTCTTGTTGGCGACCGGAGCGGTGTTGGGGGCGGGGGCCTGGGTGGGTGCGGGGGTGGGGACGGGCGTGGGTGCTGGTGTGGGAGCAGGCGGCGGTGTGGGGCCTGGGGCTGGGGTGGGTGCGGGAATAGGCGACAGGTCCAGGTAAACCAGGGCGCTGTTGGAGCTGAGGTTGCCGTCGGTGGCGGTGTAGCTGAAGGTGACCAGGCCGGTGCTGCCGGAAGCGCGGGTGAAGGTGATGGTGCCGTCGGCGTTCAGGACCACGCTGCCACTGCTGCTGGGGGTGATGCTGCCGATGCGCAGGACATCGCCGTCGGGGTCAATGTCGTTGCCCAGGAGCTGCGCCGCGCTGATGACTTGCGTCGTGGTGGGGGTGCCGGTGATGATGTTTTTGTAGGCAAAGGGGGCGCGGTTGGTCATGGGAGAGTCCTGTGAAGAGGTCAGGGGAAGGTGGGCGGGACGCCTAAAACGGAAACCAAATGAAACAGTGCATGGAGTCTAGTAAGTAAAGGTACTTGGAGCAAGCGAATGTGCTGCTGCATAAGTACGTTTAAGAACATTTAAGAACATTTGAGTACACCTAATTCAATAGCAGTACCGACAAGAAACACCTTGGCTATAGGCCAATTTGGCACATAAAAATGCCTTTTGAAGGTAAAAAGCCACTTTTCAGCGGCTCTCCCGCTGCGTCCTAAAACGCTCCCAGCCCGACGCTTGTGCGCTGCACTGCGGTCAGGCGCGGCGCTGGAGCCAGGGCAGCAGCGCCGCACAGGTTTTGTCCACCGCGCCGGCATGGGCTGCAATAAAGCGCTCGCCCTGGGTGCTGGCGGCGGCGAGTTCGGCAGTGTTGCCCGCCAACTGCAAGGCTTTTTGCAGGCCGCTGGCCATGTTTTCTGTTTGCCAGGCCGCACCGGCCGCCTGCGCGCCCTGCGCGGCTTCGGCAAAGTTGAAGGTGTGCGGCCCCATGACCACGGGGCAGCCGCAGGCCAGCGCCTCGATCAGGTTTTGGCCGCCCAGCGGCGCAAAGCTGCCGCCCAGCAATGCCACCTGCGCCAGGCCGTAGTAATAAGACATCTCGCCCATCGTGTCGCCCAGCCAGACATCGGCAACGCCCGGCGCGTCCGCGCCCCATTGGCTGCGGCGCGACACGCTCAGGCCGCGGGCGCCAATGAGCGCGGCAACCTCGTCAAAACGCTGCGGGTGGCGCGGCACCACCAGCCATTGCACGGGCCACGCAAACCCGCCAGAGACTTCACTATTGATAGCGTTACCGGCAGACTTTATATTGGCTAGCGCAAGAATTGACTCTAAAAACAGGCTTTCCTCGCCCGCGCGGCTGCTGGCGAGCAACACCACCGGCCGGGGGCTGCCCGTGCCCGCCTGGCGGCCTTGCATGCGCTGGGCCAGGTCAGGCTGCGCGTCAAATTTGAGGTTGCCAAAGACACCGGCAACGCTGGCGCCCAGCGCCTGCAAACGGTCGGCATCCAGCGGGCTTTGCGCATAGACCGCTGTCAGCGCGGCATAGGCTGGCCGCGAGAGCCAGCGCAGGCGGGTGGCCCGCGCCGCCGAGCTAGCGTTCATGCGGGCGTTGACCAGCAGCAGCGGGATGCCGCGCTGGGCGCAGGCGTGCGTGAGGTTGGGCCAGACTTCAGTCTCCATCAACAGGCCCGCGCGCGGCGAGAAGTGCGCCAGAAAACGCTGCACTGCGGCCGGGCTGTCCCAGGCCTGCCAGACCTGCGTGTCACCCGGCTGCAGGAGGCCAGCGCCCTCGGCGCGCCCGGTGGCCGTGCCGTGCGTGAGCAGCAGCGGCGTGCCGGGCAAGGCCTGGCGCAGCCGGGCAATGAGCGCCGCCGCAGCGCGCGTCTCGCCCATGGACACCGCATGAATCCACAGTGCGCCGCGCGCAGGCGGCTGGCTGTAGTAGCCCAGGCGCTCGCCCGTGGCCTCCAGGTAGCCTGGCTCCGCTGCGCCGCGCCGCCGCAGCTTGCGCTGAAGCAACGGCTGCACCAGCCGCATCAGCAGTGAATACAGCGCCAGCGCGAGTTGGCCGGTCATGCGCTTTGCACCACGGCGTGGGCGGCGCTGACGTGCTGCCAGGCCTGCCAGACGACCTCTGCCGAGGGGGCGGCGTCGCCGCCCACCGCCAGCTGGTGCGGGCACGGCAGCGGCCCGGCGCGAGCGATGCGCGGCTGGCTGAACAACTGCACATGCGGCAGGCCCAGCGCCACCGCCAGGTGCGACAAGCCGGTGTCAATGCCAATCACGCCGGCGCTGGCCGCCAGGCGGTCGAGCACCTGCGGCAGGCCCAGGCGCGGCCAAATCTGCACGGCGGTGGCCGGCAGTGCCTGGGCAGACGCGGGCTGCGTCTGGGCGGACTGTGCTGCGGCAATGCCCTGCGCGATGTGCTGGGCACGCGCGCGCTCGCTCTCGCTGGCCTGCGGCAAGGCCACCTGCCAACCGGCGGCCAGCAAATGCGCGCCCAGCAGGGCCCAATGGGCCAGCGGCCATTCGTTGTCGGGCCGGGTGGTGCCGTGCACCAGTACCACGCTGCGGGCGGGGATAGCGTCGCCAGCGGCCAGCGGCTGGGCTTGCAGCAGGTAGCGCGGCAGCGCGGCGGCGGTATAGCCCAGCGCGCGTGCCGCCAGCAGGCGTGGGCGTTGTACGGCGTGCAGTACCGGCTCCATCGGCACCGGCCGGTCCAGCAGGTAACGCACCGGCCACTCCCAGCTGCACAGTGCGCTGGCGTTGCCGTAGGTGGCGCGAAAGCCCTGTGGCGCGAGCCGCGCCTGGCGCGCTACCCAGGCCGACTTGACCAGGCCTTGCAGATCGAGCACGGCGTCATACCGCTGGGCCTGCAGCTGGCGGCGAAAGTCTTTTCTCTGTGCCCTTGTGGCGGCCGCAAAAGGCGTTTTGCGCCAGCGCCGCTGCGCGATCGGCAGCACCCGGCGCAGGCCTTGAACGCGCGTGAGCAGCGGGGCAAAGGCTTCTTCCACGACCCAGTCAATCTGCGCCTGCGGCAGGTGCGCGAGCAAGTCCGCCACCACCGGTATCGCCTGGACAATGTCGCCCAGCGACGACATCCGCACGATGAGAATATTCATCGCCATGCCCTGCCCCGCGC
>JBJXED010000119.1:0-9937 GCA_046155225.1 Burkholderiaceae bacterium
TGGTGCTGCGCGAGGGCGCAGTGGCCACCGACAAAGAACTGCGTGACTATGTGGCCAGCCGCGTGGCCGACTTCAAAGTGCCGCGCAAAATTGTCTTGCTGGCTGAGATTCCCAAGGGTGCCACCGGCAAATTGCAGCGCATTGGCATGGCGCAAAAGCTGGGGCTGGTGCCCGCGTAAGCAGTCAATGTATACATGCGTTTGATCTGCAGGCGCATTAGGTTGACGGCTGGTTTTTCGGCATCGGGACATGCGGGTTTAAGGCTTCGCTCACCGCTTGCCAGGCGGCAGTCGCGCCCCGCTTATTGCCCACGGCGCCAGCCAGCGAGGGCCTGAAAACGACCGATGCGGTTTGCGTCCGAATTTCGTACGACCGGGGGAAAGACGGCAGCAAGACTTCAAACCGCTTTTGTTGCAAGTGCGGCTGCAGCCGGGCTCTAGGCTGCTCCCCAACCTGCTCGAGGGCCTGCTCAAGGGCCTGCTCAAGGGCCTGCTCTGCGATCACGACAAAACTGTTTTCATTCGGTCTGCAAAAAACAGCCCGCTCAGAGTAGTTGCGCCGGATTTGCTGCGCGAGCGCACTCACGGTCAGATCGGTTTTTTTTTCCAAAGAAGATACTGAACTCTAGCCGCAAGCATTGGTACTCATTTTTTTGTACGGAATAAGCGGCCAGGTTCGAGTTATTCGAAGTACTTGAAAGCGGTCACACCCCTGCGACAGCTTATGGCCCAGACCGCCTAATCTCGATTTCCGGGTGACTGACTGCAACCGCACCGGACGTGCCGTCTCAGGGGATTCAAAATCCATTGCGCGCCCATCAACTCCATCCGCAGAGTTTTGGGGCAGTGGTTCCCGCCGATTTCTGGGCCTTTAACAGTATGAGGCGGGGGCCATGCCCCATGCTCTTCGCAACAAACAACGGCTCGTGAATGACGCATCAATCGCCCAACTGCCCCCACAACTCATCAAACACCCCCTGAAACTGCCGAACCAACCCGGCGTCGTTCGTCGCCACCAAGTTCTCTTCGTTGTGCGTACAGGCACTGCGGGTCCAGTTGTAGCTGCCGTTGAGCAACCACTGCCCATCAAAGATCGCAAACTTGTGGTGCATGTGTGCGTCGGTGCGATCCACTACGGTGTGTACACCGACTGCGCGCAAGCGCGCGACGTCGCTGCCCGAATCGGTTTCCTTGTCGTTGTCCGTGATGAAGCGCAAAGCCACGCCACGTGAATGGGCGGCCAGCATTTCCTGGGCAATGCGGTCGTCTGACAGCGTGAAGACACACACATCCACGCTGCGACGGGCGCTGCGCAAGTGGTGGACGATGGTGTTCAGACAAGCCTCGCCAGGGCTGAACCAGGCACTGGAGCGGATGGCCTGCGCCGGTGCGCGGGCCACGTCCAGTGCTCGCACAACGGCTTCCAGCCAGCGCAGCACGTCCATGGGGTCAAGTTGTGCGGCCAGGCGGTTGCGCGCCAGTGCGAAGGCATGGTTGCGCAGTTGTCTAAAACTGTCTTCGGGCGGTTGGGCCTGGCGCAGGGTTTGGGCCAGGCTGTGCTTTTCACCGTCGTCTAGGCGCAGGTCTGCCAAGGAGTTTTCGATGCTATCCAGCAGGTCTTCCATTGCAGCGGAAGGCGTCATGCTGAGCCGTCAGTCTTTTTGGGCTGCCGTGGGCGCGAGGAGCGGATTTCGTCGGCCTGGGCCAACAAGAGCTCCAGTCTCTTGCTGATGCCGTGATCCACGTCCATGCGTTTCTCGGTGGCCGCGATCAGCGGCATGATGACCGTGCGGTAGGTCACGGCCAGTTGCAACACGGCTTCGGCCATTCTTTTGCCTTCGCTGTCTACGGCTTCGCTGCCTGGCTTGAGTTCATCGACTGCGCGGCTCACGTCCAGCAAGGCGTTGGCAATGCGGGTGGTGCCATCGGCGTCTTCGCCACCGGCCTTGCGTTGGCGCAGAAAATCGCTACAAATCGATTGCCATCGTGCGGTCTCTTCCGCCGTGGCACTGCCCATCAATAGCGCCAGTTTGAGCAGGTTTTCTTGCGCGCCGGTGGTCAGCGTCTGCGCCTCGCCGCGGTAGTGGTCGCGCAGCAAGGCGTTCAGTTCATCGTCGTGCATCAGCGGCGTGATCTTGGCCGACAGCTTGGTCATGTTGCGGTAGCTGCCCTGTAGCTTGAAGGGCGGCTCGGTGCGGTAGCTGTCGCGCTGCGCGGCGGACTCGATGTAGGCCATGTTGACCTTGAGCAACAGATCTCGGGCGCGAAACAAGCGCTTGAGCAGGGCCTTCAACTCGTCCAGCTCGGCACTGCTGTAGGCGTGGGCAAAGTCGCCACTGGCCACCTCTTCGCCCAGCGCCAGGCGCACCAGCAGCTGAACATCACGCGGGTCGCGCGACGACAGGGGTGCCAGTGCCGGGTTGCTGGTCAGGCTGTTTTCGATGTAGGACAGCGCAAACAAGGCCTCGCGGCCGGCCAGCACATCGCCCAGGTTGTAGATGTCGGCGCGGTTGGCCAGCATGTCGGGGATCTTGAAGACCTCGCCCGACTCGGTGTAAGGGTTGCCGGCCATGGCAATCGCAAAACGCTTGCCGCGCATGTCGTAGCTGCGAGGCTGGCCCTGCCACATGCCCTCGATGCGGCGCGTGCCGTCGGCCAGGCCGATGAACTTTTGCAAAAACTCCGCGCTGGTGTGCTGGATGTCATCCAGGTACAGCATCACATTGCTGCCCATGGCCAGACCCAGGTTGAGCTTTTCCAGCTCCTGGCGCGCGGCACTGTTGGCGGCAGAGGCCGGATCCAGTGCGGTCACGTCGTGGCCCAGGGCTGGACAGTTGATGCGCACAAACACCAGGCCCAAACGATCGGCCACGTACTCCATCAGCGTGGTTTTGCCGTAACCGGGCGGCGAAATCAGCAGCAGCAGGCCCATGCGGTCGGTGCGGCTGCCCGCGCCGGTGGTGCCGATTTGTTTGGCCAGGTTGTCGCCAATCAGCGGCAAATACACCTCATCAATCAGGCGGTTGCGCACAAAGCTGGGCAGGGGTTTGGCCTGGAATTGGGCCAGGCTGAGCCGGGTCTTCTCGGCGCTGAGCAGGCTGTGGTGCAGGCGTTGCAGGGCCTGGAAGCCGGGCACCACGCGGTCACGGTGGAAGCTAAAACGCCGCCAGAAATCATTCAGGTTCAAGGCCATACGCCCGTTGTCCACCCGCGCATGTTCGCCGCGCAGCCCTTCGACTGTGGTGTCCAGCGCGGCATTCACACGCCGACGCTGCACAGGCACGGCCAGCAGGCTGGCCGCATCGTCCACCCAGGCATGCAGGGAAGGGTCTTGGGTGCTGGCAAAGGCCTTGACCCAACTGCGCGCCTGCTCCCAACACTCGGCGGCTGTCGATGCCTCCAGGCTGCGTTGCCAGTCCGCCCATTGGCCACCGCGCTCCAGCTCGCGCCGCAGGGCGGCTGCCAGGTCTTCGCCGGCACCGCTGACGACCCATACCTGCGCGCCACTTTCGCTGGCCACTTCGCGCACCAGGTAAGCGGCGGCCTGTGCGCAGAGAGAGGCTTTGCGTTCAGCATCAAGCGTTCCGTCGCTTGCTGCCGGTGGTGGTTCAAAGCCCACGGCGTCAGCAAATACGGCCAGTGCTTGGGCACACGCCTGCTCCAGTAAAACCAGGCTGTCACGCGCGCTAAACAGTTGCTGCACCTGCAGCGCCGAGCGGGCGCGGCGCTGCAACGACTCGCGTTCGGCATCACTTCGACCGTCATGCCAGAACAGAAGGGCCAATGCGCGTTCGGTCGGGCCCCAGGCCAGCAGTCCGGCTGCGTCTTGCATGGTGGCCAGCGCGCCAAAGATGCGCACGGCGTCTTCGTCGTGCACGCCTTTTTCGTAGCCGTCCTGGTAACGCTCGGCGGCAAACTGGCGCACATGGTCCAGCAACGCGGCGTGGCCGTCTGGCCCCAGCGCAATCAGCTCGGTGATGCGCGCCCAGGGCAGTGGCGTGGTGGCTTGCAGCAAGGCGTCCAGCAGGCAGCCGACCAAATATTCGGCACGGCTGATGGCTGGGGTCTCAGACGGCAGGGCCTGCTGCCAATACGGTTTGTAGGCTTCCAGTGCCGCGTCAACCACGGGCACCAGGTAGTCGGTGCCCGTCAGGTGGTAGGCCAGGCCGTCGCCGTGGGGCACCAGGGTCAGCTCCAGCGGATGGCGGCTGATTGTGAACACGTGCTGGCCCAGGCGCAGGTTGTTGCCGCCCTCGGTCACCAGATCGCGCTGGTCGCGCACGCCACGCAGGGCCTGGTCGCGGCTGGTCTTCAGGCGGGTCTCGATGTCATCGGCCGCCACTTGTGCGCCCAGTGCGCGCATATCGGCCACCAACTTGCGCAGCTTGGTGATCAGCATGTCGGCGGCAAAGTAGCTGTGTACTTCTTCCAGGCTGCCCAGTTGCGCCACACGGCGTTGCGTGCCATCCAGAATGCGCCCGGCCGCTGCCACCAGGCCTTGCACGCGCTGCTGGCGTGCCTGGGTCAGCGTTTGTTTGCGGGCGGTCAGGGCTTCGTAGACGGACTCGCGCTTGGTGGCGATGTCGGCCAGGAAGTTTTCCTGCTCGGCAAAGCGGCCTTCCAGCTCTTCCAGTTGGGCCAGCAGGCGGGTCAGCGCCTCGTCGCATTTCTCGGGGCTGTCGGCAAAGTCCAGCGCGTTTTCAACCGCCTGGCCAAACAGCTTGAACTGCGCCAGAAACTCCGCAGCCGCCTCATGCGAGCCCAGCGCCTTGCGGCGGCTACGGGCGTCGGCGCGCAGCCGGTTGATGTCGGTGTACAGCGCGGAGATGCACTCCAGAATGGTGGTGCGCTGCACCGCGTCACCACCGGGCAGGCCGCCCAGTTGTTCGGTCAGCAAGTCCAGCCCTGCGGCCGTCTCGTCCAGGCCATCCAGAATGATTTGCAGGCCTTGGCTGGTGGAGGCTTGCAACAGGTCGGCACTGAGTTGGGTCAGGCTTTGGCGGTGGCTGGCAAAGGCGTGCACGTCGGCCAGGAAGACCATGGCCCGCTCGCCCACGCGCTGCTGCTCGGTCACCAGTTCGGTGCCCATGGCCTCGACGCGCGGCAGGTCGGTGTAGCGCAGTTCTTTCAGGGTTTCCAGGTGGCCACGGCGCTCGCGCAGACGGCCCAGGGCATGGATAAAGTCTTCCGGCTTGCGCCACAGCGTGCTGGCGATGTCGACCAGCAGCGTTTTTTGCTTGGTCTGTGCCTCGTCCAATGCGCGCGCGGTCTCCCGGCGGATTTGCTCTACCTTTTCAAACTCGGCTAGCGTGGTGCGCGCTGCCTCGCTGATGCGCTGCAGGTCTTGCAAGGCAGCACCCGCCTCGGGCTCGGCCAGCCAGAAGTAGGCATCGATCACCCGGGCGCACTGGCGTATTAAGTCCTCATAGGCTGCGCGGGTGGGTGCCTGCTCCCGCACGGCGCGGGCAATGCCCATCAGGTCGGCCACGCCGCGCACCAGGTCGGCATTGCCGATGCGGCCAAAGAAGCCAGTGCCCTGCGTGGCGGCGCCCGCGTGTTCATCGCTGGAAAACGGGGTCTGCCACAGCTGCATCGGGTGTACACGGGTGGGCTCGCCCGGCCCCACCTGGAACACCAGCACCTTGCCATCGGGATACAGCGCATAGCCATTGGCGACGATGGGCGCGGCCAGAGTTTTGTCTATCAGGTTGTAGGTGAACAGCGCATAGTGGCCGCTACCCGGCTGGTAGAACAAGTACAACACGTCTTCGCCGTTCGGCGAGCGCAGCATGCGTTTGAAGCGCAGGTTGCTGCCCACATCGGCAGGCAGGTCAAAGTGCTTGAACTCGCCCGACTGCAGGTAGTAGCCACCGGGGAACACGATGCCGTGGTCTTCGGGCAGTTGCACACACGAAAGGCCCAATGCATCGATGCGCGCCACCTGCTGCGTGCGCTGGTTAAACACCAGGTAACGCGTTGTCTGCTCGCGGTAGGGCCGTATGCGCAGCAGGATCAGTTGGCCCAGCTTGGCGTAGGCCACTTCGGCGTCGGTCAGCGACTGGTTTCTGTCCTCCACCGGCTCGCTGTAAATGCCCAGGCCACTTTCGGTGTTGTTTTCGATCTTGACCGTCAGGTCACCGCCCACGGCTTCCACAAACACCGTGTCCAGGATGCTGATGTGCGGGTGGCGGCCTTCCACATGGTCTTCGCGCTTGGTGGGTGTCCATTCAAAGTCGTGGCTGGGGGGCAGCGCCATGTCGCGCTCACCGCGGTTGTCTACATACTGAATGGCACCGTCCGCCGCCAACTGCCAGCGGAACACCCGCACATCCTGCACCTGCTGCCCGATCTGGAACGAGGCCAGCAACTTGCCCTGCGTGACCCGCAGTTGCAGCAATTGGGCTTGTTTGTAGTACGCGTGCAGCTCCTTGAAGTCAGACGCAAAACGGGCGTCTTCCAGGAAGCTGCCCGCCAGCGGCAACGCTTCCAGCTCGGGCTCACCGCCGTGCTCTGCCAGCTTGTACAAGCCAAACACGTCGCTGACGCTGGTTTCCTTGCGCAGGCCTATGAAGACGTTGTAACCAAGCAGCAGCTGGTCGCCAATGCGCACGATGTCGCGTGCCACGCAGTTGTTCTGCGTGCGGGCTCGGGTGCGCAGCACCAGCGATTGCTCGGACTTGCCGAACTGCGCCACCCGCGCAGCGTTCAATGCCTGTGCCATGTCACGCAGCGCCTCGCCGTGTGCGCTCAGGCGTTTTTTCAGCAGCTCGTAGCTGCCGCTGCCGGCGACCAGGCTTTCGGTTTGTTCGGCCGGTGCGGGATCGATGTCAGCAGAGTCCATGTTGCCGGGCTCTGGCCTTAAACGGCACTACCGCCGGCCTTGCCATCCTTTCCGTTTTTGTTCAGCAGGGACACAATCGCCAGATCCTTCAGCTCACTGGATGAATCGCCCAGCGCGCCCACCAGGCGGCCCACGTCGTCGACCATGTTGCGGTCGCCATTCAAGTGATCCTTCAAGGCGATCTTCAGCGTGTCGCTCTTGGCAATCGCTCCGTCTATGCCTTTGCCCACTGCCAGGGCGTTGACAAAACGATCAAAGTAACTGCCGTCGCCGCCCACCATTTCGATCTTGGCGTTTGCCAAGGCCTTGCCCAGCACTTCGGCCTGTTCCTTGGCGATAACCATTTGTGCTTCGATGCCCTTGAGGGTTTCGACGTGCAGCATTTCCAGGCGCATGCGGAATTCTTCGTGGTCCCGCGTCTCGGGGCTCATGGCCTTCATGGCTTCGAACTTCTCGCGCAGACCCTTGGCCTCAGCGGAGAAGCGGGCTTGCACGGTTTGTGCATCGGCATCACCCACCTTGATGGTGGCTTCGGCACCGGCGGTGCGCACCTGTACGTCGGCCAGACCCAGTTTTTCTTTGCCCTGGGCCTCAGCTTCAAACTTGGCCCGCAGGCCGTTGGCTTCGGCGATTGCGGCAGCCTCTTTAACCTGCACTTCGACCATGCCTTGTTTGTGTCTGGCATCGGCCGTCACCGTCGCAACCCGTGCAGCGGCCAAGCCAGGCGCGGCACCGATGGCCTCTATACCTTCGGCTTCGCGTTTCTTCGACTCGGCGTTTTTCTCGGAGACCTTGAGGTGGGCGTCTGCCAGTGTGATGTCTTCCGTGGCCTTGTGACGTGCGCGGCGCTCCTGGGCTTCAGCCGCTTTCACTTCGGTGATCAACAATTGCTCGGCCTCTCCCTCGGCCAGGATGATGGTGGATTTTTTGTTGCGCTCGGCCTCAGACACCATACGCAACTCCTTGATGGCTTCTTCCTGCTCGGCCACGGTGCGGTCCACCACGATGCGCTCGCGGATCACGTCGGCAATGGCTTTCTTCTGCACCTCCAGCGCGCGTTCCTTGTCGATTTTTTGCAGGGCCACTTCCTTCTCGCGGTCCACCACTTCGAGTTCACGGGCGCGGGTAACCTTTTCTTCTTCAATCGCCACCGCGCGTTTGCGGTTGTTTTCGGCAACTTCCTTTTCGCGCTGGGAGTTTTCGTTTTGCACGGCAACGGTCTGTTCACCTTGCAGGCGGGCCATTTCGGACTTGGTGCGTTCCTCGGCCTGCACCTTGGCGGTTTCTGCTTCTTCACGGGCCCGCACCGAGGCCACTTCCCGGCTCTGGCGGGCCTGCGCATCAGCCGCCTGTCGATCCAGCTCGAGCAGGGTTTCTTGCGTCTCGACGTTCTTTTTCTTGATCTGCATCTCTTCATTGCGGCGCAACTCGTTGGTACGCACGCTTTCCACCGCCGTCAGTTCGGTGATCTTTTTGATGCCCTGGGCGTCCAGAATATTGCTGCTGTCCAACTTGGACAGCGGCGTTTGCTCCAGGTAGTCGATGGCCGCATCCTCCAGCACATAACCCGACAGGTCGTCGCCGATCTGGCGGATGATTTCGTCACGGAAGTGGTCACGTGCCTGGTACAGGTCGACAAACTCCATCGACTTGCCAACCGTCTTCAGCGCCTCGGAGAATTTGGCGGAGAACAGATCCTCCAGTGCGTCCTGGTTGGAGGCCCGTTCACAACCCACGCCCTGGGCCACTTTCAACACGTCTTCGGAGGTCTTGTTTACGCGCACAAAAAACTTGACCTTGATGTCGGCGCGAATGTTGTCCTTACAGATCAGGCCCTCGCGGCCCGAGCGGTCAATCTCAATCGTCTTGACCGAGATCTCCATCAGCTCGGCCTTGTGGATCACGGGGTAGACCATACAGCCGGTGAAGGTGACGGTGGGCTCGGCGCGCATGGTGTTCACGATCAGCGCATGACCCTGTTCGATCTTGCGATAGAACTTGGCGAACATCGCAAACAGCACAAAAACCAGGATGACCAGCGCTGCGACGGATATGAGGATGGGTTCCATCAGATAACTCCAAAACGAATAAAATGACTATTGAACAAAGGAAAACGGCAGGCCATCATCCATCGGCCTTGATCTGGTAACGAGCGGTCTCCTCGTCGTACGCGACAACACGGGCATTGCTACCACGCGCCAGCGAGTTCGGCACGTGTGCCCACACCCTGATGTTGATGCTCGCGCCGCGTTGTAACACCTCGGCCCGGCCCATTTTTTCATCCACACCTTGCGTCAACACCTTGCAGTGTTGGCCCACCAGGGAAGCATTGTGGATGGCCGCATGCGTGACAAACAGACCTCGCAGCGGTTTGACAATGCGTGCTGAGATGGGAACGGCGAGCGATACGCTGGCCAACGCCAACAAGCTGCCACTGACATAGACCGGAATGGATACAGGCAGCAGCGCCAGCAACCACATCGCACCCAGGCAACTCAGCGTCCAAGACAGCAACACCACCAGGCTGAAAACGATGGAAAACGGCACACCCTGTAGACCAAAGGCAACAATGATTCCGACCAGGCTACCCAAGTCCGGATCGGTGATATCAGCGTCAGCATGCAGGTCGCCCGAATCAAAATCGACCAGCCCGATCAAAGCCAGAAGCCAGTAGACCACCGCCACGCCCAAGAGCGTGGTGAATATCGCAGTCGGAAATGCAAGCACAGCATCCGTAAAACCAAGCATGTGTACGGATAGGAAATCCAAGCGCATGAGACCAAGTATGGCACGGGATTGGGGCTTCAAAACACGGTTGACCAAGGCAGTTTGAGCGCTCACAGCCGCTCAATGGCGAGACCTTGGGGTGCAAGATGGATTTGGTTCTACCGCGGGCACACAGCTACCCGCGACGCATCAGGCAAAGTCACTGAAGTACAGCCCTGCTGATACCCGACACCAAAAGCGGCACCCCCGGCTCAGACGCCGTTAAAGTCAAAGGCGTCATCACCTGGGTAGCCGTAGCCGACGCACTACAAGCCGAAGTGCACTTGTACGAACGATTGTTCAAAGAAGCCCACCCCGAAGCAGGCGGCGT
>JBJXED010000120.1:0-5185 GCA_046155225.1 Burkholderiaceae bacterium
TGCGCTTACATCACCCAGCGGAAAGCGGCGCTTTTGCAAGTCGGCCAGGCCAAACTCTGCGCAGAGCGCCAGCAAGCGTTCTGCGGCATGGCGCTGTTTTTGCCCACTGTTTTGCGGGGCGAGGCGGGCGACGATGAGTTCATTCTTCAGGCTGTGCTCCCAGCCGACCAGCTCGGTCACGCTGACTTGGTAGCCCTGCGCTTCCAGGTACAGGCAGCGCAGCACGTTGGTGAGCTGGCTGCCGATTTCGCGGGTGTGCAGCGGGTGCCGCCAGAGCTCGGCCAGCGGCGTGCGGGCCAGGCTGAGCGCTTTGTGCTGGCGCAGGCTGGCCGCCACTTCGGCCTGGCAGCAGGGCACCAAGGCAAAGGCGCGGGCCTCTTTGGCTAGGCCAAAGGCAATCGCGTCGTCGGTCGCGGTGTCGCAGGCGTGCAGGGCGGTAACGAGGTCGATGCGCGCGGGCAGCTCGGCTGACGCGGTGGCCTCAAGCGCGCTCATGTCCAAAAACCGCATGCGCTCAAAACCCAGTTGCAATGCCAAGGCGCGGGACTTTTCAACCAACTCGGCGCGCGTCTCGATGCCGTAGATACAGCCCGCTTGGCTGGCGGCGCGCTGCTTAAAGTACAGGTCGTAGGCGATGAATCCGAGATAGGACTTGCCCGCGCCGTGGTCGGCCATCGTCAGTCCCGCGCTGCTTTGCAGCTGGCCGGGGCTGGCGGCCAATTCGTCCAGCAAGGTTTCAATAAAGCCGAACAGGTGGTAGACCTGCTTGAGCTTGCGCCGCGAGTCCTGGTTGAGCTGGCCATCACGCGTCAGGATGTGCAGCGCTTGCAGCAGCAAGGTGGACTGGCCGGGCCGAATCTCCGGGTGCTGCTGGGCCGGGCTGCCCGCGGGTACGGCCCGCAGGGCCTGCGCACCCTGAGGCGACTTGGCATGGCGCGTTTTCATGCGCAAGGCCCCGTACCCAGGGCCTGCCAACCTGCCCAACCCAGCTTGCGCAGGGTTTGCCCATTGCGCTCCAGGATCGCTTCGCTGGCCTTGTCGGCATCGGGAAAGCCCGCCAGCGCTGCCGCCACACTGGCCTCGCGCAGCAGGTGCAGCGTGGGGTGCGGCGAGCGGTGCGCGGCGTGGCTGATGTCGCCCTCGGGCGCGCCCGCAAAACGGTAGCGCGGGTGAAAGCTGGCGAGTTGAATCTGCTTTTGCAGGCCGTGCAGGCGCAAGTGCAGATCAGCCAGAACGCACAAGTCGTTGAATAAGTCGAAATCGCCAAAATACGGCGCTATTAAAAGCGTAGTATCACGGGCAGAAGACTCCATGGCTAGCAGGTTATTTAACTCAATTTCCAAGTCAAAAAGCAGTTTTTCGGCGGTTTCGGCGCTGCTGACGGCGTAGTGAATCTGGCCCCTGGTGTGGACGGCTTTGGCAAAAGGGCACAGGTTCAGGCCCACCACCGCACGCTCCAGCCAGCGCTGGGTGTCGGCTACGGCCACGGCCGCAGCGCAGTGGTGCTCGGCATCAGGCAGCACGGCGAAGCTGCCGGAAAGTTCAGACAAAACGGCTGGGCTGACCGACCAGCAATTTGGCCAGCTCGTCGAGCACCGGGGTCTGGATTTGTTTGGCGGGGTAGCGGGTGGTGATGACGCCAAAGCCCGCCGTGTTGACCAGGCGAAAGCAAAGGCTGGCTTTGTCGTGTTCGGGCGTCACCATCACGCTGGCGCGGCATTGCGTCAGGTACTCAAACTCCAGCGCGAGCAAGGTGTTTTTCTCGGGATGGCGGATTTCCTTGCGCTCGTGCTGCAAGCTGGCCAGTTTGATGCGCTCCTCGATACGCTGCAAATCAGGCAAAAAATTGGCGCTGACGCTGCCGCCCACCGGCTTGCCGATTTTCGGCACGATCTGCCAGCCCAGACTGAGGCTGTCATACACCTCTTTGGCGAGCAGCATTTTCTTGCGGCAGTCGGCCCTAAAGTCCACCAGTTTCATGGTCGGCCAGCGGGTTTTGCCGTCCAGCGTCATCTCAGGCCCGGCCGGGGCAATGATGTTGAGTTGCTTGGCCAGCTCGCTCAGGTAGAGCCAGGTGGTCAGGCAAGCGGCCTCGGTTTGGGCGAGGTTCTCCGCGCTGGTTTGTTGGTTGCCGCTTTCCTGGTTTTGCAGCGCATTGGCTTGCGTTTTGAGTTGGTTCAGAAAGCTCATGTCACCTCCGTGCGGCGATTCTAGCCAGTGCTTTCCTAAAGCAGTTTTTGCCCGGTGATGCGTTCGTGTTCGCGCAGGGCAAAGCGGTCGGTCATGCCGGCGATGTAGTCGGCCATCTGGCGCGGGCTGCGCGGCGTTTGCGTGTCCATCGTGTAGGCGGCAAACAAATCGCGCACCACCGTGCGCGCCTTGTCGGTGGTCGCTACCACCTGCGGGTGGCGGTAGAGCCGGGCATACAAAAACTGTTTGAGCTGGGTGGACTGGGCCTGCATGGCCGGGCTGAAGCCAACCAGCGGCGGGTGCTGGCGCACGCCCTCCAGGCTTTGCACTTGCGCCTGCTGCAGCGCCGCCTGGGTAGCGGCCAGCACGTCATACACCTGCGCGCTCAGCATGCGGCGGATGGCGGCGTAGAGCACGCGCCGGTCGCGGCGCTGCGGCTCCAGTGGCTGGGCCAGTTTTGGATGTGCCGCCAGCGCTTCATCCAGATGCTGGGCAAACAAGGGCACGGCCTGCAGTTGTTCCAGCGTGATCAGGCCCGAGCGCACGCCGTCGTCTACGTCGTGCGCGTTGTAGGCGATTTCGTCGGCAAGGTTGCACAGTTGCGCCTCCAGGCTGGGCTGGCTGCGGTCGATAAAACGGCGCGCCACGCCGAAGGGCTCACGCGCCTCGATCCACTGTGCGTTGCGCAGCGAGCAGTGCTTCAAAATCCCCTCGCGGGTTTCAAAGCAGAGGTTCAGGCCGTTGTAGTCGGGGTAGCGTTCTTCGAGCGCGTCCACCACGCGCAGGCTTTGCAGGTTGTGCTCAAAACCGCCGTACTCGGCCATGCAGTCGTTCAGCGCATCTTGCCCGGCGTGGCCAAACGGCGTGTGGCCGAGGTCGTGCGCCAGCGCAATGGCCTCGACCAGGTCTTCATTCAAACCGAGGCTGCGCGCCATCGAACGCGCCAGTTGCGCCACCTCCAGCGAATGCGTCAGCCGGGTGCGGAACAGGTCGCCCTCATGGTTCAAAAACACCTGGGTTTTGTAGACCAGCCGCCGGAATGCGCTGCTGTGGACGATGCGGTCACGGTCGCGCTGGAAGGCGTCGCGTGTGGGCTCTGGCGGCTCCGGGTACAGGCGGCCGCGCGAGGCGCTGGGAAGGCAGGCATAGGGTGCTGGGGCCATTTTTTATATCGAATGAGGCGCTAGCCAGCGTATTAATTGCCGGAGGTGCTATGAATACTGAAGTAGCTTGGCGTCACACAAGCCGGGCAGCAGGCTCAGCTGCACACCGCAATCACTTCGCGCACGACGGCGTCGGGCACCGGCCGCAGCACTGGCCGGCCCGGTCCGTCGAGCAGCACGAACATGATTTCCCCGCCCTGCGCTTTTTTGTCCAGCCGCATCAGCTCAAGATAACGGCCCGCATTGTCCTGCGCGTCCAGCACGGGCGCGGTCGTGGGCAAACCCGCGGCGGCCACCAGCGCACGCAAGCGCTGCGCAAAAGCGGCATCGACTCCGCCCAGCCGCCGCGACAACTCGGTCGCCATCACCATGCCGCAGCCCACCGCCTCGCCGTGCAGCCACTGGCCGTAGCCCATACCGGCTTCAATGGCATGGCCAAAGGTGTGGCCGAAATTCAAAATGGCACGCACGCCGGACTCGCGCTCATCACGCGCCACCACATCGGCCTTGATCTCGCAACTGCGGCGCACCGCATGCGCCAGTGCGGCGGGTTCGCAGGCACACAGGGCGGCCAGGTTGTGCTCGGTCCAGGCCAAAAATTCCAGGTCGGCGATCGGCCCGTATTTGATGATTTCTGCCAAGCCCGCACTGATCTCGCGCTGCGGCAGGGTTTTGAGCGTGTCCAGGTCGCACAACACCAGCTGCGGCTGGTAGAAAGCGCCGACCATGTTTTTGCCGCGTGGGTGGTTGATGCCGGTCTTGCCGCCCACAGAGGAATCCACCTGCGCCAGCAGCGTCGTAGGCACCTGCACAAACGGCACGCCGCGCATGTAGCTGGCGGCGGCAAAGCCCGTCATGTCGCCGACCACGCCGCCGCCCAGCGCGAAGAGCACGGCCCGGCGGTCGCAACCGTTTTGCAGCAAGGCGTCAAAAATCAGGTCGAGCGTCTGCCATGTTTTGTAGGCCTCGCCGTCGGGCAGCACCACTTTATGGACCGCCTGGTAACGCGGCTGCAAGGCGCGCTGCAAGGCAGCGGCATACAGCGGATCAACAGTGCTGTTGGTGACGATCATGGCCGCAGCGGCTGGCGGCAGGCTGCTGTAGCGGGTGGGGTCGGGCAGCAGGCCTGCGCCAATCACGATGGGGTAGCTGCGCTCGCCCAGGTCAATGTGCAGGTGAGCGGCAGGGGCATGGGCGACCAAAGTGGCGTCTGCTGGTAGTTGCATCAGGCAAGTTTAGGCGCAAATCCAGCGGTGGCTGCGCGCTTGGCCACGCGGCCACTATCAGCTGCGGGGCACGATGCCCGCCAGCTCGAGTTGCGTCAGTACCATGCCCAGCAGCATGCCTACAGCCGGGCGGCCGGTTTCGACCACAAAATGCGCCGTCTCGCGGTACAGCGGATCCCGCTCTTCAAACAAGGCTTGCAGCTTGGCTTGCGGGTCTTCGACTTGCAGCAGCGGCCGCTGCCTGTCGTGGCGCAAGCGGCGAAACAAGTCTTCAGGGTGCGAGCGCAGGTACAGCACATGGCTGCGCTCGCGCAGGTGGTTTCGGTTGACTTGCCGCAGCACCGCGCCGCCGCCGGTGGCGAGCACGCCCTGGTGATGCTGCGTCAAATCGTCAATCAGCGCCTGCTCACGGTCCCGAAACGCCGCCTCGCCCTCACGCTCAAAAAACTCGCGGATCGAGCAGCCTTCTTGCTGCTCGAACAAGGCGTCGGTATCGACAAAGTCAAGTTGCAGCCGCCGCGCCAGCAAGCGGCCTACCGTGGATTTGCCGGAGCCCGGCAAGCCCACGAGGCTGATCATCAATTGGGATTGGCGCAGTTGGTGGAT